>JANLYH010000214.1:0-9414 GCA_031365545.1 Pyrinomonadaceae bacterium | reverse complement strand
TCGCTCTCACCAATCTCGTAGATGTGTGCGATGTTCGGATGATTGAGCGCGGCCGCGGCCTGCGCTTCTTGAATGAAGCGCCGCATCCGGTCCTGGTTTGACGCCAGGCCACTCGGCAATATCTTCAATGCCACGCGACGGCGGAGTTGGGCATCTTCCGCGAGATACACCTCACCCATTCCACCCTCGGCGATCTTGGAGACGACGCGGTAGTGCGACAGCGTGGTGTTGGCTGCGAGTTCTTTATTCATCCAGTTTCAAATTCATTCGGGTAGATTCATCCGTTTTAGCAACTCCTTGAATAGCGGGAAGTATCAGGACATGCCGTGCTCAGGCGGGATCGTGGCCATCGGTCCTTCCGGCATCGCCAGGAGTTTTTGCTCCGGCACACCGCTGCGATACTGCGCCAGCAAAATCTCCGGATCAATTTCTACTCCGGCCGGATTCGCGGCGAAGGCAGCTGTCCGCATGTAAGCGTTGGCCTCTGCGACCGAACAACTGTCCACCTGAAACTCCATGCGATTGCCATCGGGATCCTGGTAGTAAAGTGACAGTGTAATGCCGTGATGAATACGCCAATATGGAGTGACGCCCATTTGTTTGAGACGCTCGAACGTAGCAAGCAAGTCACCCAGGTTGGCGTAAGTGTAGGCTACGTGATTTACACCGGCGTTGTCCCGCTTGTCGCTGGTTACATTATCAGGCGTAAGCACTGACAAATTGGCGAACGCAAAACGATGATGTTCGTCATCGTAGGTAAGAAAAGCGAACGCCGGATTTTGATAGACCACGGTCGCTTCGAAGACTTTTTCATACCAGTCGATCATTTCATCGAAGCGTCGGGTGCTATAAACGACATGTGCGAACTTTGAAGGTCGGGCCATGCGTTGACTCCTTTCGTGGTTGCTGCGTAATCGAGTTTCATCCTTTTGCCGACGCCACAGCACCGCGTCGGGGCCCCTCGTTTATGTGCCGATTACATTTGGACGACCCTGCCCGCTTGCTTCACAACGGGCCTGGTAGATCTCAAGCACCGCGCCGGCATCGAGCACGCTCTCGACCTTGTCTTCCGCGTCAAGATTGAGGTTCGCTCCGCGAATTGCGAACCAAACATCGGTCACTTCTGAATTTGACGCCGGCACGTGCAGCGTATGCACCGAGCCGGCCGGCTCGAACAGATATGAACCCGCGGTATTGACTTCCGGGTATTCCAGGTAGTTCCACGAACCCTTCACGGTGAAGGCGAAGACCTCGCCCGTATGTTTGTGGCGTTGGATAGTGACACCTGGTTGAAAGCGCACTCTGATTACCCAGAGCCCGGCCTCCACATCAGCGTGCAGCAATTGGAAAACTACGCCCTCCTGGTACTCGACAAAGGGAAGTTCGTTTTCGGCACGGTGCAGCGCTGCAGGAATGCCGGGGATTGGAGCAAATGCCGTGGCCATTGATGTTCCTCCTCAAAGTTGTGATCACTAATTGGTTGTTAAGTAGGCGGACCTCACTACTGAACTGTCATTCTGCCTTGCAGGATTTTTGACATTAATAGCCAGGGCATGCGCTTCGGTAGTTCCAATGTTCGCGGATTTCGTAGCGGCCTAGTCTAGCGCCAACGGAAACCAGTGTGCCTACGCGCCGCCTTCCTAATTTGGTGGCTGCTTGCTGGAAGGAACCCGTATTTCGAGAACCTCCCGTTCAGATAAGGCGCAGATTGTATCGGAGTTGGAGTTGACGTGCTAGGGATTGGTGGGCGCAACTACGCTCTCTGCACGCCCCCTGGAGCGGACTGCGTTCACGCAAGTCACTCCGGTGGTGAGTCTCGCAGCTTAAACCTGCATAACGAGCGGCTAGAGCGCAAAGACGTCAGCGTATACCACACGTCTGGCGACTCTAACTTGCGCCCGCGGCGGATCCGTTGAAACAGCATCGTCAGTGCGGAACCACTCGAGTTCTTTTAACGACAGTCGAAACAGGGCCGGTGCCAGCGGTACGGTGAGGGGGACGTCACCCTCCCACACGCCCGGCGTTAATGGGTTTTGAAAAAACACGACTCGCGTTGCGTCGATCGGCTGCCAGGCTAGTTCATTCGCCGGATCGTCGGCCGCATCGCGTTGTTCGATCACAGCTTCGATCTCGCTCAGTCCATTGCTACCCGGAGAACCACCTAACGAAGGAAGTCTGGCACCGATAGTTTCGGTGACCTCTGAACTGAGATAAACGGGACCCGAAACCTTGAGATGAACCTCGGCTGGTCCAATGGCGATCTCCGCAACTCGCTCGGGAGGAAGTTGAATAAAGTCGGCGCGCACTACATGCGAAAGGTGGGCGCCAGCGACGGACTTTGGTTGGAACCGAGCGAGCGCAAGTCGTACGAACGGCCAATAGGCGTCGCCCGTTTCGATTCGAACATCCGCAAATCGAAGCTGCCGGTCGGCATCGAACTCTACCGGATAGCCCACCACCGAGACGATGGCCGGGTTCTCGCTCAAGAGTGGTCCAGTCATCGCGTCCACTGCGTTCTTGAAGTGCGCTTTTGCTGCACTAGCTGAAATGGGGTTTGCATCCCAGATCGGGTCAGCACCGTAAAGCGTCACCAACGGTCTAAGGGCATTGTCAAATTTGAGAAAGTCGATACCCTCCTGAAAGACGATGCCCAGCAACTCACCAGCTCCCGCAGAAAACCACGGCCGCTCCAGATAAATGCGCAGGCCGCCACCGGTTCGCCGGCGTTTTACAATGCCGGGTGTTCCGGGAGGCGAATCCCATTCGAATAGGGGCAACGCGTAAACGCACTTCGGCATTGCCGGACGGACTGAATTCAACACATCGACTGCGAATGCTGCTCCAGGCGAGGTGGTGGCTGCGGGGGTATTTGTGGCAGCGGGAAAATATTCGCGGAATCTCGTTACCGCTACCGGCGTGTATTCGACGCGATGATATTTCGTGTCATGGAATTCATGCTTTGGCGGTAGAGCAGTTCCGCTGTCTTTCACTCCAACGGGGCTCACGCCTTCCGGCACCTCAATTTCGCAGACTGGCGCGTTGTGAGGTTCTAACCTGGCACCTGCAGTTGAGTCGTCAATTGGATCGGCCCAACTCGCAAGCAGCTGGACTCGAGCCGTACTGGCGGCCTCAACTTTCACGTCACCGGTGACAACGGCAAACGTCTCCGCGAGTTTCTTTTTGGGATCGAGAACAAGAATATCGGGTGCCTCCAACGGCATCTGCACGGCATGCACCAGCGTGATCTCGCGCCATGGCAGGTGCGCCCAATGCCGCCCGTCAATTACCGATTTTTTGACTTGTGCCAAATTTGCGGGACCAAGTTCGTCGGTCCACTGCCAAACGCCGCGGCTCTCGATATCGCCAGGATCGAGAAAGCTATTAATAAGGACTGTCGCTCGCTGTGCCGGCGCCAGCTCGACCGTCAACGTATCGCCTGCAAAAACAGGAAGGCCTGGCATTGTGGCTGCCGCTATTGGTTTTAGTTCAATTCGAAACGGCTTTAAGTCGGGCCAGGCATTCGCAAACACAATGCTGCGCACGGCGTCGGCGGCCGCTTCTCCCGGGAGACCGGTTAAGGCTACGCCGCGAGCGTGCGGATCAGGCAGATAATTGACAGTCAGCAGAGCGGCGGATTGGAACCACGGATCGCTTTCCTCGGGTGTCATTGGAACCTGGCCGGGAAGGCCATCGAGCGCAGGTTTCGTTTGCTTTGCTCCATCTTTCGCGGAGTTTGACTCTCGCGAGGCCAGCGCATATCCCGCTGGTGATCCATCAACGCTCACGTTATCAAACTTTCCGTGCAGCTCTGCCATGAGTTGAGACGCTTTCGGCGGAGCAACGTGCCGCGCAGTAGTGGTTCCCAGACCGCCAATAGCTGGCGTGCGGATTACGAGACGCTCAACCGACTCACCTTCTACCGGTGCGCTTTGAAGCATGAGGACGGGTGGAGCGAGTGGCTCGTACCTGACGGCAGTGAATTCAGGTGTGGCTTCCGGAACATCGACCGCGAACGCAGCGTCATCGGGAACGGTCACACTGTTTCCCGCCAGGTCGGCGACGCGCGCTCGCAGGCGATACTTCCTGCCAAACCGTAAACGCGGGAGGCTGCCTGTTTTCGCGTTGAATGCGGTTTCAATCTTAAACGGAGTAACTGCGGTGTTCGCTGGATCAGCGTGACTATCATCCGGCATGATCGCTTTGCCCGGTCGCGGTGCAGCCAGACTCCAGCCATTCCAGGTGAAGAGTGTTTCACCAGTGCGAATACTTTTTGGTGCGGCGGGGTCGCGCGGCTCCGTAGCGGCAAACTGTACGAAGCCTTCGTCGTCTGCGCTCTCTGTGATCGGTCCGCCCACAGTCTCGAGAAAACGATATTTGCCGATCCGCTCGCAGAGCGAACGCCAGAAGCCTGTCGTTTTATCGAAGACGTCGATCCGATAGCCGCGCACCAAATCTTCGGCAAACAATTCGTCGGATGGTGCGGGCGCGGGCCCGGTGTCGGCGACCGGCGCTGGCAGTGGCGAAAGGTCCTGAGCAGCCAGAAAGCGGTTGAGCGCACACGAACGGCGAAACTGCTCCGCCAATTCGTTAACCACTTCGTGACGCACTAACGAAACGCCGGCAGTTCGCAGCGCGGGCAAGCCGCCTTCGCCTGGAAGATTGCCGGGGCGATCAGCCGGGAGAGCAAAGCGTAGCGCGTGCGTCGCTGTGTTTCGCAGCTTGATAGCATCTCCGGCTACGTCGTTTTGGATCACTCGGAAACGCGCTGTATCGTCAACTCTTAGAAACCCATTCGCGATCTCCGGTTGAATTGCCCGCGGCGCCGCCGTAAAAAGTGTGGCCGAGGAAACGAAACGGGTGCGCGGTGTGACCACGGTCGTACCTGGCTGAAAGGCAAACCCAGTGACCGAAATTTGAATAGTGCCGGTCGCGGGAAGCATACTCCCCGCCGGCAGTTTTAGATCGACTACCAGACCAAGGCGTCTCATCAGCTCCGGATAGTCACCCAATGACGCAATCGCCTGATGAAAGTCCCACGTTTCAGCCAGCTTCGCGACATCGGGTAAAGCTGGTTCCGAGCCGGCAAACGGTTTTAGAAACGAGTCGAGCGCATCGAAAGCGGCACGAGTCTTTTGCTGTGCCGGTGTTAACGGTGGTGGCAGAAAAGACTTTCCAGGTGCGGGAGGCGGCGGCGGCGGCGGCGGTGTTACATCAGTTTTGAAAGATGCGGTCGGCGCTGGCTGTGCCGGTGGTTCAGCAAATACTGGTGCATTTGCGTCTGTGTTTTTTCCACCAGTTAAACCCAAAAGCCTTCTCAACAAAGCGAACGGCCATCCCAGGCAACCGCAACCACAACCCTCACCCGCGGTTGGCGGCGCCGGCTCCGGTTCAGGTTCGGGCTTCTCTTTTACGGGCGGAGCGTCCGGAAAAGGTATCGGCGCCGTCTCCTGCGGGTTCCACTGCGGCTCGGGTTCCGGAAACGACGGACGCGCGATCGCGCTCAAATCAGGATCAGTTGCCAAAACTCCCAGGTCGGGTCGATCGCGGCCTGCGCCGTAGACGGGATCGGAAGAAGCTCGACCATAGAGACCAGCGATGGTGTCATGGATGGCCCAGGTTGGAAACGACTCGATGGGAGTGCCGCGATAGTCTTCAAAGCGAAACGGTTTGACTTGAGTCGTGTCGTGAAATAACGCCGCCCACAGAGCCGGCTTCAACTGATTGTTATCTATGGACAATGACAAACCCGGAGCGCCGTCGATGCTTGCTTCCCACACTAGTGCAGCTAATCGAGCGGGCCAGTCCAATAGATCCGGATACTTGTCGAGGGTGAGATTTCCGGCGCCTGGTGCGTCTGACCACAGCCGCGAGGATATGAATACAGAAAGCCGCGGGGTTCCATCGGGAGCGAATCCGTTTGGCAGAGCGGTAAAGGTTAGAGTCTGCTTTTCCATAGTGTCTAAGGTTCAAGCGCGAACGCGTCGCAGTAGTCACTCCAGTCGCCCGCCGTCAGCATTTCCTTGAAAGTAGGATCAGTGCCGGCAAACTCACGCGTGATGCTGATGCTCACTGACATGCTGAAGAACGCGATCTTAATTTTCACTTTCACCGACGCGGTGCCGTAGAGCTTTCCTCCGTGCGGCTTGCCCTTGTCCGACTCGTAACTCAAGCCAATGTATAACTCGACGGATACGCTGATGATGCCCAGGACATTGAGCGAGCCGGCCGCGCGGAAGAAGGCGGTGATGTTGAAACCGGCGCCCGACTTCTGATAATAAACGCCCGCCGTAATCGACGCCTTCCCTTCGGCCACACCAAGATTCAGAGCGATGGCCGCGCCGAATTCGATCGAAGCTTCGACGTTCGTTACTTTTTCCGTATCAAGATCGAGACCGAAGAATCCACCGCCGCCAAAAAGCGAAACCGTCAAAAGAAACGGATGATCGCGTTCGCAGAAGGCAAACCTCAAAGCCGCGGCGCCGCCAATGAATGGCAGGAAGAACCCAGCGCTGAGACTAATGTCCTGCAAGGTGAAAATGCCGACCCCTATCGTCGGAATGCCGAGCGTAAATCCGGCACTGACGCCCTGCGCGTTGACGTCGATGTAGGGTGGATCGACAAAGCCATCCAGCGGGATGTACTTGCGAATGTCGTTTACAAAAGTGAGTGGGCCTTTGAAAACGATGTCGAGGAATTTTACGGAGACGTCAACCTTTTCGTCGGTCCCCGCCTTGAAGCGAACGTTATCAAACTTCGCTCCTACCAGCGCATCGGCGCCCGGCGGCAGAACGATCTCAAACTGCTCGAGCGCACCCGCGACGTGAAAACGTGCCGGCTTCCCATCAAGGGGCGTGTCGATGACGCTTTCCAACTCGAATTTCGCACCTGGTTGCGGATCGAAGATCGGCTGACCCTGGAGCTGATCGCGGTGGACTGTCCACACGTAACGTGTTTCTAAAACTTCGGTGGGCACTCCGCCGATCTCGCGGGTCGTCCTTACGGTTGTCAGGCCGGGGACTGTTTCGCCGGCCTGGCCGGGCCAATTGAAGGGTATGAGCTTGAAAATTTTATCCAGCGGCACGCCGCCGAGGATCTTGATTCCTGCAAAAATGGCGGCTGGGTTGAATTGGCCACTCGCCACGTTGGCAACGTCGCCCACTGGACCGAAGTTACGAGAGATTCCTTGCGGCGTGAAATCAGGCGCGACCAGTCCGCCGGTCTTTTCCACCGGAAACCTAACGGCGGGGGGCGCCTCAATTCGGGCAAAGACTTCACCGGCATTCCCGAAATCCGATGCTGCGGCAGCGAGATAACCATCATCGAAGCGGATAAGCGTGGCACCGACTCCCTTTGAAATCTGCCGTAGGGCGGGATGATTTACGGTGGCGCCGCGCATCGCGGGCAGAAAATGTGGCGTGCCAACTGCATTGAGGGCAGCCAGAATAAGCGAATCAGTATCAAGCGAGGTATCACCGGGTTTCATCGAAGGGGCGAAGGCTATCTTCTGGCCTCCAGTCGCGACGGTGCGACGAGGAGCTTCCGCCACCGGAGTGAAAGCGCCTGCCTGGGCATTGTAGGCATCAACGAGTTTTCCGATGTCGGCTCCCATGTCCGCTGAAGCCGGAACGAAAATCAACGGCGCACTGAAGCTGCTCTTCTGGTTGTCCCAATCCGTTCCTTCAAGCAGGAAAAATACATCTTTGATGGCCGGGCCATCCTGATAGCGGGGCCAGAAGGTAGGGGAGCCATCAGATGTTAAGGCGATGGATTCGTCCGGCGGATCGATCAGATTTTGTGTTTTGAGCGTCTTGAACTCGATTGATCGAAAGGGAAAGGCGCGATGTGTAAATCGCTTGATCGGTTCGCGCACTACAATGAAGGTTCGTTGTCGCAAGTACGCAACGGGTTTCCCCTCGAGGTGGTGACTCGTACCCATCGCCAGTTTTCGTTCGGTGATGGTGATCTTGACGGCGCGGTTTCCGAGCGGAAAGAGAAAACCTTTCAAAACTACTTTGACGAACTGGTCGCGCCCTAACGTAGCAAGATGCTGCCATTCAACCAGGTCGAGCACGGTATCCCAGGCACCGTGAAGCTTAAGCTCAGCGCCCAGCGTCGAGAGCATGAGCCGCTCGACCGCGACCGGAGCGTTTCCCTCAAGCTTGCGGTCCGCCGTCAAGCGAACGAGTTGGTGACGATGATAGCGCCGCAGGGCATTGCGAAATGGCGAGAGATCCGATTCTGGCGCCGCTGGGAATGACCCGCGGTAGTCCGGCGAATAAACCGCGCGGGCGGTGCGTTTGGTTATCGAAGTTTCGTCCACCTCCGGGCCACTCAACGGACGGACGCCAAGCCGCGTGTGCCACAGCTCCGTTTTTGTTCCGTCAGTTACCGGCTGGGTGGAATGGATCCAACGCGCCTCAGGGTGGGGAGACAAAACCAATCGCCAGGGAGCTTCGATAGCGGAGAACTGGGAGAGCGCGCCGCCAAACTCTGCTGTTCCTCCGACGGGCGGTGTGGGGGGTGGTTGGGTGATGCGATCACTAACCAGCGTCGCGCATTGAGAAAGCGCACCGAGAATGCTCTCAAGCGAAAACTCGAGCGGCAATAACGCGGGGTTGAGGTAAAACACCAGCCTGGATTCCCCTGCCAGTCGCGCGGCGACGGGTGGGGGCAACAACGGATCACCGGGATTGTCCTCAGCGAAAGCTTGCTCGGCAATATGTTGCGGTGGAAAGTGAGCGACGATGAAAGAATCCCCAGGGCCATCCGTAACAAGTTGCTTGCCGCCGGGGTTTGGTTTCAGTCGAATGTTATAGAAGTCCAGCCGCAAGACGAGCAAGTCGCCTGCCCTGATTACATCTGCAGAGAAGTTTTTCTTTTGTGTCTGAGGTCGCACTGGTGACGGGCGCCCCGGCGTGAAAAAAGCCAGGAACACGTTAGTCACCAGTTTTGCGAGCGCTTTGAACATCTGAGTAATGCTCCGCTCCGGGCTTGAGAATAAAAGGGGAGAGGAGAATAACAGAAAACCGCTCTCACGACGAAGAATCTTTCAGCCTAACGAACCGAATGCCGGCGAAAAGAAACTCCAGCGTCAATAAAAGATGGTGTTGCTGATTTCAACTCTATCTGTTCTTACTTCGTAGCTCCTGATGAAGGTGAGACCAGAGAAGATCTGTAGGTTGTTCCAATTAATCTGTCTACTACCTCGACGTACACAAACTTTGGCAGGGGTTTCTCCTTCTCGAGCAGGAAATAGAAATCCTGCTGCGGCTTGAGCGCCGTGCAGCCCAGAGTTTGTCCTGCCTTGGAATGAAGAATCGCAAACAACCGAATCGAGGTCTTCATCTGTCGACAGGGATTTGGTGGGAGCGAAGGCGGCTCTGCCGTAGGCTGTAGCATCTCCGCCGGAAACTT
>JANLYH010000140.1:0-41388 GCA_031365545.1 Pyrinomonadaceae bacterium | reverse complement strand
GTCCAAGCTGTTGGCCGCATTTCTGTAAACGTGGAGGCGCTTGGTTGCGATCTCTTGTCGCTTTCCGCTCATAAACTCTACGCACCCAAAGGCTCAGGCGCGCTGTTCGTGCGACGCGGTGTTCGCTTGATCTCTCAGAATGTTGGCGGGCATCAGGAGCGTGAAAAACGTGCGGGCACGGAAGCAGTGCCGTCAATCGTCGCGCTGGGCGCAGCTGCGAAGCTGGCGCGCGAGGAAATGCCGGGGCGGTCAGCACACGACGCAAGACTCCGCGATCGGTTTGAGTCGCGTGTTACCGAGTTGATTCCCGACGTTGTCTTCAACGGCAATCGCACCTGCCGTCTGCCACACCTTTCAAATATCTCGTTTCGCTTCATCGAGGGCGAAAGTTTACTGATTAGTCTCGACCTTCAGGGAGTTGCAATTTCAACCGGTTCTGCCTGTTCATCCGGTACGCTCGAACCGTCGCCGGTGATTCAGGCGCTCGGTCGCAACGATGAACTCGCCCGGGGCGCGATCCGCTTCAGTTTCGGTAAGGACAATTGCGACGCGGATGTCGACTACGTCCTCGAGGTTCTGCCGCTGGTCGTCGAGAAATTGCGACAACTGTCGCCCCTTAATAAGGCTTCGAGGGTCGTTGTCCGCTAACGCATAGCTTGTCGATCCGCACGACAAACTAGAGTTTTGTCGGACCGTCTGAACCATGGCTTACTCCGCAGCTTTCAAAGATCACATAGCCAATCCGCGTAACGTCGGCGAACTCTCGGACGCTAACGCCAACGGCGAGGAATCCAACCCTGTTTGCGGTGATCGACTACGTCTCTCGCTACGCCTGCTCGAAGGTCGTATTGAAGCTGCGCGGTTCCTCGCTTACGGCTGTCCGCCGACGCTGGTCTGTGGATCTGTATTGACTGAATTGATTACCGGCATGACTTCTACGGAAGCGCTGCGCCTAACGCGAGAGGAATTGATCGATGCCGTCGGCGGTTTGCCCTCACGAAAGCAACACGCAGCAGCGTTGGCGATTGAAACGTTGCGATCAACCCTGGCGAGTAAGGTCAACGATTGGTGAGAGTGCGGCGGGTTGGCTGAGGCGAGGCAGTCGGCCGTTGATGATACTCAGGTCCGCAGTACTTTCTTGGCTCGGTTCCGAGCACGAAGGTTCTGGTGCGAATCACCGGACATGTTTCCACGGCGATCAATCCGGTGGTGGGATCGATGTCCAGCGTAATGGTTCCTTCCAGGCGGCCACCGTCCGGACGCACTTCGGCCCGCGGTGGTTTGCGCGGGGACGGACTTGGCAAAGGTTCAAATGTAATCGGCGGCAGCGTTTGATCCGGGGTTATCGGGGGTTCCCCAGTTTCAGGTGTTGCCTCGGTCTGGGATTCCTCGTTCGTCGCAGTCTGCGGTGAAGTACCGTTGATGAACAACTCGATGCGCTTATCTGTATCCTCGGATGCAGACGGCGCGCCCGTCCTCGGATTGATTGAGACCTGCTCGATGCCGGCAGGCATTTGCCAATCGCCCTGCCACTCCGGGTGTTCCGCTAAAGCCGCTGACATGAAATCAGTCCAGATGGGCAGCGCCGAGTTAGCCCCAGTCAAACCAAGTTGTGAGCCATCGTCAAAGCCTACCCACACGATGCAGACCAGGTTTGGCGTGTAACCTGCAAACCAGCCATCGCGAGAAGTTCCGGTCTTGCCGGCTACATTGGCTTTTAATCCGCGAGCTCGCACTGGCGCGGCGGTGCCGCGGTTGACGACGTCCTTCATAAACGATGTCATTACGTAAGCAACGTCCGGGCGCAGCATTTCGTTTTTCTGCGGCGTGGGCGCGGCGATAGTCACGCCGCTGCCGGTCGTAATACGGTTGATTGCAATCGGCGTCGTTCTAGTTCCCAAAGTAGCAAACCCTGTATATGCCGAAGCTATTTGCAAGGGCGTCGCTTCACTTGTGCCAAGCGCCATCGCCGGATAGGAATGCGCTGGTTTGGGGAGTCCGGCCTTGGCCGCCAGATTCATAACGCGCCCAATCGTTACTTCCATCGCGACGTCAACGGTTACTACGTTCAAACTGTGAACCAGGCCATCGCGCAGGGTTACTGGCGCGTGGCTGTAAGTGTCGCCAAAGTTTCCCGGTGAATATTCCTGGTTGTCGTAAGAAAATGTCTTCGGCTCATCGATGTAAGTTGTCGCCGGTGTGATAACACGAGGAACGGGATCGTACGCGGTGTTGAGTGCCGTGGCATAAACAAAAGGCTTAAAAACTGAACCCGGTTGACGCATTGCGTCAGCCGCGCGATTGAGTTGGCTCTTGCCGTAATCGCGGCCGCCGACCATCGCGACGATCTCTCCGGTCTTCGCATTCATGGCAACCAGAGCGGCCTGAAGGGTACCGGGCTCGAATCTTTTGGCTTCGATTTTGTCGAGCGCGGCAAGCTGTTTGGAAACAGCGGCATAAGCGGCTCGCTGGAGATCAAGATCGACGGTGGTGTAAATGCGAAGATGGTCCGCCGCGCCCGGTCCGGCAATGATGTCGCCTAGCTGGCTCTGAACGTAGTCGCCAAAATATGGTGCATCGGAACTGTCGATTCGGCCTTTCGTCGGCGCCAACTGTAATGGGGTTTGCTTCGCCTGGGTCGCTTCGTCTCCGGAGATCGCTCCCGTTTCCGCCATGTTGTCCAGCACCTGATTGCGACGGGCCGTCGCGGTGTCGAGATCGTGGTATGGGTTATAGCGATTCGGACTGCGAATGATTCCAGCCAGAAATGCCGACTCCGACAACGTTAACGTGGTGACGTCCTTATTGAAATAGGCGTCTGCGGCTTCACCGAAACCATTTATTGAAAAGCCGGACTGCTGACCCAGGTAGACTTGATTACAGTAAAGCGCAAATATCTGCTCCTTCGGCAAGCGCGTCTCGAGGATGATCGACATGTAAGCCTCGGCGACTTTGCGCTTCAACGTCTTCTCGGGAGAGAGCAGCAGGTTTTTAACTAACTGCTGCGTGATGCTCGAACCTCCCTGACGCGCGATCGGTGAATTCGGATCTGAGTCGTAGCGACGAACGAGCGCGCGCAAGATGCCGCGCACGTTCACGCCATAGTGTTCGAAGAAGGCACGGTCCTCGGTTGTGGTAATTGCCTTCACCAGATGAGGCGGCAAATCATTGAAGCCGATCACTTTGCGCTTGGCCCGCTCGCGACCGGTAACCGAGCTGATCAATTCCGGTTCGAGATAGGCCTTGTCCAGATGGGTATTGCTTGCGAGATCGGTCAGCGAGCTGATTGTTTTCCCGGTGCGCGCAAATTGCACGCGAACACTTTGAAACTGCGGCACACCGTCAACCATGATGCTTTCACTTGGCTCGACGTCGACACTGCCGTCAACAAGCGCATAACGCCCGCGCGCCTTGTCTGCCTGCTGCGATTTCTCGACATAGCCGGCGTGTTTAAGAAATTCGATTAGTTTGTCGGTGGTTAGGGTCTGTCCGACCCGAAGCTGTTTCGGCGCTGCGTAAATTCCCGCCGAGCGAGTGAAGATATCGCCCTTCAAAAGGTTGTCGATACGACCCGAGAATACCATCCAGTAATAAACCAAACAGCCAACGACAATCGTGGCCAGTAACAGCGTGGGGATGATTATGATGGGGCTGGCGAGGCGACGAAGAGCGCGGCGTTTGAAACTGGCTTCCGGTTCAGCGTAGGAAACAATGCGGGACTGCGACCTCAGGTCCTTCCGGAATCGCTTTCCCCCGGGGGGCGTCTCTTCGGGTGGGTATCTTACTGGCATAAAAGACAGGCGATAAACCTTTGCGGTCTGAGCGTCACGTCTGGGGTCAGTCGTCCATCCTCGTACGCGAATGCTAACCTCTGGGGACGATGGTGTCTACTTTATTGTCGGCAAGCCCTCCGCACAAATACGGAAACTGGAGTGGTGGCGACCGGGTCCGGTAAGTTTGCGTAAAGTAGAACCGGGACCCGGTCGCTAACCACTCCCGGTTCCGAAGTTGTGAGGCTTTGCATCAGTAGCAATAGTAGCTCTTAAAAAACTGGGCCAGTAGCGGGATACGCCATTGATTGACAGCTTGTTTCTGTTTGGTTAACGTCCAGCGGCGCTGGGTTTCGGCTGCGTTTAGCTGCCACTTGTGAGGTATGAGTTTTATTCCATCCGGCACACGATCGCTATCGGGCAACAATCGCCGAATTCTTATTGCCCTGCTGGCTGTAGTGTTGGCGATTGCCTTTGGGGCTCTCGGCTTTTATCTAATCGAGGGTTGGTCGATACTTGATAGCCTTTACGTTTCGACGCAGACGGTAACCACAGTTGGCTACGGCGACCTGACTCCCGCCACACGAAATGGGCACATCTTCGCCACGGTCTTCATGCTGGCAGGGGTGGGCGTGGTGCTTTACGCGCTTACGGCAACCGTCCACGCTATAGTTCAGTCAGAGCTGGTTGCGACTTTTGGCCAGCGGCGGATGTCACGAAAAATGAGCAAACTGCGAAACCATTTCATCATCTGCGGCGCCGGCCGCGTGGGCTCTCACCTGGTTCGTGGACTCCTGGGCGGCGCCGAAACTTTCATAGTGATCGAAAGGGATCCACAAAAGGTCGCCGAACTAACCGATCTTGGCGTGATCGTGTTGGTGCGCGATGCCACGCTTGAAGAGAGTTTGCGAGAAGCGGGCGTCGAACATGCTCGCGGGCTCGCCGCTTGTTTACCGGACGACGCCGACAATGTCTATGTCGTGCTAACAGCGCGAGACCTGAATCCGCATTTGCATATTGTGGCGCGCGCTGCTGAGGAACAAGCCGAGAGCAAACTGATTCGAGCCGGAGCCAACCGCGTCGTTGCTCCCACGATTATTGGCGGGCATCGCATGGCGATGGCCCTCACCAAACCGGCGGTGGATGACTTTCTAGGTTCAATCACTGCGAACAAGTTGGAGTTAGCGTTTGAGCAACTGGAAGTGGATGCTGGATCAACTTTGGCCGGGCAGAAACTAAGCGAAACGAACATTCGCTCGGAACTTGATATCGTTGTTGTCAGTATTCGCCGTAGCGATGGAAAAATACTTTTTAATCCCAGTGGTGACGCATTGATCCAGAGCGGCGACATTTTGATTGCCATTGGACATGCCGAGTCGCTGATGAAACTGGCGGATTTGGCAAAAGGCGCTGGTAAGTCCATGTCCAAAGTCCAGTGAACCAGGTTTTCACTACTTTAGTGGTTCGACTTCACGAACGTTGGACATTTCGGACCTTGGACTCTGGACATATTTTATGAGAATTCTCGTTACGGGCGGCAGCGGATATCTGGGCACTCACGTTCGGCATTTTTTTGCCGCCGATGATTTTTCCCGACGTTCAGGCCATAACATACTTAGTGAGCACGATGTCACGTTAGTCGCTGACTACGATGTCGTTATTCACCTCGCCGCCCACCTCGACAAGGATCCGGTCAGCGCCCAGCAATGTTTTCGTACGAATGCTGAGGGGGCGGCGAACGTCGTCAAGAACATGCGCCCTGGAGCAACCTTCATCTATGCATCGACGAAGGACGTCTACGGTGCGGCGGCGGATTTATACCAGGAAGTGCCGGAAACATGCGCCACCGATTACTCAGGACAAACAGCATTGGAATGGTCGAAGTTGATTGGCGAACGCTACGTGGAGTATTACGCCCGCGAGCGCGGAGTTCGTCTTTGCATCTTTCGCATGTCGACCGTCTATGCTCGGCGCACGATTGATAATGAATCAGGCTTTGTCACCCATTACGTGGAATCGGTGAAACGTGGCTGGCCCATTCGGCTTCCGTTCGCTGGCCACGTCGTGCGCGATATCCTGCACGTCGACGACTTCTCGCGGGCGTGCCGAGCCTTCGTAGATTCGCCGCATGTTTACGGTCTGTATAACCTTGGCGGTGGCCGCGAGCACTCAACGGCCCTGGTAGGTATCGTTGAGCGGGTTGGCAAGCTGATCGAGCTTGAACCGAAGCTTGTAGACGATGAAACTTTGCCGCCGCCAGTGCCCATCAATTACGTTTCTGACCTGACTCGCGTACGCGAACAATTGGGCTGGAACCCGCAGATAGGAATTGATGAGGGATTGCGCAGCTTGTTGTGACGCATTTGTTGTAAGGACACATAACCAGACCGATTTTCCATGTAACATTTTTCATTTCATTTTTCCATTTCCAAAGAGCTCACCTGGTTCGCTATAACTCAATGGCAAATGAAGAGTGAGAAATGAAAAATGGAAAATCTTCCAATCGAAGATTCGTGAAGTGCCTGAACCTAACTCAACGACGATAGAGCGGATAGTGGTTCGCGGAACCAACTGGGTTGGCGACGCGGTGATGACTATCCCGGCCCTGAGACAACTGCGGCGAGTGTTTCCCAGAGCTCATATCACCCTGGCCACCCGCGCCTGGGCCGAAGGTTTATTTGCTGACGCGGATTTCATCGACGACTTACAGGTTCATCAAGGCGGCGGGTTGCGTTCAGTGGTGCAACAAGTGCGTCAGTGGCGCAAACGCAAGTTCGATCTGGCGGTCCTTTTTCCCAACTCCCTCGAAACTGCCCTGGTCGCTTCCCTCGCCCGCGTACCCTTGCGCGTAGGCTACGCGACGGATGGACGGCAACGCTTGCTGACCCAGCCGCTAGCATTACCCGAATGGCGCGGGACCAAACACGAGGTTTTCTACTATCTTCAGATCGTCGCTGAACTCGAATGGCTGGTAAAGCGCGAGCAAACGTTTCTCGACACTCAACCGGACGGCTCGCTGGACGTAAGCGACACGCGAAAGACCGCGGCTCGCGAATTTCTTCAGGCCCGGGGAATATCCGAGGGTGCCAGATTGGTAGCACTCTGTCCCGGCTCGATCAACAGCCGAGCCAAACGCTGGCCATCCGAACGCTACGCAGCACTTGCCGATCGAATGATAGACTCGTTGGGTGCGAAAGTTCTGCTGGTTGGTTCAAATGCTGAAATGGAAGTTTCGCTGGAAGTTAGCCGGCAGATGCGCAACCAACCCTTAGTACTAACGGGTCAGACTGATCTCGCTGAGTTGGTCGCAATTCTTAGTCAAGTTGATCTACTAATTACAAACGACACTGGCCCGGCGCACATTGCTTCAGCTCTCGGCCGGCCCACGCTGGTAATCTTCGGACCAACGAATCCGTTGACGACCCGGCCGTTTTCACCCCTTGGCGAGATCGTACGCGAGCCGCCGGATTGCGCACCGTGTATGCTGCGCGACTGTCCCATCGATCATCGCTGCATGACGGCGATAACGCCCGATCGGGTTCTTGAGCGCGCGCGGGTGCTGTTATCAGACAAATCTCCGCAGGCTTGTCACTCGACCACGCTTTCAGAGGCAATCAACAAATTGAAGTTCGCGGGACAACTCGAATGAAGCGCGCAGTTTTTATCGACCGTGACGGGACCATTTCCGAGGAGGTCGGTTATATCAACCACCCATCACGCTTCCGCGTATTCCCGTATGCGGCTGCGGCGATCAAGCATTTGAACGAGAATGGTTGGCTGGCGATTGTGGTTACCAATCAAGCTGGCGTGGCCCGCGGATATTTCACTGAGGAAATGATCACTACCGTGCACGCCGAGATGACCAGCACCCTCAAACGCGAAGGCGCCCGGCTCGACGCTGTTTATTATTGTGCACACCACCCTTCGGTTGGCGATCCTCCGTATCGGTTCGATTGCGACTGTCGCAAACCAAAACCCGGATTGATCATCCGTGCCGTTAAGGATTTTGATATTGATCTCGCCGGAAGCTGGATGGTGGGGGATCGCTATAGCGATGTCGAACTGGCTCGAAACGCCGGCGTGCAGTCAATGTTTGTTCTGAGCGGCTACGGTCGCGGCGAGTGGGAGCAGCAGCGCGAAACCTGGACAGAGCAACCTGATCTAGTTGCGGAAGATCTGTTGGAAGCAGTTCGTGCGATAGTTGCCAAAGACGATTCAGAGCACGCTGCAAAATCAGGAGGAGGACTTTGACTGTTGAGCGAACATTGTTACAGGAACGTCTGATAGCTATCGTCAGGCGCTTTTCGCAGTGCCGCATTCTGGTTATTGGCGATTCAATTGCCGATCAGTTTATTTACGGCGCCATCGACCGCGTTTCGCGCGAAGCTCCTGTCTTCATTCTCAAACACGAACACACGGAAACGGTCCCCGGCGGCGCCGCAAACTGTGCGCTGAACCTCGCCTCACTCGGCGCTGGGGTTTCGCTAATAAGCGTTGGCGGCGATGATGCAGCCGGGCACGCGCTCGTGGCAACGCTCACTGCGGCCGGTGTTGATTGCGGCAGCTTGCTCATAGCGCCGAAGTTGCAGACTACCAAGAAGGTACGAATCCTAGCCGGACAGTTACACTCAACGCGACAACAAGTGATCCGTATCGACTATGAAGGGGAACCCTTTCGCGATGCGGAACTGCGCGCGCGACTGAAAGAGAGCACGCTCAGAGAAATCGCAGCGGCCAATGCCGTCATCATCTCCGATTACAACTACGGTGTTGCTGACGCGAATCTCGTTTCCGCCGCTCGAGAGGCGGCGCAAGGAAATATTCCGCTGCTGGCTGATTCGCGTTTTCGGCTCGCGGACTTTGCCGGATTCACCTCGGCCACGCCAAACCAGGATGAAGTCGAACAACTGCTCGGCGGGAAGTTTACGGAGCTCGCGGAACTGGAAGCGGCTGGCGAAGAGTTGCGGGAGCGACTGGGCTATCGCGCTTTACTAGTAACTCGCGGCAGCAGTGGAATGAGTTTACTGGAAGATGGCGAGGCGGCAGTTCACCTCGATGCCGTTGGTTCGCACGATCCGGTGGATGTTACCGGGGCCGGGGACACGGTAATGGCCGCATATTCACTGGCGCTCGCCTGCGGCGCGTCTTTTCACGACGCGGCACAATTGGCCAACTATGCCGGAGGGCTCGTCGTCATGAAGCGGGGCACCGCCGCGGTGACCCCGCAGGAACTCGAAAGTTCAATACTGCACGCAAAACTTCCCTGATAGGGCCCGTCAAAAATGGTTAATCCAACTTCTCGGATAATGAATCGAGACCAACTCGTCAGCCGCATTAACGCGGCGAAACTGGAGGGCTCTCGAATCGTACTGGCGAATGGGTGCTTTGACATCCTCCACGCCGGTCATGTGCGTTACCTTGAGGGTGCGCGCGCCTTGGGAGGCCTGCTCGTCGTTGGGATCAATTCCGACGCTCAAGTCGCCAAACTTAAAGGGGCGGGTCGTCCAATTCTGCCCGAACGTGAGCGCGCCGAACTGGTAGCTTCCCTGCAGGCGGTGGACCTGGTCACCATCTTTTCAGAGCCAACGGTTACTGAATTACTCCTCGCAATGAAGCCAGACGTGCACGCCAAGGGCACGGACTATACCGAGGAGACTGTCCCCGAGCGCGATGTGGTACGATCCTACGGTGGGCGGGTGGCGATCGTCGGCGATCCGAAAAACCATTCAACATCCGAAATGATCAACCGTCTTAAGTAGGACAGGCATTCCTGCCTGTCGCTCCATCGGAGGGATGGACAGACAAGAATGTCTGTCCTACAAATGCGGATCCTTATCGTAAAACTTGGCAGCATTGGCGACATCGTCCACACGCTTCCCTCCCTCGCGGCGATCCGCAAGGCCTTGCCCGACGCCGAAATTTCGTGGGTGGTAGAACCTCGCGCTGCAGAAATTTTACGAGACAACCCCATTTTAGATCGGCTCATCGAAGTCGACACGAAGGCCTTGAGGCGCGGGTTGGTGTCTGGGGAGACGCTGCGGGCACCGCGCCAGCAGTTACGTCAACTTCGCGCCTCAGCCTTCGAGTTAGCTTTAGATTTCCAGGGACTGCTCAAATCTGCCTTAATTGCGCGCCTTTCCGGCGCGCATCGTGTTTTTGGCTTCTCATCAGATTACCTTCGTGAACCTGCCAGTCGTATCTTCCATTCGAAGTCTATTTCGATATCCGAAAATTTGCATGTAATCCGAAAAAACTTAGCGCTTGCTCAAGGCGCCTTAGGAATTTCGATTCCAACAGACGCAGAGGACATGGAATTTCAAATCGCCACTACTTCTGCTCATCAGGCCGAAGCTAGCGAGGCCGCACTTTCAACAGGCGGGAGCTTTGCGATATTGAATCCCGGCGGTGGCTGGCCGACAAAACTTTGGGACGCGGGACGATTTGGCAAACTCGCCGATGAACTCTGGGCGCAACACCAGCTCCACTCTTTGGTGACTTATGGACCGGGAGAAGCGCAGCTCGCCGAGACGGTCGTCGAGGCGAGTAGCTCCGGCAAAGCTCGCGCTGTCAGTCTCTCCTTGAAAGGATTTTACGAGCTGGCCAAACGTGCGCGAATTTACGTCGGGGGAGATACCGGCCCGACGCATCTGGCCGTTGCTGCCGGCACTCCTATCGTAGGCCTGTTTGGCCCCACCGAATGGTGGCGAAATGGCAGCCCACGCGCCGCTGATTTCTGCGTTGAGCGAGTTGATATCGATTGCCGCGAAGACTGTCATCGTCGCGCCTGTAATAAGTGGATTTGCATGGACATCGAAGTAGCTCGAGTGCTTGAGGCGGTGGGACAGAGGTTGAAAGTAGGCCAGGCATTCCTGCCCGTCCATCCCTGAATAGCTAGAGGACAGTTCCTCGAGAAGAGGACAGACAAAAGTGTCTGTCATACTGGAGTAAAACCATCATTGCGTAGAGGCGGAACCTGGATTCAACGTTGGCGCGTGCCGCTGGGTTTTTTGTGTGCCGCGCTGTTTATTTTGTTCGCCCGGCCGCGTCCGATCACGCTCGCCGTCGGTGCGCCTATTTCTTTCATCGGACTCTTCCTGCGCGCCTGGGGCTCCGGTCACCTCAGAAAAAATGATGCACTCGCAATCTCCGGTCCCTACGCCTACACGCGCAATCCACTTTATTTGGGAAGCTTCATCATGGGCCTCGGCTTCACCGTAGCCTCAGGTAGATGGTGGCTGGGCGTTCTTTTCAGCGCGCTATTTCTTGGCATCTATTTGCCGGTAATGCGCGTCGAATCCGCTACGCTGGCACAACTCTTTGGCAAGAGCTTTGAAGAATATGCGAGTGCGGTGCCGGTTTTTTTACCTCGCGTGACACCTTATAGAAGCGGTCAGGCGAGAATTGGATTCGACCAAAGTCTTTACCTGAGGTATCGAGAGTATAGAGCGGGCCTGGGTTTGCTGATCGCCTGGGGTTTTCTGGTCTTCAAGGCTTACTACCTGAAATGAAACTGAAACGACAACATCTCTTCGCTCTCGCAGCCCTGGTAGCGATCTTCCTGGTGCAGTCAACTCTGGTACAGGCACAGAAGAAAGATAAACCCACGGCTTCTGGCTCCACACATCGTTCTGATTCAACGAAAACTCGACCGTTTGAACCTGCCGAAGAGCTCGTTTACGTAGCAGAGTTTTCCCGGGCGCTACTCAAGAAAGTGGATGTTGCCGACTTTCGTTTCACCGCAAGCAGGCAGCCTGTCTTGCAGAAAGCTTCCTATTCGGAAGTTAACCAGAGGCGGCTCGAAGACGCGTACCTGCTGAAGTTTACTGGCGACGTTGTTAGCAAAGGGTTCTTCAGTAAGCTCTTCAACCTGCGCTTTCGCGAGCAGATCGAATCGCTCGTTGAGCCTGTCTCCTTCACGGTTCAGACGACTAAGAAGGTAGATGAGCAGGGTAAGCGCGCGCGCGTTAGCGAAACAAGCTATCGTGATGGCAAGGTAAAGTGGATTGAAACTGATCCCAATGACCATTCGCGGCCGCCACGAAGTGCTGAAGCAACTTTCGTCGGGCAAGTGCAAGATGTGCTATCAGCTATCTACTATCTGCGAACTCAGCCGCTCGAGGTTGGCAAAGGCTTTGAAGTAACAGTTAGCGATTCTGGAGTCGTTTATCAGGTTCCGGTGCGGGTGGTCGAGAAAAAGTTCCGGAAGAGCGTGCTCGGACGAGGCGAAGCGATACGAGTCGATCCCGAAGTGTTTGGGCCCAATCGGATGCTCGCGGGTGAGGGCCAGTTCTCAATCTGGATCACTAACGATGCGAGACGCGTTCCCGTAGGCGCTCGCATTAAGACAAAGTATGGAACATTTGATGTCACGCTAAGAAAGCTTATTCAGCACGCCACACCGGAGTCTGTAGCCAGCACCAATCACAGCAACTAGACAGGAAGCTTCCCTATTATTTGTTGCCATTCAAGAACCCGCAGCGCTCCCAATTACCAAATGAAACCTTGGGACTCTCAGTCTCTCTAAACCGACATGGCTTCCCTGCCACTCATTCTCGGTCATCGAGGAGCGTCAACACATGCTCCTGAAAACACGTTAGCGGCCTTCGCGCGCGCGTTGAGCGACGGCGCTGATGGGATCGAGTTTGACGTCAGGCTGTCCCGTGACGGCATACCAGTGGTGATCCACGATGCCACCTTAACGCGAACCGGATCGATCGATCGTCCAGTATCCGACTTAACTGCCAGCGAGTTGCAGCAGATCGACGTCGGAAGCTGGTTTGCCCGTGACAATCCGAACCGCCCGACATTCGTTGATGAAAAACTGCCCACGCTCACGCAGGTCTTCGAACTCTTCCGTACAAACAACGGTCTGCTCTACATAGAAATGAAATGCGACCGAAACGAGGGACCAGCGCTTGCCGCGGCAGTAGTTAGCCTTTCCCGCTCATCAAGAATAGCGGAGCGAGTAGTAGTCGAAAGTTTTGATCACACGGCGATCGCCGCGGTGAAGCGTATCGATTCAGGAATTCGCACCGCAGCACTCTTCGAGCCCAGATTGACGCGGCCAATATCAACTGTGCGGAGGCTTAAGATGGTTGACACTACCCTTGCGGTTGAAGCTGACGAGATTGCTCTGCACCATACGCTCGCGGGTGCCCGTGTAATCGAGAAGGCTAAACGAGCCGGCCTGGACGTTGTTGTTTGGACAGTCGATGATCGGAATTGGATCGGCCGGGCCCGGACGTTGGGAGTGAAAGCACTGATCGCAAATGACCCGGCAATGATGCTGCGCCATCGCGATGAAACTCGATGATCACATCAAGTCGTATTTGTGCAGCTTGCTTGAGTAGCACGACTGCGCTCGCCCAAACTAAACCAGCACCCCAATTCGCTCCAGATGACAGCAGCCACGCGCATCTGTATCATTCGCAGCACAAACCGATAGATTAGGAGACTAGATAATGCCAGTTCGAAAAGACGCCGAGATTATTGAGCCCAAAGGCAGACTGGGAGTGCTGCTGGTTGGTCTCGGCGCAGTTAGCACCACTTTCATCGCGGGTGTGGAGGCAGTTAAGAAGGGTATCGGACAACCAGTTGGTAGTTTGACGCAGATGGGGACAATTCGTCTTGGGAAACGCACTGATAATCGCGTGCCCCTGATTAAGGATTTTGTACCGTTGGCCAAGCTGGAAGATCTGGTCTTCGGCGCCTGGGACATCTTCGAAGACTCGGCTTATGAAGCCGCTATGCATGCCGGCGTGCTTGAAAAAGATCTGTTGAAAAAGTTGAAGGCTCCGCTTCAGAAGATCAAACCGATGAAAGCGGTTTTCGATCAAAACTACGTAAAGCGCCTCAATGGCGTTAACGTCAAGACTGGCGCTAACAAGTTTAAGCTTGCTCAACAGCTCATCGCAGAAATAGCGGAATGGAAGCGCAAGAACCGCTGCTCACGGGTCGTAATGATCTGGGCAGCCTCAACCGAGATTTTTCTCAAACAGCATCCGGTGCACAAGACGCTGGAGACCTTTGAGAAAGCCATGCGCGAAAACCATCGGTCGATCGCCCCGTCAATGATCTATGCCTACGCGGCTCTGAAGTCAGGAATTCCTTTCGCTAACGGCGCTCCGAATCTGACCGTCGACATTCCCGCATTGCGCACTCTTGCTGAAGAAAACAACCTGGCAATCTGCGGCAAGGATTTCAAGACCGGACAAACTTTGATGAAGACCATCCTGGCGCCGGGCCTGAAAGCGAGGATGCTTGGCCTTGATGGCTGGTATTCAACAAATATTCTGGGAAATCGCGATGGCGAGGTATTGGACGATCCCGAATCGTTCAAAACAAAGGAAGAGTCGAAGCTCTCCGTACTCGAGTACATTCTGCAGCCGGATGTCTACCCTAATCTTTACAAGGACTTCTCGCACGTAGTTCGCATTAACTACTATCCGCCGCGCGGCGACAATAAAGAGGGCTGGGACAACATCGATATTTTCGGCTGGCTCGGATATAAGATGCAGATCAAGATCGATTTTCTCTGCCGCGACTCTATTCTCGCGGCGCCAATCGTACTTGACCTGGCATTGTTTCTTGATCTGGCTCAACGGGCCGGCATGAAGGGGATTCAGGAGTGGCTTTCGTTCTACTTCAAATCACCGCAGACCGCTCCTGGTCTCTATCCGGAACACGATGTCTTTATCCAGTTGATGAAACTGAAAAATACGCTGCGTTACCTTCGCGGTGAGGATTTGATCACGCACCTCGGACTTGAATATTACGACTAACTCAAGCATGGCCCCCACACAAGATACAGCACCGGGAGCGTAGCGACCGGGTCCTTCGCCGTGGTAACTAGACCGGGTCGCTACCGCTCCCGGCTCTGTATTGATCGACCTACAAGATCGAAGCTAGCGCGGGTCAATACATCCGCCCTCGCGAAATTGTCGGGCTTGATCTCGTTTTCAATTCTGGAGTCAGCAATGGCAATTTGGCCGCGACCTTTTGGTCGGTCACCGCGCTAAAAGGTGCAATCGGACCACTCCTCACTCACCTTCGTTTTCGTCCTGGCCACTTATTGGCAGGTTTGTTCTGACAGGAATTGTCAGGCCGGAAGCCGCATAACTACTGCAATTTGAACCCGAAAGAACCAGCATCGCCAATATTTTGTGATGACATTTGCAGCCGTGTCGTATATATAGCTTCGGTCATTCCGGCCGCGTTGTTCGCCGTTTGTCGCGAGTAGCAAACGCAGCTAAGGAACGACGCATCAATTCGCTGAACGGATCGTTCCTTGCATTAACGGCAGCGGGCCAATTGAGGCCGCGCCAAAAGAGAGACTCAGGGAAGCAGTTTAAGAGACTCTCGATGATGCGGGGAGGACGAACATGATTTCTGAAATGGAATTAGAAAAACTAAACAAAACCATGGGTACGGTATTCCTGGATCCTGATCAGAAAAGCCCGCGCGCCCAGGACTTCGAGGAGCGGCTTTACGCGCGCATCGTCGGCCAGGAACGCGCAGTGCGGCGCATGAGCGGCCTTTACCAAATATTTCTTGCCGGCATGAACCCACCCAATCGACCAATTGGCACGATGCTCTTCCTCGGACCAACGGGCTCGGGAAAGACACGCGTGATTGAAGCCGCCGCGGAAGTTTTGTATGGCGACTCCAATGCCATTGTGAAGATCGATTGCGCAGAGTTTCAGCACTCGCACGAGATTGCGAAATTGATTGGCTCGCCTCCGGGATATCTGGGTCATCGCGAGACTTCTCCAATGCTGACGCAGGAGAACCTCGACCGCATGCATACAGATGAGATAAAGCTCTCGCTAATATTATTTGACGAGATCGAGAAAGCTTCTGACAGCCTGTGGCAGCTACTTTTGGGCATTCTGGACAAAGCGACATTGACGCTGGGTGACAACCGTCGGGTCGACTTCTCTCGCTGTATGGTGGTGTTGACGTCAAACCTTGGCGCCAGAGAGATGTCAGAATTGATCTCGGGCGGCATCGGCTTCGCACCTGGAAAGGGCGCAAAGAACCCTAACGACACCGAAGTGGATCAGAAGATCTACAGAACTGCTGTCGAGGCAGCGCGGCGCAAGTTTTCACCAGAATTCATGAACCGCATTGACAAGGTGGTTGTGTTCCGTTCATTGAAGGAACATCACCTGCGACAAATTCTCGAGCTGGAACTAGCAGCCGTGCAGGATCGCATCATGCAGTCCGCCGGAATCAAGTTTGTGTTCCAGTGTTCCGAAGCGGCTAAAGACACGCTGCTAAAGGAAGGTCTGGATTTTAAATACGGCGCGCGGCATTTGAAGCGTTCCGTCGAGCGCTTCCTGGTCTACCCGCTTTCAAACCTGGTAGCGACCGGACAGATTGGCCTCGGTGACCTGGTGCACATCGATCTTGATGAGTACACCCACAAGCTGATCTTCTCGAAGAGTTCCGGAGGCGCGCTGATTCATGACCTGCCGGAGGAGAAAGAGGAAGAACAGGAGACCCTGGAGTCGTTGTCGGGTGGCGTAGGCTTGCCAATTCCGCAGGCGACGAAGGCAGCTAAGAAGAGTCAGGGCCGTGGAGAAAAGAGCGAAAACTAAGACTCCTCTTCGAAGAATGAAAAGCGCCGTTCACTTTAAGTGTTCGGCGCTTTTTTTAGTTGGGGTTGCGGTAGTTGGTTCAATCACCCGCCGACAGACTGCGACTCGGAAATCTTTCTGATCGCTTCGTGAGCCGCTTCCGTGAGATAGGGATCATGAGCTGACTCGGCAGCAGCTCGCAGCGCGGGAACCGCTGCAGCGTCGCCAATCAAACCAAGTGAGACGGCGGCCTCTCTGCGAACATCGTCCTCTGCTTTCTCATCCTGCAGCACGGCGAGCAGAGCCGGCACGCCGGCACGATTTCCGATCTGTCCGAGTGAACGGGCTGCTGCCCTCAACACAAATACATTCTTTTCTCGCTTGTTCTTCTTGGATTTATTTGGCTGGGCAAATCCCGCTTGCGGATCCAGGACTGCAGCCAGCGAAGTTACCGCCGCGGCATCCGCGATTTGACCCAGGGCCACGGTCGCCGCTGCCCGCACCGAATCCTTCTTATCAGAGAGTCGATCTACCAGTGCCGCAACCGCCAACCGGCTGTGCGTCTGGCCCAGCGCGTAGGCGGCTTGCTGGCGCACAAACTCGTCTTTATCACCTAGCAACGGAATCAAACCAGCGATGCTTTCCTGCGCAGGCAGCCAAAGAACCGAAGCTGCCGCGGTAGCACGAACGATCGCCACTGGATCATTCAGGGCTGACAACGCAACTCTTGAAGCTTGCGGATGCTGCAGCGCCCGCAAGCGCATTAGCGCGTCACGCCGTTCTTCGACCTCCGCGGAACCGAGACGCTGTCGCTGCCTTTCGATCTCCCTTTGCAGCGGCGGCAAGTCTTGTCGATCTTGCCTAATACTGAGATCAAGCGAGCAGAAGTTGGCTAAAACCTGGGGAACACTTCCAAACACCACCAGGGCAGCGAGCAGGGCGAGCAGGTATCGGTTGGATTTTTGCATTTTGATCTAAGCGGCGGCCGGTCGCGTCGCGTCTAATCCATTCTCGAAGTTAAAGCTTGCATCGAATCAACAATTAAAACGGCGATGGGAGGATAGACTACCAGATCGGGAATCAAGAGCATTGTCGACGAATAGAAGAGCATGTTGGTATGTGTCACCTCGCGGGGAAGCAACATTGTCAAACCGCTCATAAACCCCTGAGCATGCCACCCAATGACGAGCCCGACGCCGATGCTAACGGCGTAACCAACCAGCAGAAACGTGTAGGCGGAAAATCTGGTGAAAGGCTGTTCGGGCTTCTCATCATCGCGCATGATGGAATCCTGAATGGTCTTCGGACGATAGGTGTAGTGTGCGAAGTATTCACGGAGACGTGTTGCCAGGTGCCAAACACCGATTACGAAAAGTGTAAGCACGATCGCTCGCCCGGCATAATCAAACGTCTCCCACAAATGGGGCTTGATCATTGCCACAAAAAACGTTGAGAGAAATAACGAGACGGTGGTAAAAACGGCCCGCTGTCGCTCGCGGCCCTCTTGCCGATCTCTTTCCAGAACCTCGTTTACTACCCGGTCCCAGCGCGCCTGCACCGCCAGGTTTCGTGCCCGTTGAGCGTGTGGATTGTCTGATTTGAGAATTGAAGGCGCGCCGGTCGCCTGGGCGGTTAGTTGCTGATCGTGAAATTCACGTTCCTGCGGGTCAATCAATACGCGATAAGCGCGGGAGAGCAGCGCGAATTCGCGAGCGGCGTTTTCTGAGCCGCCGTTAACGTCAGGATGCCGCAGTCTCGCCAGCTTTCGATAGGCCGACTTAACCTCCGACCGCGAGGCCGAACGCTTGATTCCCAAAACTCTGTAGTAATTTGTCACCACGCGTTTGCAAACTCCTTGACCGCAAACAGAGGGGCTGGCGAACGTTTACCGGGGCCAAAGCCAAAAAATTATAACACCTTCTGGCAATTCTTTAAGCAATTGTAGCGAGGTTGTGAATAGGTTGGCAGGCTGGATCCCGGCGGCTTGATGAAGCACTCTGAAACTTAGAGATAGGCCCCCTCGTTTGGGGGCCTGCTTGCGTGAAAACTCAAGCGAGCGGCGAAGGTGTTAGTTCAATTACCGTTTGCTGCCGCTCGCGCCACAATTCTAATGAGGGTTCGTACCGCGACGCCGGTTGGTCCCTTGGAGCGGAAGGGCTTGGCCTCTTCACACCAGGCCGTGCCCGCAATATCGAGATGGGCCCAGGACACGCCGTCAGCAAACTCTTTAAGAAATGCCGCTGCAGTAATAGTGCCGGCCTTTCGCCCGCCTACGTTTTTGATGTCGGCAATGTCCGATTTGATTTGTTTCGAGTATTCTTTGTCTAATGGCAGTTGCCAATACTTTTCCCCAGTCTCTTTTCCGGCTGCAATGATCTCGTTGACCAGTTCCTGATCCGTGCCGATGACCGCGGTATTGACGTCTCCCAAGGCGATGGAAACGGCGCCGGTCAGCGTGGCCATATCCACTATCCTGGTAGCCCCGAGTTTCTTCGCGTAGGCAATAGCGTCGGCGAGAACCAGGCGCCCTTCTGCGTCCGTATTAATTACTTCAATAGTCTTCCCGGTCATCGCTCGCACCACGTCGCCGGGCTTGGTGGCCTTTCCCGAGGGAAGGTTTTCGGCACAGGGCACAACTCCGAGAACCGGAATAGACGGTTTCAACTGCGCGATAGCCCGCATCGCTCCAATGACCGTCGCGCCTCCGGTCATGTCATACTTCATCAACTCCATGTTCTCCCCGGGCTTGAGCGATATGCCGCCTGAGTCAAACGTAATTCCCTTACCCACAAACGCCAGCAGTTCCCCACCCTCTTCGTTTGCATTTGCCGGTGTATATTTCAAAATGATCAGCTTAGCGGGTTCGTCCGAGCCATGGGAGACGCTCAACAGCGACCCCATCCCCTCCTGTTCCATTCTGGCTTCATCAAGCACGTCAATGCTCAGACCAAACTCGCTTGCCACATCGCGTGCTCGTTCCGACATGTCTGTGGGAGTCATGTAAGCGCCTGGTTCGTTTGCCAGATCACGCGTGAAGTTCACGGATTCACCGATGATCCTCCCGCGTTCGACGGCCCGCTGGAGTCCAGCTTCATCTGCACCCTCCATCACAACTACGAGCTTCGCAAGCTCGCGTTCCTCTTTGTCCGTAGTGCGGTATTTGTCGGGATCAAACAACGCCATCACAGAGCCTTCGACGGCCATCGAAGCAATCTGTTCTGCATCACCAGCCAGCCTGGGAACAACCGCAATCGATTTCACGTTTTTCGCGCGCAGCGCCCGCGCCGCAGTCCCGGCCATCTGTGATGCCAGCGCCGGCGTGTACTCGCCACGCTCCCCAACTCCCACCAGCAGCAGTCGCTGCGCTTTGATTGCGCTGTTGCCGGCGAGGTGAAGGTATACAGTTTCACCCTCTTTGCCCTTCAACTCTTCAGAATCAATGACGGACTTAACTATGCCGCCCGTGATTGAATCGAGTTCTTTGAGAATGCCGTCGTCGGCTTTTTCATCTTTGAATACGGCGATAGCGATCGCCTGCACATCAAGGTTGCGATAGGATCCACTTGTGCTTTCGATTTGCATTTTTATGATTACTCCTGCCAGGTTCTTCGTTTCTTATTTATTACGTTCCTTAAGCTGGGCGCGCGTCTCTCTTTCGACTGTACGCCGCAATTCAGTCTCCCGCTTGTCATACAGCTTCTTACCCTTTGCCACTGCAACTTCGATTTTGATCCGGCGATGTTTGAGATACATGCGCAAGGCTACCAGTGTCATCCCATCCTTGACCGCTGCCTGATCTAATTTTTCGATCTCGCGTTTGTGCAAGAGCAATTTACGCGTCCGTAGCGGCTCATGGTTTTCACGGTTGCCATGAGCATAAGGCGAAATGTGGGCATTAAACAACCAGACTTCGCCCTCGCGAACGGCAACATAGCCTTCCTTCAGTTGGACGCGGCCAGCCAGCGCGCTCTTCACTTCCGTTCCCGTCAGGGCAATGCCAGCCTCGTATTTGTCCAGGATGTGATATTCGTAAAACGCACTGCGGTTTGAAGCCAATAATTTTTCTTCAGTTGCGACTGCCATGATTCTACCCGCATTCAAACTCTACACTACCTAATAACTCTCCTCGCGCAAAGGCCGCGTCATTAATTCAATGGTCGCGGCTGATGCCAGTTTTCCTTCATAGAGTACGGCGTGCACCTCATTGGTGATGGGCATGTCAACCCCAACGCGTTCTGCGAGTTTCTTGACCGCAAGAGTAGTCTTCACGCCTTCAGCAATCTCACTCAACCCCGCGGTGATGTCGTCCAGCTTTCGTCCTTTGCCGAGTTCCTGGCCCACGAAACGATTGCGCGAGAGGCTACCGGTACAGGTCAAGACCAAATCGCCCAACCCCGCAAGACCCATAAGGGTTTCGAGCTTCGCGCCTTCGCGCAGCGCCAGTCGCGTCATCTCGGCGAGACCGCGGGTGATTAATGCGGCAACGCTGTTTGAACCGTAGCCAAGCCCCGCCACCATGCCTGCCGCGATGGCCATTACATTCTTTACCGAGCCGCCCAATTCCGTGCCAACGACGTCCTGGTTCGTGTAGATACGCAAATTGTCAAAACTCAGTTTCGCTTGTACCGTCCGGCTTGCATCGCGATCCTCGCTAGCGGCCACCACTGCGGTCGGATGACGCTCGGCCACCTCCCTTGCAAAGGAAGGTCCCGACAAACTAACAAACCGCGGACGAGTCTCCTCGGGCACCACTTCCGCGACAAGCTGGGAGATTCGCTTGCCGGTGTCGATCTCAATTCCCTTCGTGGCGCTGACAATGATCATCTCAGATCGCAATGCCGGTATGAGAGCGGCGAGCAGTTCACGCGTAGCGTGCGAAGGAGCGGCGAGGATCACTAACTCTGCTCCGTCGATCGACTCAACGATATTGCTCGTCGCGAGCACGTTTTGGGGAATAGCTACGTCAGTCAGGTAACGCGCGTTCAAATGATTACTGTTGATCGACTCTACGACCGCAGCGTTATGTGACCAGAGGCAAACCTCATGGCCCGCGCGCGCCGCGTGGACGCCAAGCGCCGTTCCCCAACTACCTGCACCGATTACTGCTACTCGTTTCATCTTACTGGGACCGCGGGCGGTCGCCCGCCAAACGCCGAATGCGTTCTTAACCCTCTACTCAAACTTGCTTTCCGTTCCCTTTATCAGTCTGCCGATGTTTGCTCGATGCGCAAACACGATCAAACTCGCACCTACAAGAGCAGCGGTCGCCACGGGCGCAACAAAGTCTTTCGTTTGACTGAGGGCCGACTGCAAAAACATAAACACTGGAATCGTAACTGCCGCAAACATCGAGCCGAGTGAAACGTAACGAGTCTGCCAAACAACCAGGACAAAAATCACTGCCGCCAATGCAAGCGCTATGGGTGCCATTACTAGAAACACCCCGACTCCGGTCGCGACCCCTTTGCCGCCACGGAACCGCAACCAAACCGGAAAGATGTGACCGACAATCACTGCGATCGCCGCAGCAGCCACCCACCAAAGTGTATCCCCGCCTTCCGCACTGCTCACGCCAAGAAGGGGCAACCCCAAAATGATCTTCGCGAAAGCGACCGCCGCCGCGCCTTTTAATGCATCAAGCAAAAGCGTCAACACGCCCGCAGCTTTTCCTGCACGCCGCGAAACATTGGTCGCACCTGTTCCACCCGAACCAGTTTCCCTGACATCGGCGCCTTCTCTTGCGCGCACGATCAGATAACCAAACGGTATCGACCCGAGCAGGTAAGCTATCGCGATGACAGCTGCAGGTTGCAAGCTCCGCTCCATTGAAGCAATTAGTTCTGTCATGAAAGGAAACTGGCAATATAGCAATCGCCCCTGTTAGCGACAAGACGTAGTTGAAATCGAGTAGTGTATCTTATAATTTTGGCGCCCTGCGCAGAATGGTTCCGTTTAGCCTGAGCGTCGGGCTTGAGCTAGCACTCAGAAGTAGATTTCTTAAGGATTATCGATATGACCAATGAAGAATTCGAAAAGAGAATGGAATTCCTGCTCGAACAGCAGGCGCAGTTTTCGGCTGATATGCAACAGTTGGGTGAAGCCCAAGCGCAGACTGTCGAAATTGTAAGCCTTCTCGCGAACGGAACGCTTGAAGGCTTTAGGGAAGTGAACACTAAGATCGATGTTCTAGTTGATTCGCAAATACGAACAGACGAGAGGATTAAGGCGCTTGCGGGCGATATGAGAAACTTGATCGCGGTTGTGGATCGCTACTTTACCGAAGGCCGTAATGGAAATTGACACTTTGGAAGTTGAGGTCACACAAATCGACACACAAGGAATTTGGTTTCTTATCAACGACAAGGAATCATTCCTTCCATTTGAAAACTTCCCTTGGTTCAAAGAAGCTTCGGTAGGGAGAATTCATAACGTCGAGCTGCTAGCAACCCGCCACCTTACCCGAGAATTCAAATCAGACGTCTTCTTAAAAGATCCAGCGCGGCCTGCGAGGCGCGCCAGCGAATGAGATTCCGATCGCCGGGGATGATGAACTTGCGATGCTCGGTATGGGCGTCGTCGGCGAGGGCGATGTAGATGAGGCCAACTGGTTTCTCTTCACTGCCGCCACCAGGTCCGGCAATTCCGGTTATCGATAATCCAAAATCTGTCCGCGCGCGTTTGCGTACTCCTTCCGCCATCGCTTCCGCCACCGGCGCACTCACGGCGCCATGTTCGAGCAACAATACCGGCTCGACCCCCAGCGTTCTCGTCTTTGCGTCGTTCGAATAAGCGACAATCCCTTCAATAAAATATTTCGACGAACCCGGAACATCTGTCAGTCGTTCAGCAATCAGTCCGCCCGTACAACTTTCGGCAACGGCCAGCGTGTAACCACCCAACGTCAACTTCAGACCCACGACTTCCTCCATCTTCTCGCCCGCAAACGAGAAGACCGCATCGCCCAGCCGTTCCTCAAGTTGTTCAGAAAGTCGATCGAGCAGGGCTTCCGCTTCCGCTTCGGTCCGGCCGCGCGCGGTAAGATGAATCTCAATCTCGCTCTGGTTGAAAAGAATTGTCGTCTGCGGGTTTTCGAATTGCGTGTAGATTGGCGCAATTTTTTCATCAACCGTCGATTCACCCAGACCGGCAACGCGCAGCATCCGCCGGACAACTTTCGTGGAGCCGGCGCGGGCCGCAAGTTTCGGCAGCACGTGATTTTCAAACATCGGTTTCATCTCACGCGGCGGCCCGGGCAAGAGCACAATCGCGACGTCGGCGTCTTCGATAAACAAACCCGGCGCGCTGCCATTGGGATTCGGCAACACTTCCGACTTTTCGATCACCATCGCCTGACGTGAGTTTCGCTCCGGCATTACGTGACCAAAACTCCGGAACTTCTCGCGCAACTCCGCCAGAATTGTCTCGTCAAGAATCAGACGGCGACCGAGCGCGCGCGCGGCAACTTTGCGCGTAACGTCATCTTCGGTTGGTCCCAGTCCGCCAGTTGTTATCACCACCTTCGAGCGCCGCACGGCATCCTTAATTGCTTCTTCAAGACGTGCGTCGTCGTCGCCAACAATGGTCTTTAGTTTTACTTCAATGCCGATGCTGTTGAGTTTTTCGGTGAGCCAGAGACTATTGGTGTCGGTGCGATCGGGAGCAAGAAGTTCCGATCCTATCGCGATGATTTCTGCTGAAAGAGGTTCGAGCAAATCGTGGGTACTCGGATTTGTAGATCAGGAAGCCTTGGGCTCTTCCTGGTAAACTTCGTTTAGGACTTCCGAGATTGTTGGGGGCGCAGTAATCGACTTCAGCTGACGGCTGTTGGAGATCGGCAAGTCTTTGCGCGGCGAACGGATTTGTTCAGACATCTCTCCTTCGTGCGCCTCAACCAGTCGTCTGAGATGTTGTTGACTTTCGGCAAGCAGCCGCGCCGCGCGCTCTTGATGCATTCGCTCGAGGCTGACAATCGCAGCATTGAGCTTGGCGTAAACTCTGGTCCGGCGTTCGACTCTGCGGAGTTTTGAGACGTAGCGTCGCAATTGGCGCGACGGCGTGGCGTGGCGACTCTCCTTCAAGACTTCTTCTTCCGCGGCAAATCCCAGTTGCTCGACCGCGGCGTTATGGTCGCCGATTGAATAGTACAAAGCGCCCAACGCAAAACGGCTCAACGGCGGTGCGTCAGGCATTGATCTGACAATTCTTTCACCGGCCTTTATTACTTTGGTGATTTCAAAGTGGTACCGGCTCTTATCGCCGTCAATCAATATTTCATTGGCCGCCACATAAAAGCCAAAAATAACTCTTGTTCTGCGGTTTGCCCGAATCCTAAACGCAATGAAAACCAGCAACCCTAAAGCTACAAGTATTACCGCAATGATTGGCCTGCGGACAGCCACAAACACGCCGACTACCGCCCCTACAATCACAGCGCCGGCGCCTAGCTTCAGTGCTAACTCTTTTTGCCTTGCGGTCATGAGCTTGTAAAGCAAACTGTTAGTTTGCGATTTTCTTTAAATCAAACTATTCGCGATCTGAAACGCAAACTAACAGTTTGCGTTACCCAGCGATTCGGCTGCAAATCGCGGTTCCTGCCTGTTCGGTGGCAAGACTTCCACCCAGATCGCGTGTTGTCTCATTGTTTGAGATCGACTCACGAACTGCCGTCTCGATGGCTTGACTTGCTTGCTTGTGGCCCAAATATTCTAGCATCATAGCCGCAGTCAGAGTAGCACCTACCGGATTCGCAATTCCCTGCCCCGCCAGCGGCGGCGCGCTCCCGTGGACCGGTTCAAACAACGACACTCGGCCCGGATGAATGTTGCCGGACGCAGCCAGACCCAGGCCTCCCTGAATCGCGGCACCAAGATCGGTGAGAATGTCGCCAAAGAGATTGTTACTAACAATGACGTCATACTGCGATGGGTCGAGCACCATAAACATCGCCATCGCATCGACGTATTGGTGCCTGGCTTCTATCTCGGAATAGTCCGCCGCGACTTGTCTGAACACGCGTTGCCACAAGTCTCCGCCGAAACGTTGCACGTTTGACTTGTCTGCCATCGTCACGCGCTTTCTGCCGTTGGCCCGCGCATACTCAAAAGCGGCCACGATAATTCGTTCAACACCGCGACGAGTATTGAGTTCTTCCTGAGTGGCGATCTCGTCAGCAGTTCCCTTCTTCAGAAATCCACCAGCGCCACAGTAGGCGCCTTCAGTGTTTTCACGGAAGACCACGAAGTCGATCTCTGCCGCTTTGCGGTTGCGCAAGGGAGTCAAGCGCTCATCGAGCAGGCGCACGGGACGAAGATTGATATAAAGATCGAGGCCGCGACGCATGCCCAGCAGGATGTCTTCGGCATGTTGATTTGACGGCACACGGGGATCGCCAAACGCGCCGGCAAGAATTGCCTCGAACTCGCTGGCGAGCATTTCCAGAGCACCGGCCGGCAGCGACACTCCGTCGCTAAGAAACTTATCGGCGCCCCAATCGAAGTGGGTTAACTCCAGTTCCACGCCGTGTGTTTCGCGGACGCGATCAAGCACCCTCACTGCTTCACGAATAACTTCCGGACCAATGCCGTCTCCGGGGATAACTGCGATTCTGTTTTTTGCGGAACTCATTGGTTTATCTACTGGGGAATCGCAGGCAGCGGGGATGGAGTAGTTTTAGCCGCCGGTTTTTCAGCCAGCCTTTCAGCTATCTTCGGCAAACTAGCCAGCACCACTTCCCCAACAATTTTCATACTCTGCGCCGAGACTTTATCAAGCGTGTCGTCAGCCTTGTGCCAATATGGATAACTGCTAAGTTGAATCAGGTCGAGCGAATCGATCCCGGCTGTCAGAAAAGGCGCGTGGTCGTCGCCACCCACTCCTTCAGGCCGTTCTACAAAATACTTTCCGTAGCCCTTTTCGCCCGCCGTGCGCCAAACGATGTCCTGCAACCATTGGCTACTCATTGTGTCCCGACCCAGATTGAGATCCTTGGAACCCATCATGTCCAACAATATTAGGGCGCGCACCCTACTGAGTTCATTGCTCAAACCAAGTTGCGACACGTAATGACGACTACCATAAGTGTTGTCCGGCAGCGGATTCAGAGGGTCGGCTGGATTAGGGTTGTGACACTCGTCCCAGTCTTCGCAAAACGCTTCTTCGCCGTCGAAGAATACCAGCCAGTAAGTTAACCCTGGCTTCTGTTGGCTCGCGCCTAACACTCTACCCAGCTCTAAGAGTGTGCCCACCGACGTTCCCGGATCGTTGGCGCCCACAAACCGCATGTCGCGGAAAAGCTTCGAGTCGTAATGGCTGGCAATTACAATCACATCCTTCGACTCGCCGGGAACTTCGGCCGTGAGATTAACCATCTTCTTTTCGCCGACCGGGGTGGTGACGACGAACTCGTCCGTCTTTACCGTCAGTCCAGAACTCTTCAGCGAGCTGCTGATGTAATCGCGCGTCTTGGCAAGTTCCGGCGAACCGGCAACGCGCGGACCAATGGCAAGCTGCTTCTTTACATGCTCCATCGCGCGCTCGCCGTTGAATGCCACCGCGCCCGGCACTACAGCGCTCGTCTCTCGAGAGCGATTCGACGTGGCGATTCGCGAATTCGGCGGCGCGTCGTCTTTGGGACAGCCTGTTAAGAGAAGCGAAAGCGCCAGCACAACCATCCCGAGCACTGGCTGGCTTAACGGGGTGCGAACCATGAGTCGCTTAGATCCGATGATCCACATCAAACGCAAGTTAACCTGTAACAGAGGCAAAAGGCAAAAATGCTGATTGGGTGGTGTGGTCCAATTTGGTATTACGAACCTTGACGACTATGACAAGAAACAAAACGCCGCCAGCTGTTCCGCACAAATATGGAAGTGGCAGCAGTAGCGACAGACGCTATCGAACTCTGGAGATCAACTGTCTGGCGCTGCCACCACTGGAAGCGTGTTCCTTGCCCGCATCTTTCAGCGCCCGGCGACACTCCGCACAAACGCCAATAATCCGCAACAGGTGTTGAGTTATCTGAAAACGGTGTTTGGCAGCCATAGCGTCCTGGATGGCTTCCAGTTCGGCGGAAAAGAATTCGATCACTCGGCCACACTCCGAGCAGATCATGTGATCGTGATGTTGATGCTTGTAGTTGTGTTCGTAGTGGGTGATGCCGTCGCCAAAGCGAACTTCGCGCGCCAGTCCTGCTTCCGTCAGCAATTTCAGTGTTCGATAAACCGTAGTTTGTCCGATGCTGGGATCTTGTTGTTTGACGAGCCGGTAAAGATCCTCGCTGGAGAGGTGCTCTTCCGTGCGCAAGAAGGTGTCGAGAATCAAGTCGCGCTGGGTGGTGCGCTTGAGCCCTTTCTTCTGGATGTGTTTGAGAAAGACTTCCTGCTCTTCAGTCATTGGATCCGATTTTAACACGCCTCTTGGCCTAGTCCTGCACAGCTATCTGATATTGCTCAAGTTTTCCGTCAGGCATCTCATAGGTCCAGGCCCGCAGATTCTTACTGGCAAACTTCACTCGATAAACCCGCAGGGTCATGCCGCCGCGCAAACCCTGCCGCGTCTGCACAAATTCCAGAGGCGCACCCAGCGGCGCTAAACCGGCGGCAAAATCCTTCAACGCCGGTTCACTGAAATACGAATTCGCATTGTCGGTAAAAAGCGAACGATCGACTGCGCCGCGTTGCAGTCCGTCAAGAATCCTGCGTGCCTGTTCCGTCTTTTGCGGCGTAGCCGGATCGTTACTTTCAAACAACAACGGCAGGATGCTGTGAGCAATATCTCCTGATGCGGAAACTGCGTCCTGATTCGTGAGCACGACAATGGCCACGCGCTCATCGGGCAGCACTACGTTTTCAGCAGTGAACCCCGACACTTCGCCACCATGTGAGAGCGCGCGGTGTCCGCCTTCCATCGCTACGCTCAGGCCCAGCGCGTAATGAGTGCCCAGACCGTTGTTTAGCTCAACCTCTCGCTCAAACTCGCGATACGAAGCCGGCTGTAAGAGTTTCTGATCGATGATCGAGATGTCCCACTTCGCCAGATCTTCCGCAGTCATCGCTAGCTCGCCGGCCGCGAAGAGCCAGCCCTTCCCTTCCTTTGGCGCCGGACGCAATGGTCCAAGCGCATAGCGCAGATAGCCAACCGGATCGCTGGCGCTCATCTTGGTAGTATCCATGCTCGCCACGCTCTTCATGCCCAGTGGCGTGAATATCTTTTCCCGCATGAAGTCGAGCAGCGACTTGCCGCTCGCCTTTTCGATGATTACGCCGGCGATGACGTAGTTGGTATTGCTGTATTGCCACTTGCTACCCGGCTCAAAATCCAGCGGCTTGCGCGCCCACATATCCATAATCTTCCGGGCAGTGACCGGTTGCAGCATCATCGGCATGACGTAATCCTGGGGCCAATAGTCCTGATAGCCAGAAGTGTGCGAAAGCAACTGGCGAATCGTCACCTCATTGGCGCGCGTCAGGTCAGGAACGAATTTGGAAACCTTGTCGTCAAGCGAGAGCTTGCCTTGTTCCTGCAATAGCAAGATCGACGCTGCAGTAAACTGTTTGCTGATTGAGCCGATGCTGTAGCGCATTGTCGGGCTTGCCGCGGTTTTGGGATCGAGGCGCGCGTCGCCGTAAGCAGATGTGTAACTGATCTGTCCATCCTTCACCAAAACGAGCGACGCGCTAGGGACGCCCGACTTCGCGAGAGAATCGGCGGCGAGCTTATCGATCCTCGCCTTCAGCTCCGGCGAGAGTTTGGTCTGGGCTTGTGCGCCGCGTTGTGCGATGAAAGTTAGGAGCGCTACAACTAAGATTGCGACAACGCGCAGGTTCAACGAACGATGGTGGCTTTGGGAATGATTTATCACTAAGTGTTTTTGACGCACGAGCTTCTCCTCAAGGTAGGGTCTTACTCCAAAGGAGGGATTATAGCCTTGAATGAGATGAGAACCCGAGTCTGCGCTGGAGGCAAGTGTCTTGGCGGGACGCCGGCAAATTCGCTCGTCACCTTTCACCATTCACTTTTCACCTTTTACCTTTTGGTGGCTAGAGGTTTGTTGCGACTAAGAGGAGCGTGATATTTTGACGGGCGTGCCGGGGTGGCGGAATGGCAGACGCTACGGACTTAAAATCCGTTGACCGTAAGGTCGTGCGGGTTCGACTCCCGCCCTCGGCACCAATACTAAGCTTACTGTTACAACGACTTCCATCGTCTTAGCCCTGAGCATCATCGCAGCACCCGAATACCGATGGGGCTAAGATAGTGACACTTTTTAACCAGCCTTCCTTTGAACTTGACCGCTGCGCGAACGCCAGGGCCGCGAACGCTACTTCATCGACCACTCCGGCACAATCGCCACTATTTTACAGGGCTACCGCGGCAAGTTGAGTCTCAGTTTCCCGCAGGCATGGCATTGAAGGTTTAAGCGGCCGGGTCACGAGTACTGGGCAAGGGGCTTGGCGTAATACTCGATCTACATTCGATCCGAATAGGGCTCGCATACCGAAACCTGCCCCATGCGCCCCCAGGCAGATGAGATCAATGTTGTTCTTTTCCGCGTAATTAAGTATCTCGCGATAAGGCTGACCTTCGCTGACAGCGTGCTTGATGTCACACCAAAGATGCGCTTCCGTAGGGACGGCCTTCTGCAAACGGTGGACTGCTTTGTGATAAGTGCCTTCCCGCCCGAGTGGATACCAGGATATCTCCGATTCATCTAACGAAAAGGGGGGCAGCACATGAAGCAAATGCAACTCCGCCTGATACTCCTGGGCGAACGATAACGCATGGTTGAGTGCCAACTCAGCGTAGTCAGAGAAATCGTAAGGCACGAGAACGCGTTTCAGTTCGATCCTGGTGGCAGAGTCGCTGACCCAATCGCGTTCGTCAGTATGCATTACCAAAACGGGGCACGGTGCCGTTCGTGAAACTGACTCGGCCGTCGATCCTAATAACGCAGCCCGGTGCGGCCGTCGGCGTGAGCGCATGACGATCAAATCAACGCCATAGATGGCAGCCTCGCGTGCAATGGTCTCGCCCGCGTCGTCACAAGTGACCACGAGGCTTTTCCAATCAAGGCCAACCAAGTCAGCCGAACCCGAATGCCTCTGCAGTGCTTCCCTGATCGCTTGAGCTGCTTTATCGTGGGCATCCGGCGTTTTCAGCCCGTTATCGGTTAGGTCGCAATGCAAAAGGATCAGTTCAGCGTTATAAGCCCGCGACAGCGCTATCGCATATCGTAGGGCCTCGTCGGAATCGGGCGAGAGATCGGTAGGACAAAGGATGCACTCGATTTTCATAAACTTCTTCAGGGTCCAGATCCCTGCCTCCTAACGGGGTTTGAGCAACGATTGTGCCGCGGCGTAATCTGCGGATTTTCGGCAACTAGTGACGTACAACTGCGAAGAATCACGTAACCATCAGGGGAAATTCCGCAATCGGCGCCGGCTCCCTGGCAATGTGTTTAGGCAAACCTAAGTATTTCTTAAGGTTCATTGGGGAATAGCTCTTGCTCCCGCGAGTAAGGACGTGAAGACACATTTCTTTTCACTGCACCTCCGCTGCGCCCGGCCTGGTTAATAACTTTACGGTGCGTAGCTTGCTGACCTCACCGGGGCAATACGAGCGAAGAGAGTTTCAGTTTAGCGGTAGCTGCGAAGCGCATCTGGTGCCGGTGAGTCACTACGAGGCACACTAGTTTCCACCAAGCCATGCTAACCCGTCACAGATTTTTGCGCGGACTTCAGAAGAATTTTCGCCGATGGGAAGCGCAGGATTACGGCAGGCATAGGCCTGGCAAAACGTCCTGCCAGGCTGGGTTCACACATTTCTCAGTCGCTGCTCATTGCTGCGCGCGTTGAGGAAACAGTCAAGACCTGTGCGCGCGAATGATTGCCAGTTAAGCATGCGCTGCCATTCTTGCCCGACGTTTGAAAATCAGCAGACTGGCTTCTCCTTGGTTGTCAACAAACTCAATCGCGTCATCGCGTCCATCTGTCCCCACCTGTCGCGTCACGCGCTCAACGTTGGAAATCATATGGGTTAGATGACGCCGCTCAATCGCATCGTGGCCGCCCAGCATGATCTGGACGCGCGGAGCATCAGCGCCTTTCTCCTCGAGGCTGATACCTACCAGCGGAAGACCCTGCTCCTCCGACTGCGCCCCCGCCTCCCCAAACACTTGAAGCCAGGTCGGGCGCGACTCGTTGCGCTTACTAAATTTTGTTAGATAGGGAGCCCACGCCCCTCGTTCAATGTTGTCTTCCATGATCGCATCTCCTCTCTAGACTTCAACTGACCCACCCGCTACCGCAGGCGGTTCTGACAAACGCTCATTCCTCTTCCACGCCAGTAATGCCATCGACGATAATGCGAAACACAATACTGTCCGGTGCGGCGGCGTCCTGCGCCATCATTGACTCCACCGGAGTCAGATGGGGGAAACGGGATAGTAATTTGCTGAGGATAGCCCGGCGGTCGCTCGGGACGCGAATCTCCTCGAAATTGCCGAATGCAACTGCGCTGCGCCAGTGAAAGTCGTCATGAATGTGGTCCACTTGTAAGCAGGCGCGCGGATGCGCCCTCATTGCGTCAATCTTTCTGCCGGGCAGGGAATGGCTGTAAATTGACCCTTCGTCTACCACATAGTTAATCGGCACAACGTAGGGTTCGCCGTTATCAACACAGCCGAGACGCCCGATTTTGCAGGCACTCAGCAGCGCTCTTGCTTCCTCCTCAGCCAGTGTTTTCATGACAGTCCGTTCCTCCTGCAATTGACTCAAATGAGCAACGCTTGTGCCAACCAAATCTCGTCGAATTACGGCTTCCGAATTGATGAGGCCAAAGCTGCGTGCGGGCTTTCGCGCACGCGAACGGGAAAGTTTGCGCAGCTATCGAAGCCTATGGCTCACGCTTGACGAAGAATAAATTGAATCCGGAGCGGAACGCAGACACGTTGTGTGCTAAAAAGCTTTGATCGACAGGCGCAGAGTGTTTTTGCGAATTCTTACGCGGCGAGCTGCGGAATTTTCGTGCGCGCACGAATCAGCAATATCTGTTTCGTCAAGAAACGAAGGACAAATGCAAAGCTAAGTTAGGGCACGAAGCTTGCACTTCATGATGAGTGCGGGCGTTTACGATCTTAGCGGCGATCAAGGCAGCGGCCGCGCGAGAAATGGATATGGATAGTCCTCTCGCTGGCAGGACTATTCACTTGTTGGGACGATGAGCCTTGACGAACTTTCAGCTCAACTCCAATTTCAAATGGCTGCTCCTGATACCGTCTCTGGTCGTCGGACTGGTGTGCAGGTAGTTCAAAATGTTGGGGAGGAAGCAAGATGATGAAAGTGCGCGAAGTGGCTCGTAGAAGTGGTGTGGCGGATCACGTTATTAGGTATTACACGCGGATCGGGTTGCTCAAGCCTACACGCAGTCCGCATAACCGCTATAAGCAGTATAAGGACTCCGACGTTTCGCGGTTGCGCTTCATCCGGCAAGCAAAGAGCCTAGGCTACACGCTCGGTGAGATTGCCAAAATCTTTCGCGAAGCGAGCCGGCGTAATTCTCCGTGCCCCATGGTTCGGCAAATAATGGCGGATCGAATCAAAGAGAACCGCTCCAAGCTGAACGAACTTGCAGCACTGCAAAAGCGAATGGAACGTGCGCTAGGCAAGTGGTCGAAGCTGCCCGATGGGATGCCCGACGATGAGAGTGTTTGCTACCTCATTGAGTCTACGGCTCATGTTTGAAAAAGCCTTGACTTGTCAGTGACGCACAGGTTCTAAACTTCCTTTATCCGAAGACCGGAACAGCGAAGTGATGACCCCTTCAGACACTCAACAGGTTGGAAACTGGCTCCTCGACGCTTTGCCACGAGAAGATTACGAGCGGCTGCTGAATGATCTACAGCCGGTCTCGTTTGCGCTAGGTGAAGTAGTTTATGAATCTGGCGGACAGATGGATTATGTCTACTTCCCGACAACCTGTCACGTTTCACTGCTCTACACCATGATCAATGGCTTGACCGCCGAGATGGGACTGGTGGGAAACGAAGGAGTGGTTGGCATCGCGCTCTTCATGGGCGGCGACACGACTCCCAATCGTGCCGTGGTGCAAGGGGCGGGCCGTGCGGTTAAGTTAAAAGCGAAGTCGATGCTCATGGAGTTCAGTCGTGGCGGGGAATTTCAACACTTGCTGCTCCGCTATACCCAGGCGCTCATCACGCAAATCTCGCAAACCGCAGTCTGCAATCGCCTGCATTCGATGGAACAGAGACTCTGCCGCTGGCTGTTGATGACACACGACCGCACACATTCCGATCAGTTGCAAATGACTCAGGAGTTCATCTCACACATGCTGGGCGTGCGCCGCGAAGGCGTAACACACGCTGCTCGGAATCTGCAGGAGAAAGGGTTGATCAGCTACCTGCGTGGCCACATCAGGATTGTCGATCGACCGAAGTTGGAGGACCAGGTTTGTGAGTGTTACCAAGTAGTGAGAGCTGAACATAGCCGCATATTCGGCTAATCGGCTTGAGAGTCTGCCATCTCGCCCGGCAAGTTACGCTATCTTTTCTTCGACCTTCCTTACCCCACTCAGTATCCGCGCTATGTGTGTTCTCACACAGACTACTCTCTCACTCTTGTTTAAAGTAGTTCGTCATTTCCAGGCTTCCGATACCGCTCTCGTATTGCATTCGTCATTCACGCTAATGCAGTCAGCGTATGACCACAGCAGGAAAACAATAATGAAAATACTCTTAGCGACTGATGGTTCTGAGTTTGGCGAAGCGGCGGTTGATGAAATCGCCCGCTCGCACTACCCCGCAGATTGTCCGCGAGCGAAGGTCCCGGTCCAGACACCATCAACGTTGCCGGCATCGAGCGCCAGTTTTTCGACTACGTGGCGCGGGGAGTGCCGTACGGACCCGACGACGGTACTATCGCGCCATGGGCCGTGGCGGCCTCGCTACCCTTCGCTCCCGAGATTGTACTGCCCGCGCTCAATTACTGTATTCACGACGATAAATTAACAGAGTTCAACCGCTACGGATTCAAAGCGTCCTTCAATCCGGCCTACCCTGCTGCGTCCGGCAATCCTCACGGCTGGGTATCGCCGTGGCATTTCGGGCTTAATGAAGGGCCGACTATTCTGATGATCGAAAACTATCGGACCGGATTGTTGTGGCGATTGATGCGAAACTGCCCATACATCGCCAACGGCTTGCGTCGGGCGGGGTTTGCTGGAGGTTGGTTATAACTATCGGTCGCGGGTAAGCGTGCTTTCCGAGGTCGACATCACTCGCCGAAGACGGAAAGGATTGCCGATTAACGAGACGGTTCCGAGGTGACGGGCAAGTAAAGCGCGAATGTAGAGCCGTGGCCCAGCGCAGATTGAACTTCGACCCGGCCGCCATGGGCTCGCGCGATGCGGCGCACTGCTGCAAGGCCGAGTCCAGTTCCCCCGGGCCTCGTAGTGAAGAAAGGATTGAAGATGCGAGTGAGATCTTCTTCACTGATGCCGCGGCCATTATCCGATACTTCGACTATAGCTTCTTCTTCAAATCCACCACCCGGCGACTGCGCGCGTGTGGACCCTGCTTCGGCGCGGTCGTCCTGAGATCGAGCGACGCGAATCTTAACTTGCCCTTTACCGTCCGCCGACTCGATTGCGTTGATAACCAGGTTTAGCACAGCGTCTTCGATTTGCGCAGGGTCGATGGGGATAGTTATTGGATCCGCCGGAGGCTCGAATTCTATGCTGACACGATGGCCACGCGTGGCTGCGTTCGACAACTGCGCGCGCGCCAGGTTTACAGCGCGACCCACAATGTCAGTGAGTGAGCTTGCTCTTACCGAGATCAGCCGCGGACGTGCGCGATCAAGTAGAGCGCGAACTGTGTTATCTATCCTTTCGACCTCGTGGCGCATACCCTCTAGAGCTTCGCGCTCAGGATCGTTTTTGTCGCGGCGGCGAATCAGGATATCGACCCCACCTTGGATGCCCGCCAAGGGATTCTTGATTTCATGCGCCAGGCCCGCCGCAAGTTCGCCGATAAAGGAAAGCTGAGCCGCGCGCTGTAGTTCGGTCTGCAATCCCTTCTTCTCAGTGATATCCGTGTTGACGACCAGCTTTCGATTAGGCTTGCCGCCTTCGTCACGGACCAGGGTCCAACGGCTATCGACGATAATCTCTCGCCCGTCTTTGGTGACCTGGTGCATTTCGCCGCGCCACTCGCCACTCTCCTGAAGCAGATTCTGTGCGCTTGCGTATTCAGTCGGGACGGATTTGAATAAGAAATCGAGCGCGTTTCTGCCTAGGATTTCATTTGCGCTCCAGCCGTAAAGCCGCTCAGCGCTCTTGTTCCAGTAGGTGATCGTGTCGTGTAGGTCCCGAACCAAAATCGCATCCTGAGCATGGTCCAGCAGCTCGGCCTGTTCGCGAATGCGTTCTTCCCCAAGTTTTCGAGAGGAGATATCGTGACGAATAGCGACGTATTGATAAGGTTTGCCCTCGTCATCAAGAAAGGGAACGATCGTCGTGTCCACCCAGTAGATGCTGCCGTCTTTCGCGCGATTGCGGATCTCACCTTTCCAAACTCTGCCGCTGCCGATCGTAGTCCAGATATTGCGAATGAACTCCTTGGGATGGTAGGCGGAGTTAATGATGCGATGGTCCTGGCCCAGCAACTCTCCGCGAGAGTACTTCGAAATTCGGCAAAACTCATCGTTGACGTAGTTGATGATCCCACGCTGGTCGGTGATGGCTACGATCGTTGACTGATCGAGCGCGAATTTGATGTCGGCCAACTCTTTGAGCGAACGCTCAAGACTGTCAGCGGTAGTCGATTCGCCGTCGGTTGAATCTCTTACTGCGGCCTTATTCATGCTTCGAGATTGTAACGTATTTGGGAGGCAGAGCGGGCAGAACTCTAGCGTGATTAGTTTCCTGATTCGATCGCTGCCAGACTGGCTTCTCCCAGCTTCTTCATACGGTAGCGAAGCTGGTCGCGCGAGATGTCTAATAGTTCGGCAGCCTTGGTCTGGTTCCCGCCGCTTCGTTCAATGGCTTGACTGACGAAGGACAGCTCGACATCCTCGAGCGAGACTCCAGCGGCCGGCAGACAAAACTGATTTGCTAACTTGGCGCCATCCACCCGCGCGTCGCTTCCGGTGCGCGATTCACCAGCCAAACCGCGCGGCAGATACTTCGACGTGATCGTGTCTCCGTCTTCCAAAATCATCGCGCGCTCGATCACATTCCGCAGCTCACGAACATTGCCCGGCCATTCGTAGCTGCGAAAAGCCGCAAGCGCCTCCGGCGCAATGCCCTTAACGCTTTTGCGCATCCGGCTTCTGAAACTGGTTATGTAGTGTTCAGCCAGCAGCGTCACGTCATCGCCGCGCTGACGCAACGGCGGGATATCTATTTGAATCACAGAGAGACGGTAAAAAAGATCGGCACGGAAGCGGCCAGCTTCGCCCTCCGTTTTAAGATCCCGATTCGACGCTGCAATCACGCGCACGTCCAGCGGCAGGTCCTTTAGACCGCCGACGCGACGAAACGATCCCTCTTCCAGCACCCGCAAAAGCTTCGCCTGCAGGCTCAGTTCCAGTTCGCCAATTTCATCGAGAAAGAGCGTTCCCCCTTCTGCTTGTTCGAACAATCCTTCCTTGCGTGCTTTCGCGTCAGTGAACGCGCCCTTTTCGTAGCCGAACAGCTCGCTTTCAATCAATGTACCGGGCAGGGCCGCACAGTTAATGGCGACGAATGGGTTGTCGGCGCGGGCGGAGTGATAGTGGATCGCTTTCGCGACCAGGTCTTTTCCGGTACCTGATTCGCCCTGCAGCAACACGGACGAGACTTCGCTCTCGGCAACCTTTTGCGCAAGCGCCAACATCTCTCGTATCGCCGGAGATTCCCCCACAATCTGATCGAAACTGAACTGTTGAGACCGCTCGCGCCGAAACAGCTTGACTTCTTTACGCAAGCGGCTGGCTTCGATCCCATTACGAATCGCTACCTGGAGCTCTTCGAGGTTGATCGGCTTGCCGATGAAATCGTAAGCGCCGCCGCGCAACGCCGCGATTGTTTCGTCAACCAGCACGTTAGCCGTAATCATGATCGCGACTGCCTCGGGCTGGCGACGGCGAATATCGCGCAACACGTCGAGGCCTGACCCGTCGGGCAAGTTAATATCCAGCAGAATCGCCGCCAGCGGTTCGGCGTCGAAAGCAGCCAGTGCTGCCGAGGCAGTTTCGGCTTCAATGGGCTCGTAACCCCAACCACGCAGCGCTTCGCCAAGCGACCAGCGAATCATCTTCTCGTCGTCGACGACAAGAATCTTTTGTTTGTGATCCTTCAGGGTCTTGTCTTTCTTTTTCGCAGTCGCATGCTGTGCGGGGGTATAACAGCGGTGCCTTTGATTATAGGAGATAAGGCGAATATCACGAAACTGGAACTGACTGCTGCGTTGCCAGGCGGTCGGCTTCTATCTCTTTGATTCGCGCACGTAGCCAGGCTTTCAGCGCTTTCTCCAGTTTCTGTTGATCATCTTCGGCTTCGAGCTGCTCAAGCGTTTCGCCCGAATCATTCAGAGGTATGAAATGACAAGGTATCTCCTCCGAGCGGTGCTCGCTGGGTACAAAACCGATCAGGTGGCACTCGCTGCAAGGATGGATTTTCACCGGATATGGATAGTTGATGCAGGTTAGCGAATCCTGAAAAGGCGACTTGGCTTTTTGCGGTGTTCGGGGAGAACGTCCGTATCCGCCTTTTTCGATGAAGCCGAGTTCTGCCTGCAAGAGCTCAAACACCTCGCGATCATCTTTGCTCATACAATCTCCTCCTCATGCGCATAGCTATACCGCACATGCGCTCGCCCTGATCCTCTAGGCTCCGTCCTATCAGTATGCAACCGATGTGCCCGCCTAATTCCGCTCTGTTGATCGAAGATGGCTGCGATACGAACAATCGGATAGCGGGTAACTTCCCGCACCTTGGGGGACTTTCTCGCAGTCTGAGCGGCGGGCCGACGTCTGGGGCGTTCCGAAAAGATGCTTCACTGCTTTTTTGGATGGCATTCAACGCATTGGAACATGGAAATATCGCCGAGGTTAACCGGGTGTTTGAACGGTTCATTTGCTTTGTGGCACGTTTCGCATTTTCGATCCGCCAGGCCGCCAAGGTCGACCGGATGCTGGACGGACAGAGGCCTGAGAACCGTTGCCGGACGCGTCGAGTCAGACAGAACGGTATGGCAGACGCTGCAATCGTTGGAAATCATCTTGCCGCTATTGCTAACGTGCTCGCCATCGTGGCAGCGGAAACAACCTGAAGAATAGAGGTGGCCGATATTGTTTGGATGAGTTTCCCAGTTCGTTTTCATCTCGGGAAAGAAGTAGGTCTGAAAGATGCGCTGGGTCTCACCGATTGCCACCTTAATCGCATCTCCTTTCTGCCAGTACAGTTCGCCGTAGTTAGTTCGATAAAAGTCATTGAGACTCGTAGCGATCGCTCTGACAGCCTCGTCCTCAGTTACATAGGTCTGACTCAAAGATGCTATCGCCTGGCGTTTAAGATACGGCAGCGAGGGATCGAGCCGGCCCGCAGCAAACGACTGGTCCACTGCGACATCAGGCGGCAAATAATCATGCGCCGGGCGATTATGACAATCAATGCAGTCCATACGCCGCTTGTCAGCCGTCGAAACCTGCTCTGCGCTTAGAGGCTTAGTGCGATCGTAATACTCCGTGACGTTTCCCAGCCGGTCCTTCACGCGAATCCACGGAATCACCTGACGATGGCTGTCAGTGGCAATATACGAGACCTCATTGGCAAGGCTCATGTGCCAATGAATGCCGGCGACTGGTCCGCTTCCCTTTTCGCCACCGCCGACGTTGATAAGCATGCGAGTTTGCCGCAAAGAGTTCTTTTCGTCGTAGGCGTAATGGTTGAAGGTTTTGAGTTGGGCGCCATAAAACTTGGAAGGCCAATGACACTGTTCACACGTTTCGTTTGCCGGCCTCATGTTGTGCACCGGTGTATTGATTGGTTTTGAATACTTATTGAAAGCCAGAGAGTAGAGCTGGCGAGCGCCGTTAAGTTTCGAACGCGCATACGATTCGGCTCCCGATCCCACGTGGCAGTCGACGCACCGAATCCTGGCGTGCGAACCCGCTCTAAAAGCTACGCGTTCGGGTTTCATGACGGTGTGGCACGTCTGCCCGCAGAATTCCACCGACTCGCTATACTCGTAAGCACGATAGCTGCCGAAGGCGCTCATAAAAATAAAGATGAACGAAACGCCGACGAGTGAGAACGCCACTCGGCGCTGACGCGGATCGTTCAAATCAATTTTTGGATAGGCGGCAATTTCAGAACCCGGGGATCGCTTACGCCTACGCCGCTCGATCACCATGCCGGCCACAATAATGAACAGACCCAGGATCAGAAACGCCGGCAGAATGACGAAAGTGACGATCCCAAGGTAAGGATTTTCTGCCACCTTCGTAAGCTCGATTAAGAAAAGCAGAATGATGCTTGCCAGACAGGCGGCGACGATTAGCGCGCCCGCGAAGCTGAGGTAATTGCGAAAGAGCGTTGGAGCTTTTACCGACGCTTGTGCTTCATCGCTCATGAGTTTGTTCCAGTGTCGAGATGGCCAAGGACCCGTGCCTCTGCAAAAGCAAATACGCACACCTCTCCATGTGCGCTCCTGCTTGCGCAGCAAACGACCATGGAGAGGAATGCAGAAACCCCAATCTTAGCGTCACGAATGCGAGCGAGCCTATGGAGCGCTCTTCAACAGCTTCATATTTTCAACCAGTGCCTTGGCTTGTTCCGCGGTAACGCCTTTTTCACCGTAGGCCGGCATATTCGGCGGCTTCTCAGGCTTTTTGCCTTTCATCACGATGTCGATCAGTTGCGCGTCCGGGAGACTCGAATCGAACTTCTTTTCCGCCTTTTGCCCATGGCACGCAACGCACTTTGTTTTGAAAGTCGCAGCGGCATCGAATTGATCTTCCCTTGCCGTCCGTGACCCAGCCGAAACCATCACTACCGCCGAAAAAAACGCTGCCACCATCGCCGTCACTGTCATAATCTTTATAGTTTTCATGATTGCCCTTTTCTCAGGAGATCGATAGCGAATTCACAATAATCCCCTTTCACTACTGACCTCGCAATGCGTATGCCCCTCCCAATTGCAGCGAATCGGGGGCCGAAGTCTCGCTGGTAGCGGACTTTTGCTCAGTGATTGGGAGACCTTTCGCACAATCGCTCCTTGTTACGCGGCGGCCCTCTTGTGACAGGCGGTACACTTTCTGGATGTCGGTGGATTGAGCTCCTTGTTGGTTTTCACAATCTCATCGTGACAACCGGCGCAGTTGCGGTGAAACGCTTGTTGGTTAGTCAAGGTAACCAGTTCAGTTCCGACTTCAAGCTTGATTTGTGGAATTTCAGGCAAAAGCTTCGGCTTGGTGTCGGCTCGAGCATGACAATCGCGGCAGACATTTACCTCGGGTGCAGTTGGATCCTTCTCGAAAAGATCCGCTGTTAGAGTCGTGGTCCGGTCAGCGGGCCACGCCGTTTTTAGGGGGGGATGCTTGCCGGCTTCGGACGCAGGTTGGGCCGTATGATGACATTCGATACATGCTATCTTGCCGCCCTCAATGCTGCGATTCTTGGTGATATGATCGAGGTGGCTAAACTTCACCGTCCCCAACTTTGCCTCTGTTCCGAGAACGCGCACTTCCGGCGGCGTACGTCCGTTCTGGGCCGAAGTCTCAGAGCTGAACGTGCTGGAACCCAGCAAGACTAAGACGAAGAGCGCAAAAACTGCAAAAACTTTCATGACCTACTCCTTTTGGCCCGTTGCCGCAATCCCATGTTAAAAGTGCCAGGTAGTCTTCGTGTGGCACCGCTTGCAGACCGAAAAGTCATCACCGCCAAATGCCCGCTTCCCGTTGTGACAGGACATGCAACTAAGCGCGCCAGGCGCAGCATGGTGATTGAGCGGTTGCGGCGCCATCACTTGAAGTCGTTGTGCT
>JANLYH010000123.1:0-4318 GCA_031365545.1 Pyrinomonadaceae bacterium | reverse complement strand
GTCAGAAGAATTCAACGACGCCAAGCACAAGGACCACTACGAAGCGCGGCTCGATGTACTCGAGGCATTGATTCGCGACGCCTGGATGCTTGCGCTCGGCGCGCCCGCGCAAAGCGTGGTGAACGAAGACCTGTTGCCTGAACTTACAAAGATCAGTGAGCGTCTCGATGGCCGCCGCCCGGCTGGTTGGATCTCGCAGATCGAAGAACTGCGCGAACAACTCTTAGTAAACATCAATCGCAAACCCGCGACTGACGCATTGTTTCTCACCATGGCCGCCGCTGCCCCACCACTTGGAAGAAAACGCTTCGTGCCCCGACCTTGAGCGTTAACCTGAGAATTAACGAACGCTGCCCTGCTCAGATCCAACGATGTCTGGTTATCGCCACCGCTTCTCACCGGGCCAATCCGGTAATCAGCTTACCAACCTTGTCGACGTGCATTTCAGTAAACCACATGTTTCGATCCGGTCCCAGAATGATGCGATGCATCACCGTGTTGCTCGTCGGGACTTTGTAGAAAGTGATGGGCACTCGCGAAATATCAGATGGCGTGGCGGTGCGAATCGACTTGTCTATCTTGATAATGTAATCCGGCCCGGCTGTACTGGGATTGTTTGGATTGCTCTGGTTAACGTATTGCTGTACCCAGAGATTGTTCTCACTGTCGAAGCCCAGCCCGGCGAGAATCACATTGTCTTGCGACTTGGGCACCGGGAATTCCGTGATGTTCCCCTTCATGTCAATCCTGCCAATCTTGTTACCCGCTTCTTCACTAAACCACATGGCCTGACCACCCGGCTCCGGCACAATCGCAATGGGGCGACTGTTGGGTGTGGAAATGCCGAACTCCAAACTGTGCAGTCAGGTCTGATGCAGCCTATCTTGTTTCCCACGAGTTCGGTGATCCTCATGCTGCCGTCTGGCCCGGCCTTGATATAAATGGGAACGCTTGCGGTTGACAGGCGAAAGGTCTCAATTTTTCCGTCGGGAGGGCGCGCTATATGACGTCAATTTCCATTGAGAACGGGCGCACTATGTGGCCAACCGACCAGCACTGTCAACACCTTTTGGATTTGGTTTTTACGTGAGGTAATAAGATAATTCTTAACCGACTCAACAGTAACTATTGACTTTGAAATTTCTTTCGGATACAAGGCACTATTGCGCAATTTTGTGATTGCTCCATAACGCGGAAATCAACCTTTCGTTCCGGCCAGACAAGACCCCGAGGAAATTCCGATGTCCCGACTTCCCTTCCGATCTTTTTTCCTGTTCACCGTCCTCTCAGTGTTTACGATGGCAGGCCTTACCGGAACCAGGGTTTCCGGCGTGACACTCCTTCCCGGGCCTGCTCCGTTGGCCACTCCTCCGCCCTGGTACTCTGAAGAGACAATTGACGCAGCGACGAAAGACCTCGAGGACAAGAAGGAGTTGCTGGGTACGGAAAAAACAAGCCTGGTTGAAAACGCCAGGAGCAATGGTGAGAAGCAGACGCAGTTGGCTCAAGAGGCCGCACCAAAGAATCAGGAGCTCGAGACGGCGGTAGCAGCGATCAAGAACACGGAGGGCGAGATCACCAATCACGCCGGGCGTTGCCATGACATCAAGCTTGAGCCCGGACCATATAACGCCTGTCTCGGTGAACACAACGAACTGAACACGAAGTATGAAGGCCAGGTGAACAACGCGAAAAGAATTCTTGGGGAAATCGAAGCGCTAAAAGAACAATGGGACACCTACCAAAAACAGAACGACGAATATCAACAACGTTGGGAGACTCTAAAAACTCAGGAAGCGCAGATTGAAAAACAGATCGCGAAGCTAGCGGAGTTGAAACAAAAGATTCCCAGTTGCAATGATGTCTGGGCGCGGTGCTCGGGTGGCAGGTGCTCCAAGGGCTTTGAGGAAGCGCTCAAACACTGTTACTCAGTTTTCTGGGACGGCGCTGACGCAGGCTTGCAGCCGTTGCCTAATAATCCCAGTCTGCCATTTTTCGCAGAACCCAATAGCGACTCTAGCGACGCGAGCGTTGTAGATAGCCGTGGCGTCAAGAAGATGACTGATGCGGAACGTCGGGCCGAACTAGCGAAGCCCGGCGTGCAACGCCCAAAGGGCGGACGGCCCCCTACTCCACCTCCACCACCCAATCAGTAGCTTCCGCAAACCCTTCCAATGAGAACAACACTAATAACGCTCGCCCTCGTTTGTTCCACTGTAGTTTTCCCGTCATTGCCATTCGCGGTCAGGCCGCCGACAACGGTTGCCGGGCGAGATTATGTTGCGCTTGTTCGCAAAGCCGCAGCAGCCTGTCGTTCAGCCTCAGCCGCGCTGGAAAAACAAGTCGCAGACTGTCATCAATTTCTCGCCGCAAATCCCGGCGGCACCTGTAACGTCACTTACGGCTCGCGCAAGCTTTCGTTTGATACCGCGAATTCCCTGGCCCAAACTTTCAATGCCACCGCTTCGCAATTTGACGACCAACTGCCTGCCCTTGAGAAGCAACAGCTTCGCGTTAACGCAGACGAAGCGGCGATTCGCGCGCTTGGCTTTGAACGCACCGCGAAGGATTTTGAAGAGTGGGAGAAGCTCTCGAAAGAGGAGCAGACAAAATTCCAATTGAAGCTCGCCGAGGTGGCGATTGGCAATGTCCTGGTAGGGGCCAAGGAAGCGGTGGCGTCGGTCAAGTCGCTCAATCCCTGGAACGCGCAAAAGATAATTGGGAAGTTCAAAGCCGCCGGCCTGGTGGACCCCAAACTCAACGCCGCGATCAGAAAGCTTGCCTTGACGAGCGCGGAAGGCAAGGCGGTTTGGATCAAGGACTGGCAGGAAGTTTTGGAAAACGTGAAACGCGTGAAGGACTCTTTCTTCCTCGGTGTGACCGCCGGAAGAGAAGGACATATAGACAAGGCGTTGTTGCTCGAAGCTCTCGCGACCGCACTCAGTTGGTTGCTTAAGGACCCGGTGCTGGAATTGATTGTGCTCGATATCCAGGTAGCGGCCGCGTATGCCTACGCCGTAACTGCTGTCGTGCAAATCGATAAGTTGATTGCTCTCACCGAAGAGCAGTTGAAGTCACTTTCGATCCTGAAGACGCGCACCGAGGACGACTGGAAAACTCTGAACGCGATCTTGAGCGGCTTGCCGAAACCGTGTTCATTCGATGCTCTTAACCGGGAGGTTGGTCAATGAGACGAAGCATTATCGCCGTTGTTGTCTTTTTTTCAATTACGTTTGCAAGCGTAGTGCTTGCGAAGCGACTCGACAACTTTCATTTCTCCGCCGCGTCGGTGCAAAGAAAGAAACCAACGCGGAAGGCTCGTCCGAAAACTGCATCGCCTACTTCCGGAGTCAGTAACGGCGTTATGATCCGGGCCGTTTCAATTCAGGCGGCGGGGCAGACTTGGGGCGACGATGCCGACGTCGCCAAGCTTGAGGCGGGCGAAGGCGAGGAGATTCTGGTTGTGCACCTGACTTTCCGGGCCACACCTTCGTTGCCGCGCGAGAGTGAAGTGGAGTTTTCCAAACCTGAACTGCTTTTGAAGGAAGGTCAAACGGGACGCACGAATCTCGTCAGCTTCAAGCTGCAACAGTATCGCGGACAACCAATCAACGACGAGATGGATATTCCTTTTGTTGTACCCGAAGGAGCAGAGCCGCAAGCCTTGATGCTCGGCGATGCGGCGCTCGATTTAACTACCCTCGAGATAGCCGAGCCAGCCGATCCAGATGCGGCGTTGCCGGCTTCAGTAAGAGAGATGATGGAACGGAACAAACAGCAGCAAGAGATAAGAGACTTGATCAGGAAGTCAGATGCAGATCGAAAGCGATTTCAGGACACGCTTAAACCGATCCCGACCGACAGAGTCAAACCGCTCGTGATTGATCCCAACTTTCATGTTCCCACCCTCGAGGAAATGCAAAGAATAAACCAGCCGCTCGCGTCGCCGACGCCAACGCCGACGCCGTCACCCTAAGTAACGGCCCGATCCAACTGTGCTCAGTCTTTCAGTTTCTTGATTAAACGCAGGGCCTGGTTGCGCGTCATGAGCGGCAAGTGCTCGTCGGTGGAAATGTCTTGTAACAGGGGGACTAACTGTTGCGGATCAGACAAGCCGTTGCGTTTCATTTGCAACTCAAATTCGTCCATCAGCTTGGGAGTAGCCAATGGCTGCGTCTCGCGCGCAACGGAAACGTCGAAGACCCAAATGGCTTGATCGGCAATCCGACGGTATTCATTCGCTAATGCAAACGCGGTTTTGTTGTTGGTCCAGTTAAACTCGACAGTGCGCTCGAGTTTGTCACGTTCCAGCTTCAGG
>JANLYH010000103.1:0-17276 GCA_031365545.1 Pyrinomonadaceae bacterium | reverse complement strand
CAGTGGCGATGGAATTGGCGGCGTCGTGAAACCCGTTGATGTAATCAAAAACGAGCGCCAGCGCGATGAGAACCAGAACGAAGGCAAAGGTGGCGGTCATGAATGAAACTTATGAGTGATGAGTAATGAGTGATGAGTAATGAGTAATCAATGATATCAGTTCAGACTGACCATAAATCATCGGTTTACTCATCACTCATTACTCATCACGCATCACTGTTCTTTACGTGTGTTTGATAATTACGCTTTCGATTATATTTGCGACGTTTTCGCAACGATCAACGGCAGCTTCGAGCTTTTCATAGACTTCCTTCCATTTCAGCACCGTAAGAGCATCGTGTGAGTCATGGAAGAGTTCGGCAATGGCCGCATGATAGATGTCGTCGCCTTCGTTTTCCAACCGGTGAATCTCAACCAGCCTTTGCGTGACATTTTTGGGCTTTTGCAGCGTGGCAACAATCTCCTGGAGTTGTTCCGCCATGCGCATAATCACGTCGGCGAAGTCACGCGCGTAGTCAGTAATCTCGTGAACGTCGAAAATAATGATTGCGCGGGCGGCGTCATCGATCAAGTCGACGATGTCGTCGAGCGCGGTTGACATCATGTAGATATCTTCGCGATCGAAGGGCGTGATAAACGATTTGTTGAGTCGCGTCGAGATGTTGTGAGTGAGTTCGTCGCAGGCGTGTTCCAATCCCTTGATGCGTTGGGCGTATTCTGCGTAATCGCGGTTTTTGTCCGCCAGCATTTCCTTGAGCTCGCGCGCTGCGGACGAGATATAAAGCGTCATCTGAATGAAGAGGTCAAAGTATTGCTCTTCGCGTGGCAGGAAATTCAGTATGCCCATCTCAGGATTCCTAACTGCGTAGAAAGTGGTCTAATTGCTTTGGAGGAATGCGAACTATAACGGAGCTAGCGCGGCTTGTCTATCTGAATATTGTCTGAAATTAGTCTGAGCACGGCCTTGCTTACTTGCAAAAGCCGCGTCGGGTCGTATATCAAGGTAACCAATGACTGACAAAGACTACTTTGCGGAAGTTCAGAGCATTCTGCGCCTCGAGGCCGAAGCGGTCGCGCAGACCGCCACACGTTTGCAGCCTGCTGAGATCGCGCGAGTTGTGCAGCTGCTTGCCCGCTGCGTGGGCAAGATTGTGATCCTGGGTGTGGGCAAGTCGGGGATCATTGCGCAGAAGATTGCGGCGACGATGACCAGCACCGGCAGTGGCGCGCTTTACCTTCATCCGTCCGACGCGCTTCACGGCGGCATCGGCATTATTAATGCAGACGACGTAGTAATGATCCTGAGCAACAGCGGTGAGACTGACGAAATAATTGAAATGCTGCCGTATCTGAAACGACGTCAGGTGCCAATCATCGCGCTCGTGGGAAATATCAAATCCACGCTCGCTCGTCGTGCTGATGCCGTGATTGATGGCTCAGTGGATCAGGAAGCGTGTCCGCTAAATCTTGCGCCAACTACTAGCACCACCGTGGCGTTAGCTCTCGGCGACGCTCTGGCCATGACCCTCATGCAGGTGAGGGGACTGACGCCCGATGATTTCGCGGTGAATCATCCTGCCGGACAACTGGGCAAACGTCTCACGTTGACAGTTGCAGACTTGATGCATGGCGGCGCCGACAATCCGACGATCGCTTTGGGCGCGCCCTGGCTGGAAGCAGTGAAGGCAATCAGCGCCGGCGGTCTGGGCGCCGTCAATGTTGTTGATGACGCGGGACGCCTGGCAGGAATCGTTACTGATGGCGACCTGCGCCGCGCGATCCAAAAGAGCGACCCGGCGGCGCTGGCAAGTTTGCGGTCAGATGAACTCATGACGCGGAACCCAACCGTGGCCAGGCCCGAGTTGTTGGCTTACGACGCGCTAAAGTTGATGGAGGATCGACCTTCGCAGATCTCTGTGCTGCCGGTAGTCGGTTCCGATCGAGTTTGCGTGGGACTAATCCGGCTTCACGACATTGTCCGGAGCGGACTGTAAGAAGTCCAAGATCGAAATCATGACTGGATTACGCTCAGGCAGTTCAGAGTTCAAGCATCAGATTGGCTGAAATCGACAACCGCAAACTAAAGTTTGAGCTCTGAACTGCTTGAAAGATTCAAGTTGCGGAGAGAAGACTTTGGACATCCCTCGTCGGACTTTGGACTCGTAGTTCCGGAACGTCGACGATATCCCACGCCGAGCGCACGCGCAGCAGTTTCGACATTAACCCAGCATGCATGATGTGGCCACTACGTTCGGCCACTACCTTCCCCAGAATCGGCATCCCCAGCAAGGCCAGATCGCCAATGATGTCCATGATTTTGTGACGCACAAACTCGTCACGAAATCTCAGGCCCGTCTTGTTAAGCATGCCGTCTGGCGTCAGCACAATAGCGTTATCCAATGAGCCGCCGCGGATTAGGTTGGCCCGGCGCAGAGCTTCAATTTCATCGGTGAAGCCAAACGTGCGAGCGGCGGCGATCTCAGTGCTGAAAGCGCCGTTGCTCAGGTCGACGGAAAACTGCTGGACACCAATCATTGGATGGGGGAAATCAATCAGGCAGTCGATCTGATAATGGTCGCCGGGCTCAACGCTGATGCGCCGGTTGCCCTGCTCGAAGACGACCTTCTCACGCACCAGCAGCGCCCGCCGCGCCAGCGGCTGGCTAACGATCCCGGCCTGTTCAATCATCTCCGCAAACGCCTCCGCCGAGCCGTCCATGATCGGGATCTCGAGGTTATCGACGTCGATAAAAACATTGTCAACCCCGAGTCCGCGTAGCGCCGACAAGAGGTGCTCAACTGTTGAAAGCATCACGCCGGTGCGCATCAGTGTGGTTGCGTAGCCACAATGTGCTACGGATTCAACCGTGGCGGGAATTTCAAAACCACCAAGATCGGTGCGGCGAAAAACATATCCAGTGTCAGGAGGCGCCGGCGTCAGGCGTACCTGCACGGGTACTGCGGTGTGCAGTCCGATACCATCTGTTTCGACGGCTGAGCCTAGGGTGGTTTGTTTGACCAAGGGTTATTAGTCTAACAGTTTGGATTAGAGAACGATCTAAAGTGATCGAAGAGTGAGCAACGATTGTGCCGTTCCCTTGGTCTCGGATTATCGCATGCTTGAAAGGGTTGATGTGGCTTAGCCGCCACAACTTGGGAGAATCAAAGGAGAGATTGCCACAGTAATCGCAGTAAGTGCGTTGTGAGGTGATTTGAAACGGGCTTGGCATTCTACGCATTACGGGCGGGACGCCCGCGGTGCCAGCAAGGAGGTTGCTCGGTAATGTCGAACAACCGGGCCGTGTGTAGAGTTTGAAAACTTCGCCTGATTGACACTCCGAAAACGCCTCTCTATCATCGAAACACATGACAACCAAGGCAGCTTCTGCTGGCGACCACAAGCCAGTCGAACGGGTTTTTCTGATCGATTCGATGTCGCATATCTTTCGCGCATTCTTTGCGCCGATGGCGAATCGAGCCGCACCGCTCGCAAACTCCCGCGGGCAGGTGACGCAAGCCGTCTATATCTTCACGAACATGCTGCGCAAGCTGTTGACAGACGAAAAACCAAACTACATCGCCGCCATCTTCGAATCAAAGGAGAAGACATTTCGTCACGAAACGTTTGCGGGATATAAAGCGAACCGACTCGCGATGCCCGAAGACCTTGCCTCGCAAATACCCTACATATTGCGGCTCTGCGAAGCCTTGAATATCCCCGTCATCAATGCCCCGGGTTTTGAAGCTGATGATGTAATCGGCACACTGGCAGTGAAGATCGCGGAAAAGGGATTGCAGGCCGTGATCGTCTCAAACGACAAAGACATGTGCCAACTGGTTTCGGATCCAAACGTCGTTTGCATGCGCACGAATTCCCAGGTCGTGAAGCGCAAGGAGTTTGTGCCGCCGATCGAATGGTGCGATGAGGCCTGGGTCGAAAAGAAGTTTGGCGTGCCCGCTAACAAGGTAGTGGATTTGTTGGGACTGATGGGCGATTCAATCGATAACATTCCCGGCGCCCCCGGCATCGGCGCTAAAGGCGCCGTACAGGTGATCACGCAGTTTGGCTCAATTGAAGAGGCGCTCAAGCGTTGGGAAGAAGTCAAACACAAGACCTATCGCCAATCGCTGCGCGACAATGCCGATTTGATTCGCCAGTCGCGTGAACTCGCGCGCATTCGCCTTGATGTGGAAGTGGCGTTGGACCTTGACCAAATCACCGCCAGACCACCCGATCGCGCCGCCGCCTATGAACTCTTCAAGGAACTCGAATTTTCAGCGCTCACCCGCGAATTTGCCGACGCTGCTGCGGCCGCACCTGCCGATGCCGGCGACCAACTGAACTATAAGATTATCAACTCACAGCCGGCTCTGGATAGTTTACTAAAGAGCCTCTGGGATGCTGAGAGCGTGGGCATTTCGATTGCCGACGCAACTCCTACAAACCAACCGCCAGGCAAGGGCGAAGGATCGGATAGTCGATTGCTCGAACAGCAATGTGACATCGACTATCAGCTCGCTGAGGGCATTGCTTTTTCAACCGCAGCGGGTAGCGCCGCATTTGTAGCCTTGAACAAGTTTGCCGAAGGACGTGAAGCAGCAATTGCATCGCTGCGCGAAGTCTTGTCCAACGGGCTGCTTGAAAAATCTGTCCACGATTTGAAACGAGCGATCGGCCTTCTGGCCCGGCTGGATATTACCCTTGAAGGTGTCAAAGACGACACGCTGATCGCCGCTTACCTGCTCGATCCCAATCGCAGCAAGTATGACCTTCACGATCTCGCCAGCGAAGCGGTCAACGTGGAACGAATCGATAAACCGGCAAATGGCTGGACCGATTTGCAGTGGGAAACAGCATCCGCTGCTGATCTAACGGCACGTACCGCCAAAGTTTTACATCAGCGCATCATCGAGAAAAAGCTCGAGACAATCTACAGCGAGATGGAATTACCCCTCGCGCCCTTGCTCTATCGCATGGAGCGCGTGGGTTTGAAGGTTGATCGCGCCACCCTGTCGGATCTTTCCAACTTTCTTGGACTGGAATTGAAGAAATTGACGGTGAAGATTTATGAACTCGCCGGCAGGGAATTCAACATTGGCTCACCCAAGCAGGTTGGCGAAGTGTTATCTGAACTGGAGATGACTTCGGGCCGGAAAACTTCCACCGGCCGAATCTCAACCAGCAAGGCGGTTCTCGAAGAGCTGGCGCAAACTCACGAACTCCCGCGCATGATCATCGACTACCGCGAACTCGACAAACTCAAAAGCGTTTATACCGATGCGTTACCTCATCAGATCGCGGAAGACGGTAGAATTCACTGTCTGCTTAATCAAACCGTAGCGGCTACCGGCCGACTTTCCTCGAGCGACCCGAACCTGCAGAACATTCCCATTCGCACCGAACTGGGCCGTCGCATCAGACGATCGTTTGTTGCGGAAAAGGGAAACAAGATCATCTCTGCTGACTATTCCCAACTCGAGCTGCGTCTGCTGGCGCACATCACGCAGGACCCGGTGATGCTGGAAGTGTTTCAAAACGGCGAGGACATTCATGCGCGCACCGCGCGTCTCGTCTTTGGCGCCAGGACCGATGAGGAACTGAAAGAGGCCCGGCGCTTTGCGAAAATAGTTAACTTCGCGATCGCCTATGCGATCGAACCGTGGGGGCTTTCGCAGCGAGTCGGCATCTCGCGCCCGGAAGCAAAAAAAGTGATCGAAGACTATTACAACACTTACAAAGGTGTGCGGCGTTACATGGAGGAAGTACCCGTGCGTGCCCGTGAGCATGGCTACGTCCGTTCGATCTATGGTCGCATGCGCCCGCTTCCCGGAATCGGCGATCGCAATGCCAACATTCGTAAGGCGGCCGAACGCGAGGCTATCAACATGCCGATTCAGGGTACGGCCAGCGACATTGTGAAGATTGCTATGTTAAGAGTTGACGAAGAGTTCAAACGTCAGCACCTCGACGCCCAACTCCTGATGCAGGTGCACGATGAGTTGCTGGTTGAGACCCCGGCCGCGGCAGCCGAACACGTAGCTGCAGTTTTAAAGAAGGAAATGGAAGGCGCGGTCAGTTTGGATGTGCCCTTAATCGTCGACGTCGGCATTGCCGATAACTGGATGGACGCGAAGCCATAAGGAAATAAGCAGTGAGCAGCAATTGACGCCCCGGTCATATGCGAAGGCGTTTCCAGATGGATAACAGGGAAAACGAAATCGATATCGATCAACCAGATCAGATCGACCAAGCCTCGGTAGCAACGGCCGACGCCGAGTCGCAAGCTGTGGCGCCACCTTCTGCCGGTGAACTCGATGCGCCTCGCGTTGTTTATCGTCGTCCTGATTCAACTAATCCCGACGCTCACGTTCCGTCAACCCAAATGGCTGCGGGAAGCATTTGGACGCACGAACTTTCGCCGGCAATTATTCCTTTGATTGTTGGTTTCCTCTTGCTACTCGTGCTGATTGTCGGGCTGGGAATATTAAGCGTGCGGCGCATGGACGAGGTGGGCCACGCAGTCCTCGATCTGGAACAACAGCACGCCGCTAAATTGAGTTTGTTGCTCAAACTCCGTCTCGCCGTGACCAGGCTGGACAACGAAGCCCGAGCTCGCGCTCAGGCAGACGCGCGCGGCGAACTCAAGCCGCCTTTCGATCTTCGTTTGAGCGCGGCGCGAACTGAAGCAAACGACCTGCTGCGGCAGCTCGAACGGCCACCACTGGCAAGCGATCCGGTTTGGAACAGGTTTCGTAATGACCTGCAGGCCTATGTTGCGGTCACTGAAGATCTGCATCGCTACTCGCTGGAAGGGTTTGAAAAATTTGCCGTTGTAGACACCACCCTGAACAGGTTGCTGGGCGAATCAAATCAACAGCAGGTCGAGGTGTTTCAAAAGAGTGAGAGCATTGAACTGACAGCCGAGCAGTCCATTCGCAACTGGAGTTTGATTGTGCTCATCGTCGGCGCGCTGGTCGCAGCGGGGACAATCTGGGAATCGCAGCGCCGCTTTGGCCAGATGCGACGCAGCGTGGCGGAAGCGCGTCGCGAGCGCGTCTTTACCAGTCAATTGCTGGAAGGGATGGTAAGCGCGATAGCCGCAATTGACGAACATGATCGCATCCGCAGTGCCAATGCAGCCTTCTTCCGAATTTTTCCGCGGGCGACAATTGGGGCCTCAATCTATGAGAAGTTTGCGTCCGATGCCGCCTTAAAGATGCTAGAGGCAGCGACTACTTCGCATGTGGATCAGGCAGCTTACCGCGGGCGTTGGCATTGCCCGCCCGATGAGGACCGCGCCACCGAACAGGCGTTTGATGTTTATTCATCACCGCTGGCCATCAATGGCGCGCGCGGACAGATCCTGACGTTGGTGGATGTAACCGAGGCTGCCGAGGCTGAGCGAGGTTTGCGGCGGCAAGAGTCGCTGGCTGCGGTAGGCCAGGCAACCGCGCAGGTGGCGCACGAGATTAGAAATCCGCTGGGCAGCATACGCCTGGGCGTCTCAATGTTGCGTGACAGCGTCAGCGATCCGGAAGGCTTGAATACGATTGATTTGGTCGAACGTGGTATCAAGCATCTGAGCAAACTGGTGGTTGACGTTTCGCAGTTCTCACGACGCAAAGAGCTTGAGCCGGCCGACGTTGATCTCAACGAACTGGTCAATCACAGCCTCGATTTGGTGGCGGACAAGATCAACGAAAAGGATACGCCAATTGAAACCAGACTGGTAGACCGGCACGTGATTGGTAATTGGGACTTCGATCAGTTAAGCCAGGTCTTTGTTAACGTGATTGCCAACGCAGTTGATGCCAGCCCGAAGCAGGCCCGGGTCGTCGTTGCAACTGAAGTGTTTGATGTTCCGGCAAGCGACGACGACCGCGTGATTCGGAAGCGAGCGCGAGTTACGATTACCGATCACGGTGACGGTATGGACAAGGCAACTTTGGATCGCGTCTTTGAGCCGTTCTTTTCGACGAAGAAGCGCGGGACCGGGTTAGGACTGTCGATCGTGAAACAGATCGTTGAGCAACATCAGGGAACAATTAGCGTTGAAAGCGAGCCGGAGAAGGGAACAAGCTTCACAATTGAGCTTCCGCTCTAAGTAAGACAGGAATTCCTTCCTGTCTTTTTTCCCCTGGATCTTAAGGACAGGCAGGAATGCCTGTTCTACATTAACGCTGAAAAGGCTTTCTTAGAGGCAGAGATCGTTTGTTCGATGATTAAGTCGGTGTGTGCGGCGCTGACGAAGCCGGCTTCAAATTGCGAAGGCGCGAGATAAACGCCTTCGTCAAGCATGGCATGGAAAAACCTGCCGTAGAGTTCGCGGTTGCTTGTATTTGCAGTTGTCCAGTTGGTGACGGGGGCATCCGTAAAAAAAGTTGTCCACATCGAGCCGACACGGTTTGTCGTCGTCTTAAGACCGGCGTCCGCGGCCGCCTGTGACAAGCCTTCGCAAAGCTTTGCTGAACTCTGTTCAAGCGCTTCGTAAAACTTCTGGTCCCGCAGCCGGCGCAGCGTCACCAGTCCGGCAGCCATAGCGAGCGGATTTCCGGAGAGTGTTCCCGCTTGATAGATAGATCCCACGGGCGCGATATTGCGCATCAGTTCGCGGCTGCCGCCATAAGCGCCGACAGGCAAACCGCCACCAATTATCTTGCCGAGGCAGGTAATGTCGGGTGTTATTCCGTAGAGTTCCTGGGCTCCGCCGCGAGCGAGACGGAACCCGGTCATCACTTCATCGAAGATCAGCAGCGCGCCATGCTTCTTAGTTAACTCACGAACGAAATCCAAAAAACCCGGCGTCGGTGGAACGCAGCCCATGTTTCCGACTACCGGCTCGATTATTACTGCGGCGATGTCCGGATGTTGTTGGAAAGTATCTTCGAGCGCGGTCGTATCATTGAAGGAGACTGTAAGTGTGTGTTGCGCGAGCGCGCCTGGAACGCCGGGACTATCAGGCAACCCAAGTGTGGCCACTCCGGAACCAGCCTTCACGAGCAAGCTGTCAGCATGGCCATGGTAGCAACCTTCAAACTTCACCAACTTGTCGCGACCAGTAACGCCGCGCGCCAGACGAATGGCAGACATCGTCGCCTCGGTGCCGCTGTTTACCATGCGCACCATCTTGATCGAGGGGACGGCCGCAACGATCTCTTCCGCCAGTTCGACTTCCAGTTCGTTGGGCGCACCGAAGCTTGTCCCGTTTGCCGCGACTGCCGCCAGCGCCGCAATAATCTCTGCGTCCGCATGGCCCAGAATCATCGGGCCCCAGGAGCCAACGTAGTCAATGAAGGTGCGACCGGCGACATCGGTGACGGTTGGACCGCTGGCGCTCTGGATAAACAACGGCGTGCCACCAACCGCGCGGAAGGCCCGCACGGGTGAATTGACACCTCCGGGCATCAGCTCGAGCGCGCGCGAAAAGAGTCGCGCAGATTTGTCTTGCTCTCTTTCCTGTATTGACATGTCGGAAGCATACCAATTGATGAAGAAGTTAACTAGCACTCGTCTTGTTATAGAGGGTTTCAAAGGCCCGGTGACCAAGCCGTAGGGGGCATGCAACAACTCCTCTGGCGGGACCTCATCTATCCGAGCTGGGTTGTCGTCTGATAAGATGACTGCCGTTTCAATAATATTCTGAAGTGCCCAGATTTTCTTGCGAGCTTTCAACACCGAGTAAAGTCGAACACATTTTAAGGAGACTATTTTGTTTATGCGTCGCCCTGTGCCTACCCACTCTTTGAACTCTTTCATATCACGATCTCCTCTTGTGGTTGCGGTTGCGGCGCTGCTGATCCTCTTGCCGCTCCCAACGTTTGCTCAGGAAGAGAGGGCCACGGAAAAGGCTGCGGTCGAGAAATCGCGCCAGGAAGCCGCAGCAAAACCGCAGGCGTCTCCCGAAGCTGCAAGACCGGACGAACTCAGGAAGCCGGAAGATGAGAAGGCCGAAGATGACAAGAAGCCGGCCGACCCAATGTCGTCGGCGACTTTCAATGGACTAAAACTCCGATCCATTGGCCCCGCGTTTACGTCGGGTCGCGTTATCGGGTTTGCAGTAGACCCAAACAACCCGTCGCGCTATTTCGTCGCTGCGGCCTCGGGCGGAGTTTGGAAGACATTGAACAATGGCACAACCTGGACACCGGTGTTCGACAAAGAAGGTTCCTATTCCATCGGCTGTATCGTGCTCGATCCTAAGAATCCTCTGACGGTTTGGGTCGGCACTGGAGAGAACAACAGCCAGCGCAGCGTCTCTTATGGCAACGGCATCTATCGTTCAGATGACGGCGGCAAGAGTTGGAAAAACCTGGGTCTGAAAACATCCGAACACATCGGCCGCATCGCTATCGATCCTAAGGACTCAAATATTGTTTACGTGGCCGCACAGGGACCGCTCTGGGGCGCGGGTGGAGATCGCGGGCTGTTCAAAACAACCGACAACGGCAAGACGTGGAAGAAGATTCTTTCCGTCAGCGATAACACCGGCGTCACGGACATCGTGATTGATCCGCAAAACGCGGACACGCTTTATGCCGCGTCGTATCAGCGCCGCCGGCATATGTGGACGCTGATTAACGGAGGCCCGGAGAGCGCCATCTACAAATCAACCGACGCCGGAGCAAGCTGGAATAAGTTGAAAGCTGGATTGCCAGCTACAGATTTGGGTCGGATCGGACTCGCAGTCTCTCCAGTCGATCCGAATGTTGTTTACGCCACCGTGGAAGCGGCCGACAAGAAGGGCGGCGTGTTTCGCTCAACCGATCGCGGCGGTAGTTGGGAAAGACGAAATGAGTTTGACGCGGGCGCAATGTACTACTCGCGTATCGTTGCCGATCCGAAGAACGTTGACAGAGTCTATGTCATGAACGTCTTTCTTATGGTCTCCGATGACGGTGGCAAAACCTTGCGGCGTTTGGGCGAAAAATCGAAGCACGTTGACAATCACGACATCTGGATCGATGCCAACAATAACGACCACTACCTTGTTGGTTGCGACGGCGGAGTTTACGAGAGTTACGATCGCGGCACGAATTGGGATTTCAAACGAAACCTGCCGATCACGCAGTTGTATGACATAACCACCGACAACGCTGCGCCTTTTTACAACGTGTACGGCGGCGCGCAAGATAACTTCAGCTTTGGCGGGCCCTCACGCACGCGCAGCGCCTCGGGCATTGTTAACGCCGACTGGTTCGTTACCAATGGCGGCGACGGTTTTCGCAGCCAGGTCGATCCGGAAGATCCCAACACGGTCTATGCCGAACTGCAAAATGGCTCTCTGGCGCGCTTCGACAAACGCACCGGTGAACGCATGGGCATTCAGCCGAGCGTCGGTCGCGGCGAAGAGCCGCTCAGGTGGAACTGGGATTCGCCGTTTATCGTCAGTCCCCACTCGCATACGCGCCTTTACTTCGCAGCCGACAAACTGTTTCGTAGCGATGACCGCGGCGATAGCTGGCAAGTCATAAGTGGACAACTCTCGCGTGGTCTTGATCGCGACAAACTGCCGGTGATGGGAAGAGTCTGGAGCATGGACGCGGTCGCCAAGAACCAGTCAACCGCGTTTTTTGGTAACGCCTCAGCGCTCGCGGAATCGCCAAAAAAAGACGGCTTGATATACGTCGGGACCGACGACGGTTTGATTCAAGTGACGGAAGACGGCGGCAAGAACTGGCGCAAGATAGCAACGTTCCCCGGCGTCGCCGACATGGCCTACGTGAGCCGGATTATTACTTCCAATCACGATACGAACACCGTCTACGCCGCCTTTGAGAACAGGCAGAATGCAGACTTCAAGGCGTATCTGCTGAAGAGTAGCGATGCTGGTCGCACCTGGACTTCAATCGTGGGCAATCTACCCAGGAATCAACCCGTCTGGGCCATCGCTGAAGATCACGTCAACCCAAATCTGCTCTTCGTGGGGAATGAATTTGGTCTCTTCTTTACGATTGACGGCGGACAAAAGTGGGTCCAACTCAAGGGCGGACTGCCGACGATCCAGGTTCGTGATCTCACCATCCAGCGGCGCGAGAACGATCTAGTCGCCGGAACATTTGGCCGCGGTGTTTACATTCTCGACAACTACACTCCGCTGCGTTTGCTGAAGCCGGAAATGCTCCAGCAGGAAGCACAGCTTTTTCCGGTTAAAGATGCGTTGATGTATATCCAATCGACGCCGCTCGGCCTGCGCGGCAAGGCCTTTCAGGGTGAATCAATCTTTACCGCTGAGAATCCGCCGTTTGGCGCGACTTTCAGTTACTACTTGAAAGAAGAACTGAAAACCAAAAAGGCAAAGCGGCAGGATGCCGAGAAGGAAGCGGCGAAGAAGAATACTCCCGTGACTCTGCCGCCCTTATCCGCTCTCAGCGCGGAAGAGGAAGAGGAAGTGCCGGCGATCATCCTGACGATTACGGATTCCAGTGGGCGTGTAGTTAGACGACTGACAGGTCCGCTGACGGCGGGAATGCAACGAGTGTCGTGGGATCTGCGTTATCCACCAACCGTGTTGCCGCCACCGCCAAACCCTGAGAACGAAAATCCTTTTGATGATGGACCGGGTGGTCCTCTGGTCATGCCCGGCGCCTACAAAGTTACACTTGCCCACCGAGTAGACGGCGTGATGACTAACCTCGGGACTCCACAGGAATTCAACCTTGTCGTGCCCGGGCAGGAAGGAATGTCGCCCGCCGATCGAGCGGCACTGGTTGAGTTTCAGCAGAAAGTAGCCCGGCTGCAGCGTGCCGTGCAGGGCTCGCTGGAAGCTGCCAACGCTCTCAAGCCTCGGTTGGCACTAATTCGTCGCGCACTTCTTGAAACCCCGAACGCGGGAGACAAGTTGCTTGATGACGCAGCCGCGCTTGATAAGCGCACGAACGATATTCTGCGAGCGCTGCGCGGTGACAATGCGTTGCGGGCGCGGAATGTTAATTTGCCGCCATCAATCAGCGACCGCGTGGGTGACATCGTCGGATCCCAACGCCTTTCGACGGCCCGGCCCACCCAGACGGAAGTCAACCAATACAACGCGGCGGCGCAGGACTTTGAACAGACGCTGGCGCAGTTGCGACAACTGATTGAGAGCGATTTGTCGCGACTCGAGAAACAGATGGAAGCCGCCGGAGCGCCATGGACGCCCGGCCGTATTCCGGAATGGAAAGATCAGTAGTGGACAACAATAACTGAATCAGTTTAGGGGGAATCTTTATGGGTAGAAAAATTCTCGCAACGTTAATTCTTCTCTTTAGTGTCGCCACGGCTTATGGAATTCAGGGGGACACGGAGTGGTTCAAGTTTACCGGACCCAAAGGGCTGTTTTCCCTGGTGTCGCCACACGAACCGAAACTCGAGGCGCGCACCGATTCAACTCCTGAGCAACTGAAACATAGCCGATTTAATGACTCTGGAGACGGATACGGATTTGTCATCGAGTACTTCGAGGACCTTCCGATTGTCAATCCGGAAACGTATCTTGATACGACGCGTGACGCGGTACTCACTAGCCTTAAGGGAACGTTAATAAGTCAAAACAACACTAATTTGGATGGTTATCCCGGCCGTGAAATAGCACTCTCAATAACCGCTGCGAACGGGACGATCGTGTTAGTGCGCACGCGTATCTACGCCGTGGGCACCAGCATGTTTAGCCTTTCTTACGTCTGGCGCAAGGACCTGGATCCGGCGGTCACTGCGAAAATGGGCGAGAAATTCTTCTCGTCGGTAAGGATCAAACCCAACCAATAGCGGCCTTGCTGCCTTGAGGGCTGGTTGCGCGCGGTACATCGTATTTCGAAAGGAGCGTTCGCATGTTTCGTCGATTAGTCCTCAGCCTTTGCTCGATTGTGTGGCTCGCGGTTTCTTTAACCACTCCCTTGCGCCTCGCTTACGCTGATGCGAGTCGACATGTGCCGACCATCGATGAGTTGTTAACAATCAAATCTATTGGCGGCGCGCAGATTTCCCCGGATGGCAAGTGGATCGCCTACACCGTTGGCTATGCCGACTTCAAACAAGATGCCTTCATAACTCAAATCTGGTTGGCTGAAGTAGGCAACACCGGTGGCGCCCGCACGATTCAGCTTACACGCGGCGATAAGTCTTCGGGCAATCCGCGCTGGTCGCCGGACGGAGAATGGTTGGCGTTCACCAGCAATCGCCTCGAAGATAAGAACCAGATTTTCGTTATCAATCCAGCCGGTGGGGAAGCCGTCCAGCTTACAAAATCCGAAACTGCAATCAGTAACTTCGCGTGGTCGGAAGACGGCCGGAATATCGCTTACACAGCCACAGAGCCTGCGCCTCAGGTTTCGAAAGACCGCAAAGACTACCTGGGCGATTACGAGGTGGTGCGCAAGGATTATAACTACGCCCATATCTGGACGCTGAACGTCACTGAAGCGTTGACTGGCCCGGTAGTGGGGAAGCAGCGTACGAAGAAAAAAGACTTCAGTGTCGACGCCTTTTCCTGGTCGCGCGACGGAGGGAAGATCGCGTTTAGTGCGACCGTTAATCCGGATCTAATTCAGGGAGTTACTTCAGACATTTATCTGCTGAATCTCGCGGATGATGGTGTGACGAAGCTCGTTTCACAGCCGGGCCCTGATAGCGGCCCGCGCTGGTCGCCAGACGGTAAGGAGATCGTCTTCTCTTCGGCGATGGGGGATACGACCTTCTTCGCCAGCAACTCGCGTCTGGCCGTAGTTTCAGTTGCTGGTGGCGCGCCTCGCTCCATCACCGACAGCTTCGACGAGAATCCCAACCTGCTTGAATGGCGTGCGGATGGTGTCTATTTCACCGGACAACAAAAGACTGCCTCGCATCTCTTCCGCGTCGATCCGGCAAACGGGAAGGTGACGCGCGTATCAGGTCCCGACGGCTTGATGGCCAGCTCGTTTTCGCTTACGCGGGACGGAAGGCAAGTGGCTTTCACGGCCAGCTCACCAACCTCGCTGAATGAAATCTTCGTTTCTGACGCGCGAACTTTTTCGCCGCGGGTTTTAACAAACATGACGGACCCGACGAAGAATCTCCTCCTCGGAACGCGGGAAGTGATTTCGTGGCAGAGCGCTGATGGAAACACTATCGAAGGCGTTTTGATTAAGCCGGCGGATTTCGATCCGGCCAGGAAATATCCATTGCTCTGCGTAATTCATGGCGGGCCCACCGGAGTTGATCGTCCCGCATTGTTAACGCCAGACGCTCGCTACTACCCGTCAGACATTTGGGCCGCGCGCGGCGCGCTCGTGCTCAAGGTTAATTATCGCGGCAGCGCCGGTTATGGCGAAAAGTTTCGGAAACTAAATGTGCGCAATCTGGGTGTTGGTGATGCCTGGGATGTGCTGTCTGGAGTTGACTACCTGATTAGTAAAGGATGGGTCGACAAGAATAAAGTGGCGTGCATGGGTTGGAGTCAGGGTGGTTACATCTCTGCTTTTCTAACCGCATCCTCCGATCGCTTCGTCGCGATTTCTGTTGGTGCCGGCATTTCAGACTGGTCGACTTACTACTACAACACCGACATCACCCCCTTCACGATCAACTACCTTGGCAAGAATCCGGTGGAAGATCCTGAGATCTACCAAAAGACTTCGCCGATTGCTTATATTAAAAACGCACGCACTCCGACGCTCATTCAGCATGGTGAACTCGATCGGCGCGTTCCGATCGCGAACGCGTATGAATTGAGACAAGCGTTGGAAGACAAGGGTGTGCGGGTTGAGATGATTGTCTACAAAGGTTTCGGCCACCCGATCAACAAGCCGAAAGCTATGCGCGCCGTGATGACTCATAACCTGGGCTGGTTTAACCACTATCTCTGGAACGACCCGCTCCCTGATTTCGCCAGTCCAACGGTCCCGAAGAAGGAGACTAAAGACGCTGATAAGAAAACAGCGGATAATTAGTTACTAATGGCGCTTGAAGCCGGCACAACAATTGGTCGTTATGAAATCCTGTCCCAGCTCGGTAAGGGCGGCATGGGCGAGGTGTACCTGGCAAAGGACACGAAGCTCGATCGCAACGTTGCTTTGAAGATTCTGCCGTCCGAGCTCGCCGTTAATCAGGATCGCATGCTCCGCTTCATACAGGAGGCCAAAGCCGCTGCCGCTCTTAATCATCCAAGCGTGGCGCACGTTTATGAGATTGGCGAGCACGATGGGTTGCATTTTATTGCCATGGAGTATGTGGACGGAACGACGCTGCGCGAGAAAATACACTACGAGCGCACCGACCTAAGAAAACTACTCAAATATTTTCAACAAGTCGCCGGCGGGTTAGCGAAAGCACATGCCGCTGGAATCGTCCATCGTGATCTGAAACCAGACAACATCATGATCAGTCGGGATGGTTATGCAAAGATCCTGGATTTTGGTTTGGCAAAACTTATCGAGATTCCTACGCCTGGTCCGGATGGTGGAACTATAAGCGATGCCGCGACCGTGGCATTTGAACCGCATTCCATACCCGGAAGACTGATGGGCACGGTTGGTTACATGTCGCCTGAGCAGGTACAGGGAAAAACCGGCTCGATTGATTACCGTTCGGATATATTTTCTTTCGGCTGCATGCTTTTTGAAGCAGCGACCAAGCACAGACCGTTTCAGGGCGAGTCCAACGTCCAATCGTTATACAAAATCTGCTACGAGCCGGTGCCTGCATTAAGAGATTTCGATCCTGCGGTTTCACCGGAGCTGCAAAAAATAGTTCGACGCTGTCTGGCGAAGGATCCTGACGAACGTTATCAGTCGATCCAGGATATTGCTCTTGAATTGAAGGAGCTGCGTCGCGAACTGGAAAGCGATTCGCAGTTTGATACAACCGGTCCACCCTCCGCAATTGGTAGCGAACTGGGAGGAGCAAGCATGCCTGGTTCGGTCTCGCCAACTAGTGGCGGCCAAACAAGTGTCGGCACCGTTTCGGCCGCGCTTACTTCAGCTAGCACCGAATACGTTACTACTGAAATCAAGCGTCACAAGAAAGCTGTGATCTTGATTGCGACGCTGGCAACAGTTGCGATTGCGGCTTCGCTTCTTTTCCTTCACTTCCGCCGAGTGCGTGTTTTGACCGAAAGGGACACGATCCTGCTGACGGATTTCGTCAACACGACCGGAGACTCAGTCTTTGACGGAACACTCAAGCAAGCTCTGGCCGTGCAGTTAGGTCAGTCTCCTTTTCTAAATATCTTCTCTGACGATCGAGCACGCGATGCGCTGAAGTTCATGGGTCGCTCGCCAGATGAGCGCGTGACCAGAGACGTTGGGCGAGAGATTTGCCAGCGT
>JANLYH010000099.1:0-10361 GCA_031365545.1 Pyrinomonadaceae bacterium | reverse complement strand
CTCAACGCTATTACTGGGACCGCGGGCGGCTCGCCCGCCGACGCGCGGCAGGAGCAATGCATCAGGTACGAAGAACATTACCAAACTTTTCGCGCTTCGCGCTCATTGCGGGCGAGACGCCCCTGGTCTCAGTAAAGAGCTAGCTCGTTTACTCCCACTCTCGGGTTAGGGAGTCTTCACTTCGCAACGGGCGGTGAACTCGTCAATAAGATCAGCCACTCTCGAAGCGCCGCGCTCGCCCAGCACAATCGTGTAATGGGTTGTGCCCGGGACCGTTTCCTCCTCAAGTTTGGGAAGAAAGGTCCGCATCTGCGCAACCGCGTAGTCAGGAATCAGCTGCGGTCGATCCAAAGCAAAGCCGGCAGCGGCACGGAGTAGCATCACAGGAACGCGCAGAGTCTTGAGGCGCGCAGTGATCTCCGCTGACTTGAAACTCTCTGCTACATCAAAGCGGACAGCTGTTTCGGATGCCTTTGGACGCAACACCGGCGCCTCACCGGCGACCTCGTAGTTTAAGAACGCTTCGGTCCACTTGTTCCAATCGGCGGCTGGAAAATTTGGTCGCGAACGCCAGAAGTCTCGGTAGACTTCACGCGACTCGTAGGTTTCCTGAAGCTGAGTAATGCGTTGTGCGAGCACAGTGTCAAGCACCTGCTCGGCATCGGCGCCCGCGGGCATATCGAGAAGATAGCCACCGTCGATCAAGATCAAACCGGAGACCAACTCTGGATCCTGCGCGGCCAGGGCCGTTGCAATGAACGCGCCCATCGAGTGGCCCACGATAACGCTGGGACCAAGGTCAAGCGCTCGCATGGCAGCCGCTACGTCGCGCGCGTGTTGCGCCAGACCATAGGGACCTGCGGGTTTGTCGGAGTCACCGCGCCCTCTTAAGTCGAGGGCAAACAGCGGACGCCGTCCAGCGAGGCGCTCGGCAATACCGATGAAGTTGATGTATGAAGCCGTGAGGCCATGAAGCGCGACGACCGGTGCGCCGCGACCCGGCCAGAAGCCGAAGTTAAGTTCAACTCCGTCGCCAGGCACGCGTCCTCGTGCCTCTCTGGTCACTTTCAAAGCGACTTGCTCCCGAGGGGCACGTGACATTGCGGTCTCCTAGAAGTTGAACTTCAGTCCAAATTGAATCAAGCGCGGGTTGCTGCTCGTCGAGATGATCTTGCCAAACCGCCCGGCTCCCAGGGCCGGATTGACTGTTCCGTCAGCGTTGAAGTTTGCCGCCGGGACAGCATTGAGATCGCTGATGGGGTTGGCGTAGTTCACCATGTTGAAGAGATTGAAAAACTCCGTGCGAAACTCGATGCTCTTGGTCTCCAAAAAGCGGAAGCGCTTAATGATGGAGAAGTCCACATTGTTCTGATGTGGTCCGCGCAAAAGATTGCGCGTCACGTTGCCGAGGTCAGTGCCAACTGCTCCAGCTGTAGCTAGGCCGCCCGAACTTGGTATGACCGCCCCCGCAGCGACAAGCGGGCGAGCAAACGCCAACGGATTGAAGAAGTAGCCGGCGGGAATTTTGCTGAAGGGATCGCCGATGAGGTTTGGACGGGCGAGCGCAGCGCTGCCGCCTGATAGACCGTAAAATGAGCCCGCTCCAGTGTCTACGATGTCGATCGGCAAACCAGACATTGAAGTAACAATGCTGCCGAGCTGCCAGTTACCGAGCAGCAATTTGCCGGCTTGGGAACCTTCCGCAAACTTCGGTGTCGGCAGATCGTAGAGTGCGCTGAACACCAACCGGTGTTTGCGATCAAAATCTGATCGTCCGCGATTGGCGTTGTAGTCTAATTGATTCCCGAGAATCAAACTGGTTTCCCCCACGGCGCCCGGATTCAGAACGCCGCCGGCGCCCGGCCCGCCGCCCTGCCCGGAAGCATTGTCAGTCGATCTCGCCAGGGTGTAGGACGCGAGGAATTGCAGACCCTTCGCAAACCTTCTGGTCAAACTCATTTGCAGCGAGTTGTACCTTGAATCCCCCGTAGATTGATTTTGGAAAAAGCCATTTATGCTCACGCCCTGGAACGGGGCGCGGAGGCTGGCATTCGCAGGCGTGTTGGTCGTAATTACTGCGCCGGTCACGGCGTTAGTTATCGGATTAGCGGTGCTCGCAAGTCTTGCCTGATTTATTCCAATCTGACGAAACAGGTTGGCGCCCGTCGTGCCTACGTAACCAACCTCCAACAGGTAATTCTTATGGAGCTCAAACTGCGCTCCGAAGTTGTATTGATGCAAGTAGGGAGTGCGAATCCCGCGATCAAAAAGGGTGCCTGACAACGCCACGCCAGGAACGAGCGTTGGGAACGCACTGGTCGGGGGCGCGGCAAAGTAAGGATTACTAATTGGCGGAAACAGGGCACTGACACCGAAGACATATGTCGGTGGCGCGATCACGTTGAGCGTGATGTATTGAAACGACGTCCGCGAATAAAAGATGCCATAGCCGCCTCGAATCACGACGCGACCCGAGTCGAATGGTGAATAAGCAAAGCCCACGCGCGGCGCAAAGTTATTCGGATCGATGCTCTTCAGGACGCGCTTGCCTACGTTCGGCATACTCGCTATGTCATACGCCGGAATCACGTTGCCTGCCTGAACGTAGCCACCAATGGGCGGGCCAACAACTGCGCCGCCGACCGCGGGACGCGGCACGTAGAGCGAAGGATCAAACGTCGCGAGTCGGCCGCGCGTATCGTAAGGCGGTAAGTCCAGTTCATAACGCAGCCCAAGGTTCAGCGTCAGCCGGCGATCAAACTTCCAATCGTCCTGAATAAAGAAGTTGTAATCGCTCGCGCGCAGGCTGCGATTACCTATGCCACTGCCGAAAATTGAGAACGTCGGGGCTCCGGCCAGGAAGTTGTTGAAGCTGCCGAAGTCGATCTGGCCACGGGTGAAAAAGTTTAGAACGTAGTTATTTTCGTTGTAACGAAATTCGCCACCGGTGCGAATATTGTGGCTGCCTTTAGTAATTGAAAGTGTATCAGCGACAGTGGTTGACGGAGCAGTTGCTCTGACGTCAATCGTCGCCGAAGTCCCAAACACAATGCCGCCGGCAGCGGGATTGATGCGGATAAGACCCAGGCCGGGAAAGAGATTGGCATTGGATCGAGTGATACCCACGGACGAGTCGGTAATTGGTTCCTGCGGGAAAGCATCGACGCGAATAAAGTTGTAACCGGCGCGCAGTTCATTAAAAACAGTCGGACTAAAAATATGCACATACTGCATCGTGATTAGTCGATTGTTATTCTGCTGGAAGTTTCCAAAGCCGGGCACGTTGGGACCGCCGCCCAAAAAGCTTGGCAAAACGAGCGTCTGCGGCGCGTTTGAACCGTAGAACTTAAATGCGAAAGTGTTCTTGTCGTTATAGCGGTAGTCGATGTTGGCATTGACCTGGTTCTCTTTGAAGACGGAGGGAGTGGAACCGGTGTAAGTGCCATTGGCCGCGGTCGGCGTTGGGATCAGGAATTGCCCGTTTGGAAGTTTTGCGTTCAAAAGCGCGAGGGCTGTCGGATTAATTGTAGCCAGGGGCACGCCGAGGAGACTGACTGGGTGAAACGTCGCGAGCAGCGTGGCTTCAGTGCGATTGTCAGTGAGACCGGGCGCGACCAGGACGTTGGAAGAGAGACTGTTAATGATCGAAGCGCCATTGCGTTCGCGTGTGCCCTGGTAAGAAGCGAAGAAGAAAAGTTTGTCCTTCTTGATTGGGCCGCCGAGGTAACCGCCAAAGACATTCCGCGTCAGGACGGGTCGAGCGACATTTGCCGCTATCAGAAAGGGATTGTTGGAATTAAATCTCGCGTTACGGAAATAACCATAGCCGCCCCCGTGAAAGGTGTTGCCGCCGCTCTTGGTGACCGCCTGAATGTTGCCACCGCCCGAGCGTCCAAACGTGGCGTCGTAAAGCGAAGTTTGGACTTTAAACTCCTGAATCGTTTCCGGCGCGGGCACCGCTAGCGACGGCGCTGAGTTGGTTCCCATGGAGTTGGCATCAATGCCGTTGATTTGGAAGTTGTTGTTCGTTACGCGGCCACCGTTAACCGAGATGTTTTGCGAGTTGCGGCCCACCGAGGTGTTGTCCGGAAGATAGGTCTCAGCGCCGGGGGAGAGTCCCAGGATTTGCGTGAAGTTGCGGGTCGCCAACGGCAATTCCGAAACCGTTCGGCTATCAACCACGCGACCTAATTGCGCGCCTTCGGTTTGTACTAACTGGGGGGCTGCATCGACTGTCACAGATTCAGACACAGCGCCTATTACTAAACTCGGATCGATAGTCGTAGTCTCCGTCAGCGCGACTTTGACATTGTCTGCGATGAATTTCTTGAATCCATTTGCAGTTGCACTAACGGAATAATCGCCGGGTGACAACAGTGGCACAATAAAATGACCCGAATCATCCGCGATTACCGTGCGGGCTTCCCCGGTCGCCTTATTGGTCACCGTGACTTCGGAGCCAGGAAGCGAGGCCCCCTTCTCATCGGTAACGGTGCCGGCAATACGGCCGGTTGTTTGACTCTGGGCCATCACCGTGAGGCTGCAAAACAGCAACAAGCACACAGATGTAAATAAGACGACGCTATTACGCATACTCATCGGCACTATCTCCTTCAACAAAATAAGAGGCTTTAACCTCGTGATGGATCGCGGATGGCGCCTATCTTTACTGCAATGGCACCGTCGCCCTTGGGAATTGTAGATTGAAGGACAGTGCAACTATCGCTCCACAAACTGAGAAAAAGTATTACTGAAGGACAGCTGGATTTATTGGGACTACGCGCAAGTGGGGAGCCAAGATTAGGCTGAGTGTTCGATTATTCAGCACTCCCTCTGGACGGTGCCCAATCTTTGGACAGTGAAAAACATAGCGAGAGTTCTGAGTTGGCCCGAGTGGGCAACTGACAGCCCTTCAGGCTGATCCCGATGCCTCGGCCTGGTAGCGGCGCATCTTGTTGTATAGCGTGGAGCGCGTTACGCCAAGAATCTCGGCTCCCCGGCTGAGGTTGTTGCCCGTGGCCGCCAGGATGCGTTGGATGTGCAGCCTCTCAACCTCGTCGAGGGATAGAAACTGCTCAGCCGGGTCTTGCCGGCCCGATTCCAACAGCTCCGGCCCGCCTAACGGGAGATCGCTGGCGTGAATGCGATCACCGGAACAGAGGATTACCGCCCGCTCGATCACGTTACGCAGTTCACGTATGTTGCCGGGCCAGTTGTAACTTTCCAGCAAGACTTCAGCCTTGTGTGTAACACCCTGCACCCGTCGGTTTAGTTTTTGGCTGTAGTGGGCAATGAAGTGTTGCGTGAGTGGCAGAATATCTTCGCGGCGTCCCTTGAGTGGGGGCATAGTCAACGGCATCACGTTGAGACGGTAATAGAGGTCCTCGCGGAAACGCCCGCGTTTGATCTCCGCTTGCAGGTTTCGATTGGTCGCTGCTACGACGCGCACGTCGACTTCCTTTTCCTGAATCCCGCCAACGCGACGAAATTTCTTTTCCTCCAAAACAGTCAGTAGTCGAGCCTGAATGGCCGGTTCCATCTCGGCTATCTCGTCAAAGAAAATTGTGCCGGCATGAGCGAGTTCAAAAAGTCCCGGCTTGCTAACCACGGCGCCCGTAAAGGCGCCTTTCTCGTGACCAAAGAGTTCTGACTCGAGCAATTCGCGGCTGAGACCGGCGCAATTAACAGCGACGAAAGGTTTTTCATGACGGCCGCTTAAACGATGAATCAGCCGGGCAATAACTCCTTTTCCGGTTCCCGTTTCACCTTGAAGCAGAACGGTGCTGTCTGACTGGGCGAGCCGTTCGATGGTTTGATAAATGCGCAGGATCGCTTCGCTCTGGCCATGAAAGAATTCCGATGCGGTCCGCTCCTCGACCAGCCCGGCGAGGAGAAGTTCCCGGCGGGCACGGCTTTGTTCGAGCGTCTTGGCAATCAGGATCAAAATGCTCTCGGCGTCGAAAGGCTTGGTGAAAAAGTTTTCGGCCCCGTTTTTGAGGGCGAGAATTGCAGTTTCGATTGTCCCGTGCGCAGTCAGGATTATCACCGGAACGTCGTCGTCGATCTCCTTAATTCGGGTGAGCAACTCGAGACCATTAACGTCGGGAAGGCGCAGATCAAGCAGAATCAGTTCCGGCGCGTTCTCGGTAACGATAGGAAGCGCCTGCGCGCCGGTTTCGGCTTCGAGCACGCGATAGCCTTCACCTTCAAGCAGCCGGCGCAAACCGAAGCGAACCGAAGGCTGATCGTCAATGACCAGAATCTTGTCTTTAGCGGTAACCATCTTAATCAGAAGTCAGAGCTCAGTTGTCAGCTTCGCGAACAACGACTGACAACTGCCAGCAAACCACTGACAACTAACCGATCGGCAGTTTGATAACAAACGTAGTTCCTTTTTCGCCATTGGCTCGTAACCCAATCGTCCCGCCGTGATCGTGGATCGTCTTGCGCACAATCGCCAGGCCAAGCCCGACTCCGTTGGGCCGAGTGGTAAAAAAAGGCTCGAACACTTTGTTCCGGTTTTCAAGAGCAATCCCTGCGCCAGTATCGCTGACTTCGATCTGAATTTCCGAAGCGCTGCTCGCGGGCCCTTTTGCAAGCAGGCGAATCTGGCCGCCACGGGCCGTGTGCTGAAGGGCATTCTCAAAGAGATTAGTGAAAACTCCGTACATTTTGCGCCGGTCAACTCGCGGCCCCTCGGGATCGTGATAGTCAATAAAGAGTCCCACGCCTTTTTCCGTGGCGGCCGCCCGAAACTCTTCAGCGACCTCCTCAATAACGATGCGAAGCGCCGCCGGATCAGGATCGAGCCGCACCGGACGGCTGTGTTCTAAAAGTTGTTCCATTAGATAGTTAAGGCGACTGACTTCGGTCATCACCACATCAATAAAGGGCTGGACGGTCTTCCGGTCCTCCAGCTCGCGAGCAAGTGCGCTCAGCGTGGTGGTGATCCCAAAAAGCGGATTGCGCACCTCGTGCGCCACTCCAGCTACCAGTTCGCCTACTACTGCGAGTCTCTCGGAGATGATGAGCTGCTGCGAAAGGCGCTTTTGCTCGGTGATGTCCTTGACGATTCCAAGATGGAATACCTGACTGTCTGCTGCGTCGGTGACTTTGCGAATACTGAGACGGGCCGGCATGGGCTCGCCCGAGCGACGTTTCAGGTCACATTCAACGTCAAGCACCTGATCACGATCAGCCAAAAGGCCGATGAGCCGCGCCGCCGCCGCCTGGTCGACAAAAATGTCCTCTATTAGATTTATGCTGGCCATCTCTTCCGGTGTGCGGTAGCCCAGCATCAACGCTAGCGCCGGATTGATCGTAACCAGTTCGCCTTTTGGTGTACTTCGATAGAGCCCATCAACTGCGTTTTCAAAGATCTGCCGGTAACGTTCCTCTGATTCGCGGACCTGTTCGAAGAGCTGGGCATTTCGCAGGAGATGCGCAGCCTGAGTGGCGAAAATTGTTACCAACCGCTTTTCTTCCTCAAAAAAACCACCCTGCTTGTTTATTACTTCAATGGTGCCGAGCATGTGTTGCCCGGCCTTCAGCGGTACCGCGAGCAATTCTCGAATGTTCCCGTCAGCTTTGACGCTCAAGAGCGGATCTTGACGGGCATCGTTTGTTAAGTAGGGTTCAGCGGTAACAAAAACGCGAGTGGCGATGCTGCTTTCGTCTGGCGTGAAGCGCAGGTCGGAGAGTTGTTGATCAGACATTCCGTAGGCGGGCGCCTGCGCTCGAATGCAGTTTTGCTTTTCATCGTAAAGCAGGATGACGCAGATCTCAGCGCCGAGCAGCCGGCCGATCTTTCTGGTCAGCAACTCGCAAATCTGACTAACCTCAGCGCCCGTCCCCATCATTAATGAGATGTGGTACAAGCCGCTTAACCGTTCGATCTCCTGTTGCAGTTGCAGAGCGGCTTCGTTAATGGTGGTGGCCAGTTGGCCCACTTCATCCTGACGATTAACTTTTATTGGCTCGACTACTCGTCCCAGCCGCAAATGTCCCGCGAGGTCCTCGATCTGACGCAGCGGTCTGATTACCGTAAACAGAAGAATTGCGCTGCTGACCAATGCTGCTCCGGCCAGTGAAAGAACTGCTCCCAGCAAGGCACCCCGGAATGCCTGAAGCTGTTCCGGAGCGATCCAGAACTCGCCGATGAAGTAACACAAAGCAACGACCAGGAGGAGAACAAGCCAGCCGATTGCCAGCTTGCCCACCAGACTTTGGCGCGGATTGAAAACCGAACGGGCGGAAACTTTTCTGACGATTCGGCTGCGGTCTTTGAGTTCGTCAATTGCGCGTATAGCTTCTTCGCGCGTGGCGAAAATATTGGACTCGAGATCTTTTGCCGCACCAAGGTAGCGCAGTACCGAACGCGTCAATCCGCTCGATGAGTAGCGCACGGTGGTGAGGCTATAGCGGTCGTAAAGTTCTTTGATGCTCTCGCCGTAGTAATCCACGATCTCCGGCGCGATCTCAGTGCCTTCGTAGTTGACTATTGCGTAGGCTCGGCGGCCCCGCCGCTCGAGGATCTCGCGCACGAGCCGCCTTGTCTCATCCACCTGTTCGCGCGTTTCGATCCGCAGCCCCGCGAAATCTATGGAGAGAATGTTTTCGTCGCTGTCGAATACGAAGCGATCTCGGAGTTGCATAACGACTACCCGTCGAAGAAAAGCGCAGTGCTAAATCATTACATCGGTCCCCAATCCTATCAAAATAGATGGCTTGATACCTGTGAGGCGAGACAGGCGACGTTGTCTCGCTCGTCATCGGGCCGTTTTCAGTGCCACCTTGCACTGCCGTCGGTTGACGGAAAATTCAAAAATTTCCCCTTGCTGCCAATGAAAAGGGGCGTGGCCCGGCTCCTCGGTCTAAGCCTGACTCACCGGTCGTTTCCTGTTGTAGTTCAATGAATCGAAGAATGTTGAGATCACGCTATGCCCTTGCAAAAGCGCAGTAGTGATGGTAAATGAATAATATCTACACAGTGAAGCGTCAAGTTGCATTTTTGCCGGTGGTGTTTATCGTCGCAGTATTGGGCGGGCAGAGACTGGCTTGCGCACACGAGAACCACCTCCAGACTCATAATGTCCCACCCGCTGCGCGGTCTAACTCTTCGTTTGTCGCCTCGCAACCAGAGCTCACGAAATCGCTGGGCCGAATCGCGATAGGCACCCGTATCGTTGCTTTCGCTATTTCCGGAGAACTACCGGAGTCATGCATCTGCTGTGGAACCTCGAATGAAGCTGCTACGGCAGCGAACGCAACCTTCTTCGATCAGAAGAAGCGCGGCACCCCAGCCGCAGTGTCAACCATTGTGCCCGGTGCCGGCGCCGCAGCTAGTGCGCGGGCCAGGGCTCTCACTGTTGCAAGAGAACACGGACCACCAAACGTCTCTGTCCAGAGACATCTCCTCCTCGGCATTCTTCTGATTTAGCCTTCCCCAAGTCCGTTTCAGCACTGCAAGGTTCTGAAGACGGTCCATTCTTGTTCAGGCAAAACTAAGCCTTTTGGTTTTCTACGATGGCCCCATGGCGTTTTCGTTTGAAAGAAAACTGTTTATGAGATTGGATGCGCCTGGTTCTTCAAGAGAAGCGCCGCCAGAACCGCAACGAGGGATTAAGGTCGTGACATACATTCGAACTCCACCGACGAAGAAGCAACTTCTGGTAACAATCATCGCGCTCTTATTCACCCTAACAGCGCCGGCTGACTCTGCGTTTGCACATGGAGGTGAGGATCACGGTGATGTGAAACCGCAAAGCGTCTCGCCGGGGACGAACATGGTCGTACATGTTGCGCGGGCTGGCGATTTTGAAGTCGTGATTAAGCACGCGCCGATTGAGCCGGACCAGGAGATGGTCGCTCGAGTATTCGTCAGCCGCTTTGCGAACAACGAGCCTGTCACCGGTGCTAAACCAGTGGTGACGCTGACAATTGACGGCGGTTCGCCGATGGAACTAACGGCTGCAGCAGGTGCGACGCCGGGTATGTACGAAGTGAAGCTGCCGCCACTGCCGAAAGGGCAATACAAACTCAGCGCGCGAGTTGACTACAAGGGAGAGAGTGAGTCGGCTGAGTACGGCTCGCTCCAAGTTTCGCCGCAGCCCGTGGCGGCAAGCGCTGTGGTTGCATCATGGGCACGCTCGGCACTGATAGCCTTGGGAGGGCTCCTCGGTATTGCTTTGATCGGCCTAATTGGATTCGTCATTTATCGCGCCGCGCAAGCATCGCGCCGTGCACGCATTGAGGGGGAGGCAGCCGCGGCGTAAGCTCCCGGCGCGCGCTGAAGGAAGGACGCGGGGCCTGCTGATTAATGATGGACCATGTAAAGAATCATGCGTGTCGCCGGCGGTGGC
>JANLYH010000019.1:0-11859 GCA_031365545.1 Pyrinomonadaceae bacterium | reverse complement strand
CGGCTGCAGGGTATGATCAGGACGCTCGCGACGCAGGTGATTTACGGCTATACGGCGTAGTTCCTGATAAACAAGCGGCAGCATCTCGTCGAGCGCAGCCTTATCACCGTTATTCCAGTTAACGAGGAGTTGCGTGACTCCCTTAGCCGAGGACACAGGAATCACTCCCTTCCGTCTGCTTTGCATCGCTCTCATTGGTTCAGTTCTCAAAGACAGACTACTCTCAAGGACGGGCGAAGTCGAAATTGCAGCCCGATCGGGAGACCTGAAACCGCTTCGGTAATTAATTAGTCGCAAAACGATGAGCGGCCGCCAGTTCCCTTTTTTCCGGGGCTGGCGGCCCTTTGTGTGTCCGCGTAACGAGCAGCGGGTTGATTCCCGCGGAATAATTCCGCGCGGGTGTGGCCCTGAAGTCCGCAGAAGCTCGCGTTAGCAAATAGAGATAAAGCACTGGTAGTTGGGCTACGGGAAGGAGTTTGCGATGAAGCTCAACGCGAAGTACTCTGTCTTTTCACTAATTGCCGTGGCGCGCGCTTATATTCCGGCGTGTGCGGCTATCACGGACGCAAGTATAATCGGCAAGAGGCTGTCACATGAGAGGCCCGAAGCTCAAAGTGAAATCGCTACTCACCATCTGTTTACTTCTGATTTCAACCTCGGCAATCGCGAGCGCGCAACGGAAATCGGTCGGCGGCGTGAAAAAAACAGTAAGCGGTGGGCAGGTGGCGGTGGGCAGAAGTGAACCGCTACTACCAAAAACCTCTTTGACCAGGGCGCAGACAAGAGAGGCCGAGCGCCGACTCTCCGACATGGGCTATTGGACCGGCGCGGTCGACGGACTTCTTGATCCGGCGACGCAGTCGGGATTGATCGGCTTCCAGAAATGGGAGGGCCGCCCTATTACGGGCCTGCTTACGCTGGATGAGCTCGAGGCGATTCGCAACAGCACCTCGCCTGAAGTCAGGGAGCCTGGGTACGCCCATGTTGAAGTGGATGTAGATCGTCAGGTGCTACTCGTCGCCAACAACAATGGCAGAGTCCGGCTGCTTCCTATTTCGACCGGCAGCGACAAGCCGTATGAGGACGAAGGTCAGATGAGCATAGCCTACACACCCCGCGGTAGGTTCGTTGTTTATGACAAGTACGTCGGTTGGGAGAAGGCTCCCAACAGCGGAATGTATTACTCCAATTACATCAGCGGTGGCGTGGCGATTCACGGCTATCGGGCCGTTCCCTTCCAACCGGCGAGTCATGGTTGTATTCGAGTTCCAATCTTCGCCGCTCGCGAGCTAAGCCAGCTACTACCAATTGGAACCATCGTGCTTGTGTACGACAAGGTCTCGTTCGTCTCAGGGAAGCCCTGGGTTGAGAACCCCGAACTCAAACAAGCTGCCCTCGATTGGAATAGAGTCGTCGATAACTAAGAGCAGGGTTTCCTTCGAGAGGACAGGTCCCAACGTGTCGGGTTCAGCACCCACGCGCTAGCGCGTGATGGTACTGACTTCATTGCATCGCAGGTTGTGAAGAGCGACCCGGTCGACTACCGCTCCCGGTCCTGACTTTGTTTGGCCCATTTCCGCAGCACGGAAACGCGAACCCGACAGTCGCGTGGATCGGGAACAACCCGGTCGCTACCGCTCCCGGTTCTGACTCTGTTGGCCCATTCCGCGGCTCGTAGAAACCGTGATTCTCACAATCGAAATATGGAGGTTTAGCCGTTTTAGTCTTAATCTCTTTTCTGATAGAGTCGTTCGAGCAAGGGTGATGGTATTGGTAGCACGCGCGGTGAGCCTGCATGGGTTTTGTGACCAACCACCGGAGCGCTGAGGGCATCAAACCGAGGCGCCAAAAAGGCTAAAGGAATTTAGGAATTAATGCGATCGATCAAAATCTTCAACATATTAGCTGTCGGCATACTCGTCGCGACTTATGCGGCCAATTGCTTTGGGCAAAGTGCGCCCAGCGGCGATGTCGTAATGGTCTTGCCGTTCGAGAACACGTCAAATCACCCGGAATACAATTGGATCGGTGAGAGCTTTGCCGATTCACTTGCGGAGCTGCTCAGTAAGCCCGGCCTGCTGGTCGTATCCAGTGATGAACGCGAACTCGCATATCAACGTCTGCGGCTTCCTGAAACCGTTATTCCCTCGCGCGCCACTGCCATAAAGCTGGCCCGCGAAGCCAGGGCGACGATGGTGGTAATTGGCAGCTACTCGATCACGCCCGTGCAGGATGAGAGCAAACCCGATAACGCCAAAGACGAGAAGTCGCCGACGGAGGCGCTGGTACAGGTAACGGCGCGCGTGATCAAAGTCAACGAAGGACGAAACCTCGGCGAAGTGCTTGATGGCGGCTGGGCAACTCGCCAGTTTGATTTTGGCGGCCCGCTGACCACGTTGCAGAACATTCACGGTCGGCTTGCTTATCAGATTCTTTACCAGCGCGAAAAGGCGTTTGCCTTCTCTCAAAATCAGTTAGTACAGGAAGCGACCAAGGTTCCACAGCGCTCCTTTGAAGCCTACTTGAAAGGTGTGTTGTTGAGCGAGCGCCATCCCAAGCGCGAAATATATCTCAAGAACGCTTTGAAGTTTTACGCCGACGCTAATGGTGGCGCCGTTTACCCACAGGCGGCTTTTGAGTTGGGCCGCTTTTACATGATTGAAGGAAAATGGAAAGACGCAACCGAGCAGTTCATCAAACTTCAGAAGAAGGATCCCCACTACGTTGAGGCGGCCTTCTACGCCGCACTCGGTTACGCCAAGCTTGGCGACCTGGGTCATGCGCTCGCAGCCATCGTTCCACTTTCAGCCGACGTTCCCCTGATCGGAATTTATAACAACGCCGGAGCGATTGCTCTGCAGGCGTCTCGCGAAGAGAAAAAGGAAGATGAACGAGCGCGCTTGCTTGAGCAAGGCGCTTCCTTTCTGGCGCGGGCTGCAGAGTCGTCGCCTGACGATCCCTTGGTCCATTTCAATTACGCTGTGGCTCTGTTTCTCTCGGGCAAGTATGCCGAGGCTGCCGAGCAACTTAAGCCTGTGATCACTGCCGACCCCAGGGACGGCCAGGCATATTTTCTCTACGCCAAGTCGTTGGAGAAGGCAGGTAAGACGGATACCGCGAATGCGGCCGACGACCAGGCGCGACGCTATTTGCAAACCTACGCCAAGTGGCAAACTGAATGGCAAAAATCGCAGAGTGTTAACGGTATTTCGCTACGCATGCGCGACGTCTTGAATCGCGATGATGTTTCGGGGTTGATGAGAAAGAATGCAATTGCCGCCAACAACCCGACCTCCGGTACCGAAGATCTGTTGGCGAAGGCTCGTGACCTTTATCAGGCGGGACGCGATGACGAAGCGCTGCCGGAGTTGCACCGCGTCGTGATGCTTGAACCCACCAACGCGGAAGCCTATCTGCTCAGCGGGCGAATCAACCAGCGTCGTGGCGATCAGGAGGCTGCCATAGCGGCGCTGAAAACTGCCATCTTTTGGGATCCCAAACTGATCGATGCGCACATCCTGCTTGGCCGAATCTTCCTCGAGCGAGGTGATCGTGGCGAAGCGATGAAGTTTGCCACGAGCGCCATGAACATAGACCCCAACAACCAGGAAGCGATTGCCCTGCAGCGTCAGGTGACCATGGGCAAAAACTGACCGCTACCGCACAAACATTCATGAGGCAATTCTCTTGACGAGGATTGCCTCATTTCGTTTTATAGTGCGTCTATTCGTCTGATCTGCTACTGGTGAGAGTGAATGAAGCTCGTCTTACTAATCGGCGTGTTGGCGACTGTTGCAGCCTTCGCAACACTTCTGGTCGTCGCTCTCTATTTCCATAAGAAAGGTGCCGCCGGCGATCTTAACTTAATTGGCGAGCTTGCCGAGGTTCAAAAGCAGCTCGATCCTGAAGGCACGGTAATGGTTGGCGGCGAGTTATGGCGGGCAAAATCGAAAAACGGCGTTCCCATTTCAACTCACGCGCGGGTGCGGATCGTGGGATTCGAAGACCACTTAGCTCTCGTCGAGATCTTCGAGTAGCCTTCGCCTCAGTCAGGGTATCTCCTACCCGACTCGACTAACCGACTTCAGTCTGACATCGTTTCCACAAACCACTTTCTCTGGCACGCAATCTGCTCTAGAAACAACCGGCACGCACGGAAGACCCAATGTAAAGGTTGGAAGTGCCCCCGCCGCCATCACTTCTCTGAGCGCCGCGTGCCGCTGCGCCAGCCGCCCGCCGAGCAGCCCTTCAGTGCTTCCTTCCGAAATGTGAACCCAGTCAGAAATGACTGGGTTCTCCCGCTTTTGGGCGACTGTATTTCGACGCTGCGTGAAACAACTGAAAGCGATAGCTCTCCAGACTTAATAGTCTGCCCTTTCCACAAAAACTTTTTCTCTGGCACGCAAGCTGCTCTAGGAACAACCGGCACGCACGGAAGACCCAATGTAAAGGTTGGAAGTGCCCCCGCCGCCATCACTTCTCTGAGCGCCGCATGCCGCTGCGCCAGCCACCCGCCGAGCAACCCTTCAGTGCTTCCCTCCGAAATTGGAACCCAGTCAGAAATGGCTGGGTTCTCCCGCATTTGGCATCCATTATTCTCTTTTCACCTTTCTGTACTGCCTTTCCTACGGCACGAGTCGTAATTTCCGATCACGCTTCAAAACTAAGCTCTTCAGACCCGGTCATCTTGCGCCGTAATTTGTCACTTTGACGGTGCCGTTTTCTGTCGTTCTGACGACCTTTCGGTCCGATTTGAGTAACCTTGAGTCGTCGATTCGCTTATTGGAAAAAATATTTTCAGCGAGCTTCGATTCCAGGATTGTTCGAGTGTTTTGAGAGAGGGTCTGCTCGAAACTTTCCCGAGCTGATCTGGGTTTTGATAAACTCGCCGGCAATGCAGGATGGAGTCTCTAAGCAATCTCCGGCGAAACGGATGACAACGACCGACGTCGGCCTGACTCTACTCTCAGCAGTCCTTCTCATCATCTCGTTCCCAGACTTCAACCTTTCATTTCTTGCGTGGATTGCGCTAGTTCCCTTCCTGCTCGTTGTCGCGCGCAGATCTCGACCCTGGCCCAGTTTCTTCCTCGGCTGGCTATTCGGGTCAGTCTTCTTTTATGGCTCTTGTTATTGGCTCACTTATTCCATGATTCATACGGGCGGGCTCCCACCCGCGATTGCCTTTGCTTTGTTGGTTCCGGGCGCACTCGTAGTTGGTGTCTTTCCCGGAGCTTTCGCTCTGATGCTGGCTTGCGCGCTTAGAAAATGGGGCCCTCTTGCCATGTTTCTCGCGCCACTCCTCTGGCCGGCGCTGGAATGGGCGCGGCTTGAAACGACGGGGCAACTTTGGAACGCCGTCGGCTACTCCCAGGCCTATCATCCGTCTCTAATTCAAACCGCGAGCTGGGGAGGCGTTTACGCGGTGGGATTTTTGATCCTTGCAGTCAACGTCGCGCTTACCTTCGTTCTGTTACGTCGACGCCTTAGCGCCGTTGCGATCTCTGTTTCAGTAATGGTTCTGGTCGGGTTGGCACTCATGTCCACGTCCTTACCAGGAATGGGCGGACATTTAATATCGCTTAATGATGCGGCCGCAATTGTCATCGCGATTCAGCCAAATGTGCCGATGGATCTCGTAAAGTCGACTGAGGACATGAAACAGCTCAACGCGCGTCACTTTGAGATGAGCGAGCTGGCGCTGCGTCAGCTTCCTGATAACGGTCGACCTCGTCTGGTTATCTGGCCCGAGTCGCCAATGAACTTTACTTACGGGACCGACCAGCAACTTCGCGACCGGCTCGCTGGTTTCGCCAAGACAAACCACACGTCGATCATATTGAACTCTCAGGAAGCCGCACCGAACAACGGAATTTACAACTCAGCATTACTGATAAATGAAGAGGGTAGGCTGGTCGCCCAATATGATAAGATTCGCCTGCTGCCGTTTGGCGAATATGTTCCGCTGCCGCGCTGGTTTCCGGGGGCGGGTTTGATAGGAGCAATAGTCGGCGATTTCACTCCGGGAACGAATTACCGGTTGATGCCATTCGGCGAGATCAATGCTGGAGTTTTCATCTGCATTGAATCGGCTTATCCTGCGATCGCGCGAACGTTCACTGGCGCAGGAGCCGACGTGCTGATTAATATTTCAAACGATGGCTACCTCGGGCCGACGGCAGTGAGGCGACAGCATCTGGCAAACGCGATCTTCCGCGCGGTTGAAAATCGTCGGCCGGTATTGCGAGTTACGAACACGGGTATCACTGCTTTCATCATGCCTACAGGAGAAGCGCGGGATGCGACCTCGAGTTTTGAACCGGACGTGCGTGTTTGGGCGGCATGGAAGAGTTATGGACAGACTTTTTACACGAAGCACGGTGATTTGTTTGTCGTCGTTTGTGCCGGGCTGAGTGTGCTGTTCTTCGGGCTTTCGTTTCGCGGCAGGTTGAAGACAGAATAGCGGCCGACGGGCTAATTAAACGGATACATTTGGAGGTTTAATGATCGAGACATTATCAATTCAGGAATTAAGAAGCGGCTATGAGGAACTCCGTACCCACATCGAGCAGCTCGGGAGGTTTCTTTGATGTTGCGGCGGGCCGCGAAGAGTTGAAACGTATTGAAAACCAGGCTTCGTCGCCTGACTTTTGGAACGATCAAGACGCCGCGCAGAAGTTATTACAAAAGCGCACGGTCCTTGAGAAGAAGATTCAGCGACAAGAGCAGTTTGAGTCGCAGATCGCCGACGCCGGTGTGCTCTTTGAGTTTGCGGAAGAAGATGAAGAATCTTTGAAAGAGCTTGGCACGCTTCTCGAACGGCTGGGCCACGAAGTCGGCATTGCAGAAACTGAAATGCTGCTCGCGGGCGAGAATGATCAGTTGAATGCCATCTGCACCATTCATCCGGGCGCCGGCGGAACCGAGTCGCAGGACTGGGCCGAGATGCTGCTGCGAATGTATCTGAAATGGGCTGAGCAGCGCGGATTCAAGACGGAGATTATCGACTATCAGCCCGCAGAAGAAGCAGGGCTGAAGGGAGTAACGTTTAGAGTGGAAGGTGAATACGCTTACGGCCTGCTCGCAGCCGAAGCCGGAGTGCACCGGTTAGTTCGCATCTCTCCGTTTGACCAGGCCGCCCGGCGACACACTTCGTTTGCATCTCTCTTCGTTTATCCGGAGATCGACGAAAACATCGAAGTGGAAATCAACGACAAGGATTTGCGCGTAGACACTTATCGCGCCACCGGCGCCGGCGGGCAGCATATCAACACTACCGACTCCGCCGTCCGCATCACCCACACACCAACGGGAATCGTAGTTCAGTGTCAAAATCAGCGGTCACAACACCAGAACCGCGCCGTGGCCATGCAGGTCTTGCGGTCACGGCTTTACGAACTCGAACTGGAAAAACGCAAAGCTGAGACTGCTCAACTTGAGGCCAGCAAAAGTGAGATCTCGTTTGGCTCGCAGATCAGGAGCTATGTGCTCGCTCCCTACCAACTGGTGAAGGACACGCGTACAAAGCTGGAGCGGGGAAACGTCGACGCGGTGCTGGCAGGCGATATTGACGACTTCATAAAGGCCTTCCTGCTGGCGAAGAAAGCAGCGTAGGTTGGAGTATTGGCCTGTAATTTAAAGGTCAGACTTTAGTTTGGTTCTTTCCAGAGACTGCATGAAGGTTAAACTCTGAATTACTTGAGTTTGGCTGGGAGTTGAGATGGCAACTACCGAGTTTGAGGAGCAACCAAGAATAATTACTCCACGGAATACTCGCCGGAATGAGATCGTGGCGATCGTGCTGCTGGCGGTTGGCCTCCTGCTCGCGCTGTGTCTCGTCTCTGCTGCCTTTAATCCCAATGACCCGTCCTGGAATTCGGCTGGGCCAACGGAGACCCACAACTGGGCCGGCGCCGTCGGTGCGAACGTTGCCGCGCTGTTGTTTCAGTCAGTTGGTTTGGCTGCCTATCTGCTTCCCTGCTTGTTTCTCGCGGCGGCATGGCGAAGGTTCCGAACCCTCAGTATCCGGGCACCTTTTTCGCGCTTGCTAGGCCTGGTGTTACTGACTCTGGCGGCAGCGTCGCTACTCTCAATCTCAAACATCCACCCGATTTTTGATGCGAGTGTGCAGCCGGGCGGAGTTGTCGGGACATTGATCTCTCGTGGACTTGCAAGTGGACTAAATACCGTTGGCGCGACAATTCTTCTGATCGCTGTCGCGGCAACTGGGCTGCTCCTCGCGACCAGCTTCTCCTTCATTGGGCTTTATGAAATGCTCATCAGCCTGATCGCTGAACGCTTCGCAGTCATCGCGCGCATACCAGCCAGATTTCGTTCCTGGCGAGAAGCGCGGCGGGAGCAGAAACGATTGCGCAAAGAACAGCGTGACCTTATCAGGGTACAGAAGGCAGCCGCAGAGAGTGCGCTCAAGGCTTCTCCCGACTTAAGTCCCGAAGAGCGCATTGCGCACTTTATGAAGGATGGTGCGGCCACCAGCAGCGCCGAAGCAATGCACCCGGGCGAAGCGGCCGGCATCAACCTGATTACAACGATCCAGAGTTCTGCTGAACCTGCCCGCGCGGCAGCCGCCGGTGCAGGCGTTCCGAGTGCGGCGGTTGTCAACACTTCTCCGGGTCGCCGCTCGATCTTTCCCGGATCTAAAGGCGCAGTTGCGGTTGAAGAGGCGGACGCTGAAGAGATGGTTCAGGGCGCTTCAGTCTTGCGACCCAAAGGTGAGGCCCCGGCAACTGGCAAACTCCCCTTTGACGCCGACCGCTCGCGGCGTGTCGCCTACACCGAATACTCGATGCCGCCGCTGGGGTTTTTGAATGAGGCACCGCCGCCCAGTGAACAGGCCGACACAGAACTATTGGGCCTCGCAACGCGTCTGGCAGAAAAGTGCAAAGAGTTTAATGTCACCGGACAAATCAAGCATATTTGTCCCGGTCCGGTCGTTACGACGTATGAGTTCAAACCGGATCCCGGCGTCAAATACTCGCGCGTTGTGTCCCTGGTTGATGATCTTTGTCTGGCCCTAAAAGCGGAATCGATTCGCATCGACCGCATGCCGGGTAAGCCCCACGTCGGTATCGAGGTACCAAATCCTCGCCGGGAAACGATCTTTCTGCGTGAAGTCATCGAGTCGCGGGCGTTTCGTGAGTCCTCTTCGAAACTGACCATTGCCCTGGGCAAGACCATCGACGGACTGAACTATGTTGCCGATCTGGCGAAGATGCCCCATTTGTTGATTGCCGGAACTACCGGAGCCGGCAAGTCGGTTGGGGTCAATTCGCTGATTGTTTCAATCCTTTATCGCGCGCGGCCCGACGAAGTTAAGTTTATTTTAATTGATCCCAAGCGGCTTGAGCTGGGACTCTACCAGGACATTCCGCATCTGGCGACGCCGATCATCACCGATCCCAAGCTCGCCTCGCGCTCACTGAAATGGGCTGTGGGCGAAATGGAAAAACGTTATCGCGACCTGGCTGGCTGGGGCGTGCGCAACATCGATGGCTACAACACCGAAATCATGCGGCGCAACCTCGTCAAGGAATACGACGAGCGTGGCGAGCCACATAAACCGCTTCCCTACATCGTAATTATCATCGATGAACTTGCTGACCTGATGATGACCTCAGGGCGCGAGGTTGAAGAATCCATTACCAGACTGGCACAAATGGCCCGCGCCGTCGGCATCCACCTCGTTCTGGCGACGCAGAGGCCGTCAGTTGACGTCATTACCGGTCTGATCAAGGCCAACTTTCCATCGCGCATCTCCTTCCGCGTGTCCTCCAAGGTCGACTCGCGAACGATCATCGACACGAATGGCGCCGAGCACCTGCTGGGTCGCGGCGACATGCTGTTTCTACCGCCGGGCACCTCGCGTCTCATTCGCGTCCACGGAGCCTACGTAGACGAAACTGAAATCGGGAAAATAGTCGCGCACGCCAAAGCCCAGGCTAAGCCCGAGTACAATGAAACGATTACGCAGTCAGAAGAAGAAGCACTCGGCCTCGAGGAAGGCAGCGGGGAACATGACGAGCTTTTCGAAGAAGCCCTCCGGATTTGCGTCGAGATGAAGCGAGCCTCAACTTCTGTTTTGCAACGCCGTCTGCGTATCGGTTACGGCCGTGCAGCCGCGATTCTCGACATCATGGAGCGTGAAGGACTCATCGGCCAGGCAGATGGCTCACGTCCGCGACCCGTGCTCGGCCGCGCCTACGAGATGATCGCGCAGTGGGATGAGAGCGGCGGCGAAGAATAGCTTCGAGTTCCAAGTTTCAAGTTCCAAGTTCCAAGTTCGGAACCGACGGGTTAACTCTTTCGCGAACGCAGCTTACCCAAGTCTTGACTTGAAACTATGAACTTGAAACTCGAAACTTCCCCGAAACAATTTTCCACGCCGGCTGTGGAAAAATCTGTGGACATCGCGTCATAAAACATCCGAACTTTTGGAGTCATTAGACTTTCAGCACCGTGCACACGCCAGCGGCACAGTCACAAAGCCTTCACAAACACTCACTTGCATCCGTGAAACAACCTCTCGCGCCAGCAAACTCGCGGCAGCCACTCATCGCGCTCGCCCTTCTCGCGCAAATTCTGTTTGCTGCAGCGTGCGTCACCCTTCCTCGTCCAGCACAGTCCGCGGTAAAGACTAATCGGGATATTTCCAGGATTGACAGCGGCCCGAAGATCAATATCAACACTGCTGCACCGGAGATGCTCACAACGCTTCCTGGCGTAGGGCGCGGAATTGCTGAGCGCATCGTCGCGCATCGCCAGCAATACGGGCCTTTTCGTCGCGCCGAACACCTCATGATGGTGCGCGGCATCAGCGATCGGAAGTTTCGCGAGTTGCGGGCAATGATTGTCGTCGAATAGGCGAGTCGGCTCTTCGGCCCCGCGCTATCGGCGCCGCCGTGTTATAATCCGCCATTCAAGTGTGTCAGGGATCTCAAATTTGAGATCTGAGATTTAGGAGCAATTTTTAGGAGAAACCTATGCCATATTCAGAACTAATGATTCGCCCAATGCGTGAGGAACTATCCCGTATCGGCATCGAAGAGTTGCGGACCCCTGAAGACGTACAAAAGACGATCGAAGACAGCAAAGGCACCCTGATGGTAGTTGTAAATTCGATTTGCGGCTGCGCGGCAGGAAAAGCCCGGCCGGGAATCGCTCGTGCACTGCAACACACCGTGCGGCCAGACAGGGTTGGGACGGTTTTTGCGGGCGCCGATATCGAAGCTACCGAAAAAGCGCGCAGCTACTTCACCGGCTACGAGCCCTCGTCGCCTTCGATCGCCCTGCTGAAGGACGGTCAAATTGTTTACATGATGGAGCGTCGCCAGATCGAGGGCCGGGATGCTTCACAAGTCGCAAGTGAACTAATTCAGGCCTTTGACCAGCACTGCACCAAAGAGGAAGCTGCCGCAAACTAGTTTGGAGTGAGTTGAGGCTAGTAGTTCAGAGTTCAAGCTTCAGCTTGCCGCATCCCGCCACGCAATCTAAAGATTATTCTCTAAACTTCTTGAGCTTTAGTGAACTTCTTTTGACAGTCTTGCCGGACCAAGCACCCGAGCAAACTCCGAATGCGCCAGCACCACTCGTGGAGATTGCTGCATCGCTGCAAAATATTTCCGCTGAAATTCACTACCGGCCTCGGCTGGCGTGAGCAGTAGTTCCGCCTGCCGGATGAGAGCCAACCCGGTTTTTTCCTGGGGCGCGTCCTTCGTGGCCAAAAGCTCATCCATCTCGACTATCAGTTCAGATAGCTGCCGGAGCCACGCAAACCAGGGATCGCTCATAACCAGATTTAGCAATTGATAACTGTTGGCTATTTTGTCGTGTTCGCGCTCATAC
>JANLYH010000187.1:0-31419 GCA_031365545.1 Pyrinomonadaceae bacterium | reverse complement strand
GAGTGCTGCTCACGCAGAATGATTTCGACGAGGAAGTGGCGCTGATCTATGCGACCTACTCGGACCTACTCAATCGGCACCAGCTCACCGAAGCCGACGCAGATCAGTTGCGGGCGCTCGGCGCTCTCAGCGGTGAAAGTAACGTTCGCGTTCCCTGGCTCAGCAACGTTCAATTGCTCGTGCTCGATGGCTTCTTCGACTTCACTCCGGTCCAGGGTGAGATCCTGAAGCGCCTGATTCCGCAGGTTCCGGAAGTGTTGGTCAACCTCAATCACGATGAGCGCAATCAGGAAATTTTCCTGCCGTTTCAGGAGACGATCGCCCATCTTTCTGCCGTAGCAGCATTTGCAATCAAGCGAACGACTGCAGAGATTGTTTCCACGCTCGGCGCGCTTTCCGAGTTGCGACAGAATCTCTTCAATCCCACGCTGGCTAACACGGAAGCAGCCGAGGTTGCGCAATCTGAGATCAGGTATCTCGAGTGCGGCGATCGCGACACGGAAATTCGCGCCATAACCAAGGAGATAAAGCGGCTGGTGCTGCGCGAGGGTTACTCGCTCGCCGACATCGCGCTGGTGGTGCGCCAGCGCGCTTCCTACGCGGAGACAATTGCGCGCGTCATGCGCGAAGAGTCGTTGCCCTGCAATCTCGAAGCCCGCGTCGACGCCAACGACATTCCGGCTAATCGCGCGGCGTTGAAGTTGTTTGCAATTCTCGAGGAGAGTTCTCGCGAAGGAGCCAGCGCGCCGCGAGTGTCCGCGCTTGCCGATCTAATTAAGTCGGAATACTTCCGGCTGAACGAAAAAGATCTAAAAGCGCTGTCTGCGAGGTTCGACGCGGAATACGCCGGACTGCTGCGAGAAAAAGATTCAACGCCAAATCCTGAACTGGAAGAACGGCTGAAAAAACGCTACCGCATCGGTTTTTGGGATGCCGATGCGCTCGAGAATGCCTTTGCTTATGTCGGCAGCCAGTTGCGCGTGAGCGACTGGATCGCGCGCGCCGCAAAGTTAATCAAAGAACTTCCCGGGGCCGAAGCGACGCGCGAACTCTTGAACATCGACTCCAGTGAGCAGGCGCGCGATCCGGATGAGGCAGACCAGATCGAGAACGCCGAGACGGCGAAAGTCGAGTCGACAGACGTCGAACGAAAACGAAGACCGTCGCGCGACATTCATCCGGCGGCGCTGGCCTGGACGTCGCTCGTTATTCAATCGTTTGCCGAGAAGATTCAGGCCGTTGAACGAGAAGGCCCGCCCGCTCGCCTGCGCCTCGCGCTGATGAAGCTTTTGGAAGACTTCAATTTCCGGCAGCAGATTACGAGACCAATCAGAAGCGTTGTTGAAGACGAAGAGTTGCCGCAGGCGATGCTCAACTACAACAGTCTTGAAGCGTTGCGTCGGGCTTTCGTAGTGGCCATCAAGAGTATTGAGATTGCTGCTGGCATCTTGTCAGAACCACCGACGACAGCCGGTGGCAGTGTCAAGCGATCAAGACCACCCGCTGTCGCAGGTGGTTCGGATAAAACCACACTCGCGACCTTCATCGAAGAGGTGCGCCGCGCGCTTGCTTCGCAGTCGCAGGTCCTCAGCGGGGCGGATCGTGGCGGCCTGCGCATCCTCGAAGCAACCGACGTTCGCGGTCTGCGCTTTCGCGTAGTGTTCATCGCCGGTTTGGTTGAAGGCGGTTTCCCCTTGCGTGCTTCACGCGACTGGATTTACCCGCATGAAGAACGCGAACGCCTCAAGCGCTATGGTCTGACGCTTGAAGACATCTCCCCCGCGACGCTGCTAAAGGAGGAGCATTATTTCTACCAGGCGGCTTGTCGCGCAACCGAGCGGCTTTATCTTAGCCGGCCGCTCGTTCTGGCTGACGATTCGGAAACCGTCGCGTCTTATTACATCGACGAACTCAGGCGCGCGGTTGCGCCGTTCAAAATCGAAGCTGAAACCGTGCGACGGGATTACGAAGGCAAGGCCCGCGAGCAGGTGACTACGCCGGGCGAGTTAAACGTAATGCTGGTGCGCCAACAGGAGCGTCACGTTCATCGCGGTGATAAACGCGACCTGTTGCCGCAGCCGCGAATCAAGCGATTGTTGACGCTCGCGCGGAACGATAGTTTTTTGAGCGACTCCGCTTTGCGGCGTATCGAGATTGAGCGCGAACGCGCGAGTTCGCGGTTTGGACCTTACGATGGCGAGATTACCAATCCGGATTTGGTAGCCTTGCTCAAACGGCGGTTTGGGCCGGACTTTGTTCACAGCGCCAGCGGGCTCAGCATCTACGGCAATTGCGGTTACCGTTTCTTTGGCCAACGCGTGTTGAAACTCGAGCCCCGCGGCGAAGCAGCCCTGGACTTACAAGCTATCGACGCCGGCAAGCTGCTGCACGATATTCTGCGGCGCTTCTTTGAAAAGCACCGGCGGCAGCGGCTAACCGAACTCAATCGCGAAGCGCTGCGCCAGGAGTTAATGGAGCTTGCCGATCGCGTTTTTGATGAACACGAGCGTGTAGTGCCGCCGTTGAACAAACAGATCTGGAAAATCGATCGTGAGATTCGCAAGATTCTGCTGGATCAGGTGCTGCTCTATGAGCTGGATATTCAGGAGCAGTCGGCCGCAGCCGGCGTGGTGCCCGCATATTTCGAAGTTGCTTTTGGCGGCATGAAGTCGGCCGCGCGCGATCCGGGTTCAACTGACGAACCGCTGAAGTTGACGCGCTCGACCTTTGTTGGCGACGAAACGATCAAAGTCAGTGGACAAATCGATCGCGTTGACGTGGCCCGGGACAACACGATCATTGCTTACGACTACAAGCTCTCAACCGGCTCGTCGAAAGACGACATCAAGTCGGGTCGCAGCCTGCAGCTTCCGATCTATCTTGAAGCGCTGGAGCGTTTGCTGCTTCCGAACCAGCCGATTGCAGGTGGTGGCTATTACGTAATCCGCGGCGGCAACGAGCGAAGAAACAAAGGTCTGCATCGCGCCAGCGCGCTCGGGTATTCCAAAATCCGTGCCAACGTCAATAGTGTGCTGTCTGATGACGAGTGGCAGCAGATTCGTCGCGACGTGATTGCAAAGATTTGGGATTTTCTCGATCACATTCGCGTCGGACGGTTTGCTGTGAATCCTGCAGAGAAGGACAAGACGTGCCGCTTTTGCGACTTCGCGGCGGTATGCCGCTACGACCGCTATCGGATCGACGGGAAGAGCCTATCCGCAGATTACACAGATTAGACAGGACAGCGCGACATGGAGTGTCACACACTTTAAAACCGTAGTTATGAAATCTGTGTAATCTGCGAAATCTGCGGATAAGTCTTTTGATAATGTCTTCACAAAAGAAGAAACGCGAATTACAACCGGAGCAGGCAGCAGCCGCCTACGAGATTCAGAAACATATCTCGGTGACTGCCGGACCCGGGTCTGGGAAGACGACGGTGCTCGTCGAGCGTTATCTGCACATCCTTCGGCAAAACACTAATCTCAACATCGATCAGATCGTCGCTATCACCTTTACCAATCGCGCCGCCAACGAGATGCGCGAGCGACTTCGCGAAGAACTCAATCGGATCTTGCAGACCGCCGCGCCGGATGAGCGCAGGCACTGGCTAAACTACAAACGCACTCTGGACGGCGCGGTAATCACCACGATTCACGGCTTCTGCGCGCGGCTCTTGCGGGAATTTCCGGTTGAGGCCCGCATCGATCCGCAGTTTCTATTGCTCGATGAGCATCGTGCCGCAATGTTGTTGGAGTCGGTGGTTGAGGAAGCGCTGAACGAGTTTATCGGCGCCGGCCACGCTGAGATTTCGCGGTTAACCCTCGGTGTCGGGCGCGGCAAGTTGGCCGAGGCTCTGGGCCAACTATATCGAGACGTGCGCGGTCAGGGACTTTCGTTGACCGACCTGGCAATGCGAACTGCCCAAAGCCATGCAACGGAAGCAGACCATGCGCGTGCGCTGGTTGAACTGACGCGCGCGATGAACGATTTCTTCGCCGTTGGCAGAACGACCACAGCGGCGCGCGCGAAGCATGCTGAAGGAATCGAGAGTTGGTCGAACATCCAACCGCTCCTCAATACCATTCCCGAAGTCGACGCCATCGCCGACTACTGCCGCGCTATTGAAGGCTTTCGCAAAGCCCGGCCGTCGGCAGTTGGAGCGCTCAAGGAACACATCCAAGCGATTGATGCACTCGTTTGGGAGAAAGAACTCTGCGGGCTGGTGCCGCAAGTCTCACTGGATCTGTTTGCCAAGCAATATGCGCTGGAGTTAGCGCTGCTGCTCAACCGCATCGACGAACGGCTCACCGAAGAGAAACAGAAAATTTCGGCGCTTGATTTCGACGATCTGGAACTGCGGGCCTTCGATATTCTCAACCGGCCGGAAGTGATCACACGCGCCGCCGAACGTTATAAGTTTTTCCTCGTCGATGAATTTCAGGACACGAACGGTCTGCAACGCCGGCTGCTGGAGCGACTCGCGCTGCAAAAAGGCCGGCGCGAAAGTGCAAACTTGTTCATCGTCGGGGATCGCAAACAATCGATTTACGGGTTTCGCGGCGCGGACGTCGCTGTCTTCAGCGAGATGACTAAAACTTTGCTGGCGGCCGGCGGTGAGTCTAAACCGCTGCTGTTGAACTTCCGCAGTCAGCCGCAGCTGATCAGTTTCTTTAACTTTCTCTTCGCGCGTTTGTTTCGACCCGGCGATGACGCATCTCGCTCGGAGCTCGAAGAGTTGGGTTATGTGGGTCACGAAGCGAGCGAAGCAAGGCGCGAGCTGCGCGATAGCGGTCCGCTCGTTGAGCTGATGGTCACGACCGAAGCGTCTGGTTACGAAGACGATCCTAAGGCGGAGCAAAGTTCACGTGAACTTGATGCCGAGCAACTTGCGCTACGCATCATTTCATTGGTCGATCCTGCTGGGAGCGCAGGCATCTTGCCTGCCTCAAGCAACACGTTCGCTCGGGAAACAGTTGAGTCGGTCAACTCTGACCAAGTGCCCCTCAACAACGGCAGGCAAGATGCCTGCGCTCCCAGCATCAAGTACAGCGACATCGCGTTGTTGTTTCGCGCCATGACCCATGTGCAGACTTATGAGTCGGCTTTTCGGCGCGCGAACATTCCTTACCAGACAGTGCTGGGCCGCGGGTTTTACGAACGCGAAGAGATCACCGATCTGATTCAGTTGCTGCGGTTTCTCGATAACAAGACCGACGAAATCGCGTTGGCAGCGATTCTGCGATCACCGCTTTGCGGAATTTCAGACAACGCTTTACTCGCAATGCGCTGCGCCCCATTTTTGGATGCGGTCGATTCCGCGGATTTCGATTCACTCAAACACTTCACCCAAACGCGCCGGCTCTACGGGGCACTGCTCGGGCATCGCAAGCTAGCCTTCATCAGCGACGAAGAACATCTGCTGCTGGACCGCGCGGCCGATCTGATTAGCGGATTGATCGCGCGACAGCATCATTACGCGCTATCGACCTTGTTGCGGTTTGCAGTGGAGCAATCAGAGTTTGAAACCGTTATTGCTGCCACTTTTGATGGCGCGCAGCGGCTGGCCAACGTGCAGCGGCTGTTCACCCTTGCCGAACGATTCGAGCGCTCCGGTCACCATCTGATTCGAGATTTTGTGCGCTACGTGGAGGAGTTTGAAGCGATTGGCAGCCGCGAGAGTGAAGGCCAAATCGACGAGGCGACCAACGCGGTGAAGCTGATGACCATTCACCAGGCCAAGGGTCTGGAGTTTCCCGTCGTGATAATTCCGGATCTGCAACGGTGGTCAAGACCGCCGGACAGTTGGGTGCTGCTGGACCGTCAGCGTGGTCTAACTCTGAAAGTACCCGACGGCCGCGGCAAGCTGGTGGCTGGTTTGACGTTTAATAGTTTCGAACAGCGGCACTGCTGGCGAGAACAGTTTGAAAGTATGCGCTTGCTCTACGTCGCGGCTACGCGCGCGCAGGATCGCCTGATACTCTCCGGCACGACCAAAGACCTCACTAAGGTTGGACTCAAGAGCGATACCTGGCTGAATTGGATTTGGCAGTCGCTCGAACTTCCGGCGCAATCACAGTCGGGAGTAGTTGATCTCACAGCCGACGTTCAACTCCGACTGACGTTGAATATTGCTGACGACTCGCTCGCAGAAGTTGATCGAACGCATGAGAAGTCGCCCGTCGAGCAGGTTACCGAAGGCGCCGACTCAATTGTCGAAGCTTTCCCCCTCATCAATCCCATCGTGCCTGACCGCGAACACGCGATTCACCGGTTTAGCGTTACGCAGTTGACCAATTACCAGCGCTGTCCCCGTCAGTATTATTTCGATCGCGTGTTGCACGCACCGGCGCCTGATGCGCTCGCTGTTTGGAATGACGCCGAGGCGCCCGAGCCGCCTGCGAATCTCACGGCAACGCTCAAGGGCGCAGTGATTCACCGGTTCTGCGAAACGTACACAACCGGCGACAATCCGGAAGAACTACTGCGAAGAAGTTTTGCCGATGTGGTGCGGCTACGTCAGGCGCAACTTGCCGACCGGCTAATGGAAATAAACATTGACGCGGGCTTAGCGGAGCTGTTGCCGCTCGCCGAAAACTATTTGTCCAGCAGCGTGTTTGAGCGAGTCGAGCGAACCCGTGCTGCTTTGCCGGGGTCGATTGGGTTGCGTGTAATGGATTCAGGTCCTCGAGGCGATGCAGGGCTCTGGAGTGAACTCGGTTTTCGCTTACGTCGGCCGCTGGGAATATTGAGTGGAGCGATTGATAAGCTGCTGATCACGCCCGCGGCGAGCGGCAAAGGCTTCGATATCGAAGTGATCGACTTCAAAACCAATCGACTGGGACCAAGGCCTTCAACCTCGGAGCTTGATTCCAGCTCTTCACCGGGACCGCGGGCGTCTCGCCCGCCCGGCGCCGGGTCCACTGACGATACGCCTGAATCTAACAGCGGCCGCGACGTGGCATTCAAAGAAGAAGGGCGGGACGCCCGCGGTCACAGTAAAGAGCTTGAACAAATAGCTTTCGACTTTGAGGCTCCGACAGCGAGCAAAGCCATCACCCAGGAATTATCTGTGCTTGACCGGGTGGCGACTGCCGCCAGTGACTATCAACTGCAGATGCAGGCTTATGCGCTCGCGGTTCGTGAATTGGCACCGGCGTCGATGGAGTTGTCGACAGTTACTTCAACCCTTCATTTTCTCGAGCCCAATATTGAATTTCAGTTAACCGCCGATTTGCTTGCTCCCGAAGCCTGCGCGGGAGCAATAGATGGGGCTATGTCGAGAATTGTTTCTTCCGGGGAGCCGCGCGAATTTCCGGTGCGGACGGCTACACATTGTCGCATGTGTAACTTCCTCAATATCTGTTCAGCCGGCCGCGAGTTTGTCAGCACGCTGAGACAAAGCTCGCGAAACTCAAAAGCCCCAGGGCTTTGAGTTCAATTTGCTCGTCATCTGCGCTAAGCTGTCGGCAAATAAAGTTTCTCCAGGAACACTATGAGCAAACAAGACGATCCCCAGGTAGGCGCCGCGGCGCCTGACTTCACTCTTAATGATGGCAACGGCGCTGCGTGGCGCCTCGCGGATCAGCGCGGCAAAGTAGTGGTGCTGCTCTTCTACCCCGGCGACGAAACTCCAATTTGCACGCGGCAGATGTGTTCAGTGAGAGATCGTTGGGAAGACTACTCGGCCACCGGCGCTGAGGTAGTGGGCTTATCGACTGACTCGGTTGAATCGCATAAGAGGTTTGCGGAGCATCACGAGCTGCCGTTGCGTCTCTTGTCAGACGCGTCTGGTAAAGTGGCAAATCTTTTTGGCGCGCGATCGTTGATTCCCGGCAAGGTGGCGCGTTCGGTGTTTGTGATTGACGGTAACGGCGTGATTCGTTACCGCGACGTCAGGCCGCTCGGATTGTTTCGTCCGAAGGATGATGAGGTTATTAAAGCGATCGGCGAGGCGAAGATGTAGTTTCGAGTTTTGTATCCGCAGATTCCACAGATTACGCAGATTTCATCAGACAGATCGGAAAGAGAGATTCTGTTGTTGGTCGTCGCTTTCTGAATCTGTGTAATCTGCGTAATCTGTGGATTATTTGGTAAGCAAGGAGAATCAAATCGTGGCTGACAACATCAAATGCAAACATTGTGGCGAGAAGCGACCGGCGATTGGCTTTGCACCCTTTCCCAACGAACTGGGCCAGCGAATCGCGACCGAGATCTGTCAGCCCTGCTGGGCCGGATGGCTCCAGAAGCAAACGCAGATAATCAATCACTACGGCCTGGATCTGACGAGTGTTGACGCGCAAAACTTTCTCTTCGATAACATCAAGGGTTATCTCTTCGACGAAGGACTGCCTACCGCGGAAAAAGCTGAGATCGATACGACCAAGGAAGGCACCGTGAAATGGTGACGCCGTTTCAGGGTAAAGGAGAAGTCACCAGATTTCCCATTTCTCATTTGTCAGCGTTCATTTTTCATTAAAGACAGGTGTCGTGGGCAGATCACCAATGGCAAATGAGAATTGAGAAATGACAAATGGAAAATCGGGCCCGAATTACCCGTTCCCCTTTGCCCCTTCCGTTTGTTTAGGCTAAGCTTTTGCCTTCCGTCAGTAATTCAAAAGTCAGTTCAGTTGTTTCTGATGCCCGCGGACCTTCCCCAGACCCTGCGGCATGTAAACAACTCAATCATAAGCAGAAGATATTTTTGTTCTCAGGAGGAACCCGACCTTGCTTAATCGAAGCCTACTCAAACGTGCGTTCAAATCTGCCATCCTTGTCGCCTTGCTGCTTGGCGCCGCAACCGGCGCTTACTCGCAAACGAAGTTGCTGCGTTTTCCCGACATCTACGGCGACCGGGTTGTCTTCACTTACGCCAGCGACCTCTGGATAGCGCCCTCGTCTGGCGGCGCCGCGATCAGACTGACGTCACATCCGGGCATGGAAGTTTTTGGCAAGTTTTCGCCCGATGGAAAGTGGATTGCATTCACGGGACAGTACGACGGTGACGAACAGGTTTATGTGGTTCCCTCGGGGGGCGGCATTCCCCGCCAACTCACTTTCTATCCGGCAAAAGGCCCTTTCACCCCGCGTTGGGGGTGGGACAATCAGGTGTATGGCTGGTCGGGCGATGGCAAGCGAATCGTCTTCAAGTCGCAGCGCGATTCCTGGTCGTTGCCGATAGCGCGGCTCTATTGGGTTTCAGTTGACGGCGGCGCCGCGGAAGTGCTGCCGATGCCGGAAGCGGGCTCGGGTGATTTTTCACCAGACTCTACTCAGATGGTTTATTCGCCACAGTCGCGCGACTTTCGTCCGGAAAAACGTTACGGCGGCGGACAGGCGAATGCTCTCTACACCTTCGATCTCAAAACTTACGCCACTAAACGAATTACCGAAGGCCCGCGGGCGACGCGTGACGCGATGTGGATTGGCAACACGATCTATTTCAACTCCGACCGCGATGGCCACTTCAATCTCTATGCTTACAACACCACGTCCGCGAAGACGTCGGAAATAACTAATAACAAAACCTTCGATGTACGCTGGCCCAGCTCCGACAATGAAGGCCGGATTGTTTACGAACTGAATGGGGAGCTTCAGGTCCTCGACACCAAATCGCAAAAGAGCAATGCCATTTCAATCAGCGTGCCCAACGAAGGTTTGGCCAGTCGTCCCAGTCGCGTATCCGCGGCGAACAATATTGAGTCAGTGAATCTCAGTCCGAAAGGCGAGCGGGCGCTCTTTAGTGCTCGCGGCGACATCTTCACCGCACCAATTGAGAAAGGCCCAACGCGCAACTTGACGCATTCTTCCGGTGCTCACGACAAATGGCCTTCGTGGTCGCCCGACGGTAGTCGGATCGCGTTCATTTCCGACATGACCGGTGAAGAAGAGGTCTATGTAATTCAGCAGGATGGCCTGAAACCTGCCGAACAGATCACGCGCGGTGGGGCGGGGGGTGCTGGCAGCGGCATGCGTTACCAACCGGAGTGGTCGCCCGACGGCAAGCGTCTCGTTTTTTCGGATAAAGACGGCAAGGTCTACGTCGTGACACTTGCCGATCACCAGGTAACTCAGATTGCCGACGCCCCGCATGGACAGATTCGTGATTACACCTGGTCGCCGCGCGGAAACTTTCTGGCTTTCAGTTACGACGAGAATCCCAATCGCTTCTCCGCGGTCTACGTTTGGAGTTTTGCGGACGGCAAGCTGCACAAAGTCACCGACGACATGTTCAATGCTTACAGTCCGACCTGGGACCCGCAGGGTAACTATCTTTACTTTCTCGCCGACCGCGAGTTTCAGCCACAGATTTCGCAAATTGAATTCAACTACGCCACGAATCGCCAGACCTATATCTACGCGCTCGCGTTGCGTAAGGACGTGAAGCATCCGTTCCCGCCGGAGAGCGACGAAGTAACGATCGGCAAGGCTGACGAAGCGATAAAGCCGAAGGGCGCGCCGGCAGGTGAAGAACCGAAGTCGCCCGCGAAAGATATCAATAAGGAACTGAAGGAACCGGCGAAGGAAGCACCAGCTGAAGCGGAGAAACCTGCTGCGCCTCCAGCGCCCGCTCCGGGTGACGCGAAACCCGACGCCAAACCGCCCGCCACGATGACCATCGATTTCGACGGCATCCTCGGACGCGCTGCCCGCGTACCGGTAGGCGCCGATAACTATGGCGGCTTGTCAGCAAAAACCGGCCACCTGATCTATGGCGTCGGTTCCGCGTTCTACTACGGTCGCGCCGGCGATCGTCCCACGGTGCTCAAGATCTTCGCGTTTAAGGATCGCAAGGAAACAACGATCGCGGAGGATATTCGCGGCTACGTTCTCTCAGACGATGGTTCGAAACTGCTGGTGGCACAGGGACCGGGTTACAACCTCTACGATGCCACACCGCAGGGAGACAAAACCAAAAAGCCTGTTTCGACCGCGGGGCTGGTGGTCGATCGTATTCCGGCGGAAGAGTGGAACCAGATTTTCAATGAAGTTTGGCGCCGCTATCGCGACTGGTTTTATGTTCCCAACATGCACGGCTTCGATTGGGTAGCTTTGCGCGAACAATACAAGCCGCTGCTGCAGCATGTGCAGCATCGTTCGGACCTGAACTATGTCATCGGCGAAATGATTGCGGAGTTGACGATTCAGCACGCCTATATTGAAGGCGGGGATTTCACAATTCCGCCGCGACCGCGGAGTGGTTTACCGGGTGCTCGCTTTGAACTCGACCCGCAGGCTGGCCGCTATCGCGTTGCGAAGATCTTCCAGGGAGAAAATGAGGAGGATCTCTATCGCTCTCCGCTTACCGAAATCGGCGTCAACATAAAAGTTGGCGATTATGTTTTGGCGATTGATGGTGAGGAACTCAAGGGCACGGACGACATCTACCGTCTGCTTAGAAACAAGGCGGACAATCCGGTTAGTCTAACGGTTAACACGACGCCTTCCTTGCCGGGTTCGCGCATAGTTTCCTATCGCCCGATCACTGACGAGTCAAATCTCATCTACCTGGATTGGGTGGATCGTAACCGGCACAAAGTGGACCAGGCGACCGGCGGGCGAGTTGGCTATATTCACATTCCCGATATGGGGGCCAACGGCATCCGCGAGTTCATCAAATGGTACTACCCGCAGATTCGCAAGGAAGGTTTGATTGTGGACGTGCGCGCGAATGGCGGCGGCAATGTCTCGCGCATGCTCATCGAACGCTTGCGGCGCAAGCTGCTGGGCCTGAACTATTCGCGCAGCGACGACGAAGCGAATACCTATCCTGACGGAGTCTTTACTGGCCCGATGGTCGCCATTCTCGACGGAAACTCGGCTTCCGACGGCGACATTTTCCCCTACATGTTTCGCAAGGCTGGACTTGGGCCACTCGTCGGCAAGCGGTCGTGGGGCGGCGTGGTTGGTATCCAGGGCCGCGGCGCGCTAATCGATGGCGGTCAGGTCTTCGTGCCGGGTTCTGGTTTGACTGATGAAAACGGCAATTGGGTGATTGAAGGTTACGGAGTGGATCCGGACATCGATGTTGACAACGATCCGAAGTCGGAGATTGAAGGACGCGATCTGCAACTCGAGCGTAGCATCGCCGAGGTGATGGCGCGGCTGAAGACGCCGGTGAAGTTGCCAGCGAAGCCCGCAGGCCCGGTGAAAACGATCAAGTAAATTACTGGGACCGCGGGCGGCTCGCCCGCAGTGAGCGCGAAGCGCGAAGAGTCGTTCGCCAAGTGAAGTTTGTAAGACGTTCGCGCCGCGGCGCTCATTGTGGGCGGGTCGACTTTGGCTGCGCGTAGCCTTTGTCGGCGATTTCCCTGGCCTTGGCGTTTGGGTTCGTCGTTCCTTTCACGACAATTTTCTCATCAATGTTTTCATAACCCTTCAACCCTTTGATAACTAAAAATTCGCCGGTGATTTTGCCGCCGCTTGCGCATGAGGCATCGCCAGCGTATTCGTAGACGCGCATGATGACGGCGAACGGTTTGCCCTTGGCCAGGCGCCATTCCACGGTCTTCTGTTTCCAGTCAACCGATTGCGTTGCAAACGGAATGCTATCCGCTCCCTTCTCGACGCTAAATTCCGAAGTGCAAGCGGAGTAAGAGATGTAGATATCGTTGCCGCCATAGCCCTTGCAGCGGGTGGGAATATCGCTCCCGTGCTTCTCGGCCTCTCGCTCCTCCTGCTTCGTCATTCCACTGCCGCATTTTGTTAAAGCTGTGTAACGGCTGGAAAACTGTGTAGCAGGTTGAAGCGTCGCAGTATTTACCGGCACTTCTAACTTTGGGCTTGAAGGTGTTGCAGGGGTAACGGCCACCGCCAAAGTAATCAAGGCGAATGCAGTGATCAGGGTAGGGGATTTCATCTCAGACTTTCGCCTCCTTTTGTGGAGAAATGAGATTCTTGAACAGACTGAACGAGGGCCTTTTATCACGGTTTGCCGAACCTGTCGATATGGCGCTTTAGACTGAGCCGTTCCGCAAGGACTTTGTGATCAGATGGCCCAGATCCTTCGCGGCCACTGCGCCATTCAATCCATAATCACCGCGGCCGCGGTAAATACAAAAGCCTTCCGATGCGTGTTGCCCGGTAGATTTCTTCCCCACGAATTCCACCTGAACCGCACTGTCCTTGATTTGCAGCGGCGACGCAAACGCCGCGTCATGCCAATGAACCACTAAATCAGGAAGAGGGTTACGAAGCGCAGCCGCTGCGTTCGGGGCTGTGCGAGTAATATCCTGCACCAGCAACTCCCCGTTTGCGGTAGCCAACGCGAGCAACATCTCCTCCAGTTGCCTACAGATCTCTTCATACTCATCCAAAGGAACGCTTCCTTCGGATTCACGTCCCGCCAGGTTTACGCGAATCCAACCATATTGATCAGTCGGCAATGAAAATGCGCGAGTGTTTGCCCAATCGTAGACGGGCAACATGGTTGGCCGGGCTAACTTATGGGTCGCCGCAGTGGGTATGGATTTGTAGTACAGCTTCTTGATTTCCTCAGGCGTGTGTCGCTTGGTTGCCGCTAACAACGAGAGCGCGCGTTCCCTCCACGATTGCGAATTCCAGCCCGCAAGACGCGAAAAACCACGTTCTGTTAACAGCGGGCCAAGGAAAGCCGGGAAGCCGAGGGCTGGTCGCATTCCGTGCAGCGCAAAGACTATGACGGTGGCGTCGCTGCCGGCAGCGTCGATGAGGCCGGCAATCTGTTGATCGACTGCACGGTAAATGCTCTTGAGCAGTGGCTCCGCTGCGCACCGCCCGTTTTGTGCTCGTGCGCCATTCAGCTGGCGTCCGCGGTAAACCAGATGTGCGGGTTCAACGGTGTGCCACATCTGATGACCCGCGTGATGAATTTCGGGAAAAACAAGCAGGGATAATCGTGGCTTTGTTTCTCGGATCAGGCGCCTGGCAAGCGTTCCTCTCAGCCTCACACCCTCGACGCAGGCGGCTGTCAATTCTTTCAAGTCCCTTTGGCTATCCGGCGTTATATCGACGAAGCGGTTGGCTGCGAGGGGATGCGACGGCGATTGCCGTACAACTGACAAAACTCCAGCTGGCCCGGTCTGGAGTCCGGCGCCGGTCGAATCATGAGTCCACCATTCGCAGACTTCAAACCCTTGTGACACGCCCACCGGCCGGGCGAAAGGAACATCGAGAATCCCCAGTCGCATTCCTTGCTGTGCCAGTGGCTTCCAAAACGGTGTGAGATGACGACCATGATAACGCTCAAGACTCATTGTATCCGGACGCCAACTCCACTCGCTGTACATTCCATGGACTGCAGGCTCTTCACCGGTCATGAAAGTTGGCCATACTGCACCGCTGCCGATGTGGGCTGGAGACTGCACGCTCAGCCAGCGAGCTGATTCATCGGCAAGTAACGATTTGAGCGCCGGCAACTCACCGAGCTCGATGAGTTGCTTGACAAGTGTGCCTTCAGCAGCATCAATGCCGATCGCGAGTACGTCTAAATTACTGCTCGTCATTGAGTAACTCCTGCGGGTTTACCCAGACTCGTTCGGTGGTCGAAAGCAGGCATGCTTCCATAGTGGCCATTGTCTGTAGATTGTCTCGACCACTTGAAGGGGGCACTTCGCCGTCGTTAACGGCGCGCTCGAGTTGATCGAGTAGAATTCGTTCTTCTGAGATTTTTCGCGGGCCGCGTCTTACGAGTCGAGGCAGCTTCCCGGTTTCACAAAGCACCAGCCAGCGCTGAAACACGTGGAGAGTAGCGCGTTCGCCTACGAGGCGTAGATAAAACTCCTGGCCTCGCTCGAAGAATTCGTGCCCGCTTGATTCGTAGGTGGCTGAATAGAGCGCTCGAGTTTCGTCCTCAAAAGAGAGCAGCAGCTGTATTGATCCGCCGCGTGGTAACTTTCCCCACGGCACCGTAAAACTCTCCGCCAGGACGCCTGTTACTCGTTTATTAAGGATGTATCTGAGCGCGTCGAGGTGATGAATGCCCATGCCCCAGAGCACGCTGTTGTCGAGTGCCGCAAGCCCAGCAGCCATTGAATGCGGAACGCGGTAATACTGACAAACGACCATTCCCACTCGTCCCAATACTCCCTCAGAGACAAGCCGTCGGGCGGTGCGAAACGATCGCAGGTAACGAAAGTTTTGCGCCACCAGCAACGGCGCGCCCGTTCGTTCTGCCAGCGAGACCAACTTCACCGCATCACTCAGACGAAGTGTGAAAGGCTTTTCCACCATCACGGCCAACCCGCGCGATAGTGCCAACTCACAGGGTCCAAAATGATCGCCGGGCGAGGTGGCCACAATTACAGCGGCGCAGTTATTTTGATCAAGAGCTGCTTTTAAATCGGTGAAGCACTTGTCTGGCGAGAGTCCGCGTTGGCAGACTTGATTCAGAAGTGCCGGCTCAATATCGACGCAGGCAGTAACCTCATAACCCGAGCCACTTTGAATTTCGCGCAACCAATCCTGGCCGCGCGGTCCCATGCCCACGACGACTACTCGGACCGCCATTCGTAGGGACTCCCGTCTTTAATACACAGGCCAGCCAGCGTATCGCGAGCGTGGATCGATAATCGCAGGAAGCCTCTCAGCGTCGGTGGGCTCGCATGTCCCCAGAGGGCTGCAGCCAGAATCATCAGTGCCTTGGAGTTCCATTTGATGGATTCTTTTTTGAGCAGCAGCTGTAACAACATCGGCGGCTCGCCCGCCCAGAGGCGCATCGCCCCCAGCATATAAAACGATCCCAGGGCGTTGCCGTTGTTCGAATGGTTTTCCCCAATCGCCCGTTTGCTATTAACGAGAGTGGCGTTGGCCGAATGATAGCGATAGCTGTAGAGGATATCCGGCAGCGTGACCACGCGACCTTTCGCGGTCATCCGTTTGAACAGATCCTGATCCTCGGCGCCTAAAACGCTCTCGTCATAACCACCCACCGCTTCAAACACCTCACGACGAAACATTGCGGAGCCATGCGGAAATGGAATATAGACCGAGCGGCGCACCAGCCGCCAGCGATCGCGGGGACGAACTACCTTGCCGCTGGCATTGATTCCGTCACAGAGCGTGCCGATGGCGACGATATCAGGATTAGTCTCGAGTATTTCCCACTGTCGCCGGAGTCGATCGTGATGCGCCACGTCGTCAGCGTCCATTCGCGCCACGATTGGAGCGCGCGCTTTCGCAACTACCGCGTTTGAACTACCGGAAAGTCCGAGCCGTTTGTTGTTTTGGTGAACCTGAATGCGCGCGTCTCGCCGCGCCCATTCATGTAACAACTCCAGCGAGCCGTCAGTCGAGCCGTCGTCAAGGCTTACGAATTCAAAATTGCTGAAAGTTTGCGCAAGAATGCTTTCGATGCTGCAGCTAAGAAACGGCAGCGCGTTGTGCACAGGCATAACCACACTTATCTGAGGATTTGATTTCGAATTCATACAAAAACGTTCTGGTCCGCGCTTTGATTTGAAGTTTAACGGCTGAGAGACTCGTTGGCTAATTCAGAAGCAGTGGGTATGAAAAGCGACAAGGTGCATTCAACTGCCAATTGAAACAGTGAGATTCATTTTCGCTCCAGAGGAGCGAGATGTTTATAGCTACGAGTACCCACGCAAAGATCTCGCACCTTTAGGAGCGAAACCTGGCAGCGGAACAGTTGGCAAGAGGAAAAAGGCGATTGCGCTCCTACGGAGCTTAAGAAGTTTTTTTATTACTGCGCGTGCTATAAACATTCCGCTCCTAGTGGAGCGAAGCGACAAACAACATGTTCGGTTGCACTTCCAAATTGATTTCGCGTTGACCTGACTTATTCCTTTATTCTCAGCTTCTCCTGAGCCAGCATCGCCGGCATTCCCTTATGTTGCCAGCAACGCACCGGGCCGTGCACGCGCCGCGAGCAGGGCGTGCCTTTCTTCGTGCGGGCTCCGCAGGTATAGACGTCCTCGGTTGTGAGATCTCTTAATGCGCCTTGAGTTGCAGTTGCATTCCCGCTTGCTCGGTTGTTGCCGGGTTGCAGATTTGGCGCTCCGTCAGACAGCGGCGAATCGGATCGTCTCGCGATGACCAGCGGCAACGCAGCCGGTCTGCGCGCGCGGCCAACCAGGAACCCCGTGCCAAACAAGGTGAGGACTACCATGGCCGTCGGGCCCAGAAGGGCCTTTCGGAGATGCCGCGCACAAGCGGTGCAGAATCGCCGGCTGGTCCAGAAATGCCAATGTACCCGCAGCAACTTCGCGCCACATTCTGCGCAAAAGTTTGGGCGATACCTGGTGAGAGACGCGTTTGTAGACATCAGTCCAAGTGACGGCAGAAGCAACTCAAACTACAATTCGCGCGTCCGAAAGTGACGCGGACGCAGTTTAAGTTCAAACTTTAGTTTGCGTTAAGGCTTGGCAGTCCAGCCTGCAGCTTAAAAGCTGAACTCTGAACTACTGGCCGCCGCGCCCGGATTTTACCCGTAAGTCCTGCAGTTCTGAATGGGCGGGAAACAGCGGCCTGTTGCGGTCAATTGCAAAAAAACTTGCTTGCCGAGATACTCGGTATTCGCGCCAAGCTGGGAACACTTCCAATCGCGAGGATGAAGAGGGCTCCGGAAGTGAAGGAATTATTTTACGGATGAAGCATTCAAATTCTCGTAGGGTCCAATTATTTTCAGCGGCATTTGTCCTGCCACTTCTGCTGTGCCTGGCAGCCCTGCCGGCGCGCGCGCAGGATCCAGACGAGGTGGTCACCACTGAAACTAATCTGGTCCAACTAAACGTCGGCGTGGTCAACACGCGGGGGCTTGCCGTCACCTCGCTGTCGCAGAGTGATTTCAAAGTTTATGAAGACGGCGTCCGACAACAGATACTGCACTTCGAACCAACCGACGCTCCGTTTAGCCTCGTGTTGTTGTTAGACACTTCCGGCTCGACAGTTAATTTTCGGCAACAGTTTAAGAGCGCAGCCTGGCGCTTTCTCGACGCGCTGGCTCCCGAGGATCGCGTCGCGGTAGTTCAGTTCAATGCCAAGATCAAAAGTTTGAGCGGGTTTTCAAACAACCGGAAGAAGACCGCGTATGCAATTGAGATTGCCGATGGCGCCGGCGAAACGCATTTTTACGATGCGTTAAAATTTGCGATGCGAGAGTTAGACAAGGAGGGGCCCAAGCGACGTAAAGCAATTGTGGTAATGACCGACGGACTTGATACGAGCATGCGCAATTCCGATCGCCCTCTGCTTGCCAACGCGCAAACCGATGCAGAGGCGATCGCCGCGATCGACCCGAAAGCTAACCCGGCGCTCAACGCGGTGCTGGCTGCGGCTGATCAACAGGGCGTCTCGATTTTTCCGCTCGCGTTGCCGTCAGGCGATCCGAAGCGGCTGCCGCTGCCCGATCCGAGGATTACGGGAATCTACAGTGCCGCGCGCTCGCGTTTGCAAATTCTGGCAGATCGCACCGGCGGGCGTTTGAATGAAATTCAGCGACTCGATCAGATGGCGCGCCTATATGCAGAAGTGGCGGCGGAATTGCGAGCGCTTTATACCGTTTCCTACCAACCGGCTGGTGACCGATCACGCAGGGGCAAGTGGCATGAGATCAAGATAGAAGTGGCGCAGCCGGAACTCATCGTGCGCACGCGGCCAGGATATTTTGCCAGATAAACAGTTTCAAGTTTCAAGTTCTCATAACTTGCGGTCCTCGGCCTGGGCTCAGAAACGCTTAACGCGGAGCCCTAAAACTCGAAACTTGAAACTTGGAACTCGAAACGTTTTCCTCCCCGCTTCACTATTCACGATTTACCAATTACTATTTACGCCAAGGCACCCGTAGCTCAGTTGGATAGAGTACCTGACTACGAATCAGGGGGTCGCATGTTCGAATCATGCCGGGTGCACCACTAATTTTTACGAGTTAAGAAGTTTCACGACCCACCCTCGTTTCCGTTTGTAAGCAATGCATCCCCCGGGAAGTTCGCATAAGAATGAGCGCTTCAACCCAATCAGACGCGAACGCGCAGACAATTCAAACAACACCATTCACCGATCAGCGGCCCGGCACTTCCGGACTGCGAAAGAAGACCCGGGTCTTCATGCAGCCGCGTTACCTGGAAAACTTTGTGCAGGCTGTCTTCAACACTATTCGTGAACCGTCTGGTTTTGCCGGCGTCACTCTGGTCGTAGGCGGTGATGGCCGCTACCACAATCGCACCGCCGCGCAGACGATCATTCGCATGGCGGCCGCCAACGGCTTTGGACGAGTGCTGGTTGGGCGCGGTGGAATTCTTTCAACGCCGGCAGCATCGGCAGTAATTCGTCGCCACGGCGCAATGGGTGGTTTGGTACTTTCCGCGAGTCACAACGCCGGCGGTATCGATGCTGACTTCGGAATCAAGTACAACGTGCGCAACGGCGGTCCGGCGCCGGAAGCTATCACCGAACGCATCTATCAGGAGACGCTAAAGCTCGCTAACTATCTCACCAGTAACCACCCGGACATCAATCTCGACGAGGAAGCAACACTACGCATAGCTGAAACTGAAATAGTCATCATCGATCCGCTAACTGACTACACCGCAGTGATGGAGCAGTTGTTCGACTTCACGGCACTCAGTGAACTTTTCCAGCGCGGCTTCCGCATGCAGTTTGACGCGATGTACGCAGTCACTGGACCATACGCACAGCACATACTCGAGCAGCGGCTTGGCGCGCCGGCGGGCACGGTAATAAACGGAACTCCCAGCGAAGACTTTGGCGGACGCCATCCCGATCCAAATCTGGTGCACGCCGCTGAATTGGTTGCGAAGTTGAGCGGCAGCAGCGCGCCGGACTTCGGCGCCGCCTGCGACGGCGACGGCGATCGTAACCTGATCGTCGGCAGAGACTTCTTCGTCAGCCCTGGCGATTCGTTGGCAATCATCGCCGAACATGCGCAAGCGTGTATCCCCGGCTACCGCGGGGGTTTGGCCGGAGTGGCGCGCTCAATGCCAACCTGCACTGCGGTCGACCGAGTGGCGGCGGAGTTGGGAATCACCTGTTATGAAACGCCAACCGGCTGGAAGTTTTTCGGAAACTTGATGGACGCGGGCCTGTGCACAATCTGCGGTGAAGAAAGTTTCGGTACCGGTTCGAATCACGTGCGCGAAAAAGACGGGCTCTGGGCCGTGCTCTGCTGGTTGTCGATTTTGGCCGCAACCAAAAAGTCGGTTGCTGAAGTTACTCAGAATCATTGGCAGCGTTTTGGACGCAGTTACTATCAGCGGCATGACTACGAAGGCCTTGAGACAGCGCCAGCTACTGCCATGATTAACGCACTCCGAGAAAAATTACCCTCCTTGATTGATCTTCCGGTAGCCGGCAGTCGTGTCGCGCGCGCGGACGATTTCAGTTACACCGATCCGGTTGATGGTAGCGTCAGCGCAAGACAAGGTCTGAGGATTTTGTTGGCGGACGGTTCGCGGATCATTTGTCGTCTTTCGGGCACGGGCACCGCCGGGGCAACGCTCCGCATCTACCTTGAGCGTTATCGCAAGGATGAAATCGGAGAGGTGGTTGCTGAAGTTCTCGAGCCGTTGCGTGATGCGGCGCGAGACCTTTTGGAATTGCGTGAACGATGCGGAAGAGACGAGCCCACCGTTATCACTTAACTGACAATAAGATGTCCGCTTTCACGAACTACATTTCCGCTGACCTTAATCCCGGCGGTGAATCGCCGGGCTACTATCAGCCGTCAGCCGCGAACTAGTGAATGAGTGCCGCCATCAGCTGTGATGACGCCGGGCTTGCCGAAATGAACTAGAACCGATAACCAAAGCCGATGCTTCCCTGAAAATTGTGTTTGGTCTCAGCTCCCACTGGTATCACCACGCCTGAACCGGCCAAGCCGCCTAGCGGATCAAACGCGGCAACGTTGCGGCTGCCCAGGTGGATGATGGTATCGCCCGCGTCGAAGCGCACGATGGTATTCCTCGAAGGATATAATTCAGCCACGCCGCCGAGGTCGAAAGCGAAACTTGTCTTCGCCACGGAGTTAAAGCAGCCTATGGGCGGCGGAAAGACCGTGACGCAGCCACCACCGTTTGGCCGATAGTCGCCCTCGTTGAATCGCACAAAGCCCGGTCTCGCTTTGGCAAACAAGCCTACCTTATCAAAGCGCCTTCCGACTTTTGCGCCAAAGAGTCCTTGCAGTTTGCGGCCACCCGCGAAAGTGTGATCGCGCGGAAAAAGATTGCCTTCAGCTTCCAGCGTTAGGTAGGAATTCACGTTGTAGCCGACCCTGCCGCCGAAGCCGAATTCGTTTGTCCGATCTCTTGAATAAGTTGTTCCCCTCGGACAGGGAGGTATAGTGCAAGGGAAAGTAGTCGCGGTGCCGGTGATAGTTGGCAGGCGCGCGAGGGTAAGTTGCCCACCTACTTCAAACTTCCTTTCATAGGCTTGCGCCCGGACTATCTGAACACCGACAACGGACAAAGACAGCAGCGCCGCCAAGAGAATTGGTTTCCTGAACATCAACAACCTCCCAGAATGAGTCAAATTCTCGCGCTTTGCATGGGGGCGGCGCAAGTCCTGGCATGAAATCAGGGAGACGGAAAACCGGTACGCCGGTAAGACGCCCGGTAGCGAGGGTCGGGTTGCAAAAATAGACTATCCGGGAGGCCAGTTCAGCGCGCGTCCACCGAGAACGTGTACATGCAAGTGGAAAACTGACTGACCAGCTCCGGCGCCGTTGTTGATTACTGTTCGATAGCCACTTTCAGCAAGGCCGGCAGCATTAGCGACGCGGGCCGCCACCCGCAGCAAGTAACCCAACAACGCTTCGTCTTTGTGCGAAGCATCGTCGAGCGATTCTATGTGCTCGCGCGGAATTACCAACAGGTGAGTCGGCGCCTGTGGATTGATATCGCGGATGACGACCGAGCGTTCGTCCTGATGAACGAAGTCACCGGGAATCTCTCCCTCGACAATGCGACAAAATAAACAGCTTGATTCTGACATGTCGATTGAGTTCTACCTTGTGAAGTTTTCTTGTAACTCATCAAGCAGCGCCGGCAGCGCGAAATATCCATCTACTCCCGGCTCAAACGCCGCGATCTGCACTACCGCATTGGTGTTTATCTCGCCGTAGATATGCGGAAATAGCTCATGGCCGCCTTCCAGATTCTCGTAACGAACCTCGGCTGTCACTCTTTCGGTGTCAATACACAACAGCACCAGGCCTTTCTGACCACGAAACCGAATGTCAGCCACCTTAACAACCTGTTCACGAGTGGAGCAGTGGACAAACCCGTCAACCGGAAACATTTCCGGGCGGTAGTATCCAGCCGCTGATTGCTCTGCGCGGCTCGCCCATGTTGCCTGCCGGGCAATGTGAAAGATGATCGCCATATCGATGTATTCAACCTAAGAGGCGCGCTTACACTTCTGCGGCCATACCCGGTTGTGCAGCCGGCGGCAGCGATGCCGTTACCGACTCCCTGATTCGTTCAATATCCGCACCCACCTGTCGCAGCTTTGCTTCGATCTTTTCGTAGCCACGATCAATGTGATAGACGCGGTCGATTACCGTTTCTCCTTCGGCCACCAAGCCAGCCAGAACGAGCGACGCGGAAGCACGCAGATCTGAGGCGATCAATGGCGCGCCGGTTAAAGGAGTCGGTCCGGTAACTGAAGCGTTGTGACCGTCGATGGAAATGTGCGCCCCCATGCGCTGCAACTCAGACGCGTGCATGAAGCGATTTTCAAAGACTGTCTCTGCTATTACTGCATGGCCTTCCACCTGCGTCATCAGCGCCATGTATTGCGCCTGCATGTCAGTCGGAAACTGCGGATAAGGTTGCGTAGTTACGTCTTTAGCCGTTAGCACTCCCGGACAAGTGACGCGCAGCGTGCTGGGATTGATCTCTTCGATGCTGACGCCCACCTCGCGAAACTTTTCAATCACGGATGAAAGGTGCAGGGGTTCGCAGTCTCTAATTTCCAATTCGCCTTTGGTGATCGCCGCGGCCGCGATGAAAGTCCCGGTTTCGATGCGATCGGGAATGATGGTGTGCTCAGCGCTGCCGAGTTCTGCGACGCCTTCAATTTCAATCCTGCTGGTCCCGGCACCGCGCACGCGCGCGCCCATCTTGTTTAGCAGTTCCGCCAGGTCGGTAATCTCAGGTTCACAAGCGGCGTTACTTAGAATCGTTACTCCGCGCGCCAGCGTTGCGGCCATCATCACATTTTCGGTTCCGGTGACAGTGACTTTGTCGAAGTGAATTTCTCCTCCAATTAATCTTCCCGAGCTGGGAGCGCGCGCGATAACGTTGCCGGCTTCGAGTTTCACTTCGGCGCCCAACTTTTCGAAGGCGATTAGATGCAGGTCAATTGGCCGCGTGCCGATAGCGCAGCCGCCCGGCAGGGAAACCTTGGCTTTGCCAAAGCGCGCCAGCAGTGGCCCCAGAGCCAGCACCGAGGCGCGCATCGTCCGAACCAGTTCATAAGGCGCTTCAAAGAGTTCGATGTGACTCGCAGATATTTTGTGAGTGCGGAGTTCGGGCGTCAGCACCGTGGCGCCGAGGTCTTCAAGCAAGCGGCGTTGCGTAATGATATCGCGAACGTAAGGGAGATTGTGAAGCGTAACCGTTTCGGCGGTGAGCAGCGCCGCGGCCATGCAGGGCAAGGCCGAATTCTTGGCGCCACTAATCGAAACGCGGCCCTTAAGCGCCCGGCCACCGGTAATGCGAAACTTATCCACGGTACCAACAGAGTAGAATAAAAAGCCGAAAGGTTAAAGCGTACAAGATCCTGCGCCTATCCTTAAACTAGTTTCTGCAATGCAACGATTCGAGGAATGCCTTGCAGGTCTTTGTGAATGGCCAGGAGTCTCCAAAGTTTGGGATCAACCAACTGCTCAACTGCCGCCGCCTGATTGAATCCAATTTCAAAAAGGAAGTAGCCGCCAGTGGTGAGAAAACTTCCCGCTTCCAATAGCAGGCGACGGATGACTGCCAAGCCATCGACACCTGCGGCGAGCGCTGTAATCGGTTCGAATTTCCGCACCTCTCTTTGCAAACCCGCGATGGCCCCCTCCTCAACATAAGGCGGATTCGAAACGATCAGGTTGAAGGATTGTTGCGGGTTCTGCGTGTTGAGAGCGGCGAAACAATCGGACAAGACAAAATCGACGCGCCGCGTTGTCGCATGTCGTGCCGCGTTTCGCCTGGCAACTGCCAGTGCCGCCGGTGAGATGTCGATTGCGATGGCGTGGGCCTGCGGCAGCTCATGAAGGAGCGTGACCACTACGCATCCTGACCCGGTGCCTACGTCGCAAATGAATATATCGTCGGCAAAACCTGCGAAGAGCTTCAGCGCTGTTTCGATCAACAGTTCCGTCTCAGGGCGAGGAATCAAAACATCGGGCGTCACTTCAAAATCAAGACCATAGAATTCTTGTTGACCCGTTATGTATTGCAGCGGTTCGCCCTCAGCGCGTCGCTCAAGATACTGGCGAAACCGCTCCGACTGTTCCCCGCTGATCGCTTCCTCCGCGTGGCTGAGAATGAAGGAGCGGTCTCGCTCAAGCACATGGGCTAAAAGGGATCCAGCCTCGCGCCGAGCCTCAGGCACCTCAGCCTGTCGCAGTTTATGCGCGCCCTGCAAGATCGTCTCGGCTATTGAAGTGGTCATTATTACTCGTAAACTAGCGGCATCTGAGCGGTATTCCCGCCGAAACAAACTAAGAGTTTGCTCTCCTTGCGCCTCCGTCTATACTATGCCCCACAAGTTCCGCACATAGAAGTTGATTAAAGGCGAAGTCGTTCGACGAATTCGGGAACGAGAATCTCATTGCGAGTTTCTTGTTAGTACGGTACGAGTCTCGTTCCTCCCGTAAAACGACAGAGCCTCCAGGCCATCCGGCTTCGGAGGTTCTGCCGTTAAGAGAGGGACAAAAGGTTTAACAACGTTTCTTAAGGAGCAGCGTGGGGACACTTTCCAAAGCCCTTCTCTTGTTTGCGATGAACTGGCTGGATGCTCAGTTGACCATCCTCTGGATCCGCCTCAACGTTGCCACCGAGGGAAATGGCATTATGGCCACTCTTCTGAACCACAGCGAGGCCTCATTTCTTTCAGTGAAGCTCCTTATCGGCGGCCTCTCAGCCTACATTCTTTATCGTTTTGCGGAGATTCCAATTGCGCGACGCGGCATGAAAATCGTGTTAGGTGTCTACCTGGCTTTGATGATAGTGCACCTGGTCACGGGCTTTTCCGCGCTGGGGTGGGACGCTCCGGTCACCGTCCTTTCCTACTTCGCCGCCCTGCCAGGGGTCGTCGTCGCCGCGCTTTCCTGATCGCTTTACCCCGCGAATCGACTCCCGTCTCAACTAGCGATTGCTGCCGGCCGCGATTTCTCAACCGAAATTAATCCTGGTCCCAAAAGGCAAGCAAAAAAGGAAACATTGCCGTGCCCGGTGCGTTTTAGAACACCAGGGAAAGCGCGCTCCAAAACACCGCTTTTGGACTTGCTTGTAGCGCAACGTAGTTCTAAATTTACGTTTGCCGCTGCAACGCTTGCAGCCTGTTGGCGGAACGCGCAACTAGCTCGAAGTACAGGGCATCTCATGATAGCTCTAGGATATTTTGGAATGAACGTTTCATTAATTTGGATAACCAAGCGAGAAAATTGCCATGTATAGACTTTCAGCACGTCAAATTTTAGCCGTAGCTTTGCTTTCCGCAGTCTTTGCCGCCGGGGCGATTGCGTTGGTGGATCGGATGGCAAATCGATTCCAGCCCGCCGGTTCCGCATACAGCGAAGCAACCCCGGCAGGAATAAGCGATCCGGCCAGCGCCAGCGATGAACAAAACAATATCGAGATCTATCGCACGCTTTCGCCCGGCGTCGTCAACGTACACTCAACGTCTTACGCGCGCGACTTCTTCGGTTTCGTCGAACCACAGGAAGGCACCGGTTCCGGATCGGTGATTGATCAAGACGGCAACATCCTGACCAACTACCATGTAATCGAGGGAGCCACGAAGCTCGCTGTTAGTTTCGGCGGACAAAAGAACTATGCGGCGCAGTTGGTGGGCGGTGATCCCGACACTGACCTGGCCGTGATCAAGTTGGTCGAAAAACCAAAGGAGCCGTTGACAATCATTGCGCTGGGAGACTCAGACAAGCTCGAAGTGGGACAAAAGGTTTTAGCGATCGGTAATCCTTTCGGCCTCGATCGCACGTTGACCACCGGCGTTATCAGTGGCTTGCAACGTCCGATCAGAGCTCGTAATAACCGGCCAATTGAGGGTGCAATTCAAACAGATGCTTCAATCAACCCGGGCAACTCCGGCGGTCCTTTGCTCGACTCGCACGGACGCATGATTGGCATCAATTCGCAAATTCTTTCGCCATCGGGCGCATCGGCGGGCGTTGGTTTCGCAGTGCCCGTGAACATAGCCAAGCGCATCGTGCCGCAGTTGGTAAAGTCGGGCGAAGTGAGCCGACCCAAACTTGGAATCGGCACGCGCGATGTTCAGGCGCTGAGGGGTCAGCTTGATCTACCGGTGTCAGACGGAGTGATCATCCTGCAGGTGGCACCTGGTGAGGCCGCCGCAAATGCAGGGTTGCGCGGAGTCACGCAAACCGAGAATGGTGACTTTGAAGTCGGCGATATCATAGTTGGCATGGACGGCGAAAAGATCGCGACTACCGACGATCTTTACCGCCTTCTTGATAAGCATCAGGTCGGCGATACGGTACAACTGCAAATCTTTCGCAATGGTCGCCGCGTGACGGTGCCGGTGCGTTTGACGGCAGCTCCAACAAACCGCGGAGTCCCTCGGCGCTAGAAGAACAGAAGTCAGAAGTCAGAGATCAGAAGTCAGAGGCCAGCAAGAAATTGCCCTCTGGCTTCGATCGTTGACCTCCGGCTACTGACATCCGGCTTCTGACATCTGATCTCCGTTCTCTGACCTCTGTTCTCTGGTTTTAATGAATCAGACCAACCACTTCTTCGATCTCGGCTACGGCTGGCTGTGCAAGCATTGCAGCGCGGCTGATACTGAGACGAAGCATCAGTCCACCGAGGCTGGCGGCGGCGCTCAACCGGCGCCCACCCTGGCTTTGGCAAGTTGGACCGATGCTTCCCGCCACGCCCTAACTTGCCCGCGCTGCGGCATACAGGAAACGATTACAAACGGGTAGCACACATCCGTCATCGATCAGATCAACTGCTTGAGTTTCTTTGCACGAGTCGCGTGATCGCCAAACTTCGTTTGGTAGTCGCTTAAGCTTCGCGTAATAACGTCCAACGCCTCAACTCGATCGTAAACATCCACGATCTCCACGTGTCTCGGAGCGTCGCCCGGAAGTTGTTTATAACTGAGGAAATAATGTTTCAGACGATCGACCAGGGCCTTCGGACACTGCTTGATGTCCTTGATGTGTCCGTAGGCCAGGTCGGCCTCCAGCACCGCGATGATCTTGTCGTCAGCCTGTTCGCCGTCGATCATTCTCAGGCCGCCGATTGGCTCCGCCTGCAGAAAGAAATTGCCCTGAGCAAACGTCTTTTCCGTCAGCACGCAAATATCCATGGGATCGCCATCACCCTTGATGCCGGTCTTTCCCGTTCTGGTCGCGCACAGGTCGGCCACATGATCTCCGCAAAAAGTTTGCGGGATGAATCCGTACAACGATGGGCACATCGATGAAAATCTTTGTGGGCGGTCAACGTGCAGGTGGCCCGACTCTTTGTCCAGTTCATACTTCACCGCATCGGTGGGCACAATCTCGATGTAGGCTTTAACGGTCTCCGGCGCTCGCTTACCCGGACTGACGCCATGCCAGGGATGCGCTTGGAACATCAGCCGGAAAAGGTTCAGGGCAGAGTCGTCTTTGGGCATGCTTGTAAACCTTTCTTGCTTCTGCGGGCATTTACGTCGGTGTTAGAATCCTAGCCTTACAGCCGATCGTTTTCAAACAGCGAACTCTGCGGCTGCCAAACATATGGCGACATCTATTGATGTAATTGACGGGGCCCAGGCGCGCACACTTTCGGTGCGTTGGATCATCAGCGCGCGGGACGATCTAATCTGGTTGATTGGCTCCGTCGCATCGAGTTACTTGCTGCTTATTCTTTACGTCGCGGGCATTCTGCCGTTGCTACCAATGGTGGCGCTTTGGGCAATCCTCATTGATGCGCCGCACGTCTTCGGAACTTTCTCGCGTACCTATTTTGATCGCACCGAGCGGCGCAACCGCGGTCGTCTGCTTTGGGGCTCGTTACTTTTCTTCTTGATCGGCCCGCTGATGGTTTACGCCGGCGCCGGTCTAAGCTTCTTTTTTCTGGCCGCGCTTTGGGCTTACTACCATCTGGTAAAACAGCATTACGGTTTCATGGTGCTTTACAAAAAGAAGAATAACGATCTCGCGCCGGTTGACAACGCGCTGGATCGATTGTTGTTGCTGTTTGCTTTCAACTATCCGTTCGTGGCTTTCATCGCGCGCGATCCCGAAGCAATGAGGCGCGTACCGGGGCCCTTACAGTCTGGCGTGAACGGCCTGGCAACTATTCTGCTGGCGGGCACGCTGGTGCTGGCTGTCGGCTGGTTGGGAAGACAAATACAACGCCTGATCAAAGGCGAACCACTTGACGTTCCCAAGTATCTGCTACTCCTCGCAGCGATACCAATGCACTGGATCGTGCTGCTAACCCCAATGCCGCAAAAACCGATTGCGATCGTTGCGATTCTGACCATCTATCACAACTTGCAATACCATCGGCTGATTTGGTTTCACAACAAAAAGTATGTAAGAACCGGGAGCGGACCACGTGGTGGAAGCGCCCACGTTGGCCGGGGCAGTAGCCCGACCGTTAGGGAGGGTTCCGCTTCGAACACCTCCGAGCTTCGCCAAAAGTATGGCGCCGCCGAACTGATCAGCCGGCGCCTGCTTTACTACATCGCCTTTGGAGTTCTTTTCGGATTGCTTTATCAGGGACCTAGACAACTCCTCGGTTACCAGGTTTTGAAAACCAGCAGCGGTGGCGTGGGCGAGGCATCGCTCGCCGCCCAACTTGGCATTTCGTTTCTTTGGGGCTACGCATTCATTCATTACTATCTCGACTCCAAGATTTGGCGCGTTCGCCGCGATCCTTCAGTCGGCAAAGCGCTGAACATGGCGTGATAATTTTGATGGAGTGCGGTGACCTGTCACCGCTTTGGCACAGGCGACCTGTCGCCTGTCTGCTGCATAGATTCTACCGAACCGTGGTCGCGACTGGTCGCGACCGACCAAAGCGCTAACAGGTCAGCGCACTCCAAAACTAATCATTCCGAACAAAACTTCAAGGCCAGCTCGACAAAGACTTCGGGATATTCTTCCTGTGGCAAGTGGCCACACTCGCGGAAAACGATCAAGCGCGAACCCGGAATCGCCTGATGCAAACGCTCACCATCCCCGAGGGGCACCTCACGATCCGTGTCGCCCCACATCAGCAGCGTCGGCTGCGTAAGCAGATGCGCTTCGCGTGAAACACGTTCAGCATCCCAACGCCGCACTGTGCGAATAATGGCTCGGTGCGCGCCACGCGTTCGCAGCGGCAAATGTCGCGCGTCAACTCTTCGTTCATCAAGTACCCACGAATGCCGGTCGTACACGCGCTTCATTCGCAGCCGCAAAAGCCGGCGCGAACCGACCAGCAGCGGCGATAAGATGTCGCCGATAATTGGTGAGCCGAAGAGGCGCATCAAAAGATAGCGCGTCGGTTTGTTGTTATTGACCGCGCCGACCATAACCAGTTTTTCAACCAACTCCGGGCGATCCAGCGCAATCGTCGCCGCGATCGCTGCACCATAAGAGCTGCCGAGAAAGACTGCGCGATCAACTTCCATTTGCCTCAAAAAACTGACTATCAGCTCTGCCTGGTGTGCGATGGTGTAATCGAGATGTCGGGGCTTGGCCGAATAGCCATAACCAGGCAGATCCGGCGCGATCACGCGGTAGCCCGCCGCCGCAAATTCCAAAAACACTTTGCTCCAAACGAGGTTTGAAGCAGCGAAGCCATGAATTAATATCATCGGCGGCGCGGCGGGGTCGCCGGCTTCCTGATAGTGCAAACGAACACCGTCAACCTCAACGAATCGGGAATAGTCGACATGGAAAACCACTTCGCGGCTCTTTTCCCACACGACATCCTTCGGACGCAACAACAGCTTCGCTGCAACCAAGGCGGCCGACATGCCGCCGATCCAGTAACGCTTCTTCATCGGTTTTCTCGCGCGATCACCACCCGTGGCTGTAGGGCGCCGGCGGCGGCGTCAAAGTCCGCTACCGCAATCAAGTTGCCCTGCTCGTCACGCAGTCTCACTCGTTCTCCGTCGACCCACGCTGCGGCCGAAACTTGAAGTGCGATGCCATTCTTCACCTTGCGCATTTCGTCCGCATTCAGATCCTTCACCGGGAATCGCGCCAACGCTGTATCAGTCGGAAGTATAATCGTGCCGAGCCCCTCATCCGCAACCGCCTGCTTCAGCTGTCCCAATGTCTGAGCTTGTTGAATCTCAAAGTCGCCCACGCGTGTCCGGCGCAACTCAGCAAGATGAGCGCCGACACTAAGCTGCTTGCCAAAGTCTTCGGAGAGGGTTCTGACGTAAGTGCCGGCTGAACACGCAACCCGCACTTTGAAATCGAAAGTGCCGTCAAGATTGTCATGCAGCAGCTCCCCAGTTGGATAGATGGGCTCAAATTCATGGATACAAACTTTCACCGGCTTTCGCTCGACCTCTTCGCCGCGACGCGCCAGTTCGTAAAGCTTGCGGCCACCCTGCTTTTTTGCGGAATACATCGGTGGCACCTGATCGATTTCTCCGCGCAAACTCTCGAGCGCCGCCTCGATCTGCTCCCGGCTCCATTTACCCAATCCTGAAGCTACGTTGCTATTTTCAATTCGTTTGCCCGTTGCGTCACCGGTGTCAGTGGCGTAACCGAGACGAATCACTGCCTCATACTCTTTCTCTACGCCGCTAAGAAACTGCGCCAGACGCGTGGCGCGATCCAGGAGAATCACCAGCACGCCGGTCGCAAAAGGATCCAGCGTGCCGGTGTGTCCAACTCGTCGCAAGTGCAGGATGCGACGCACGTCATCAACCACATCGTGCGACGTCACCCCGGCAGGCTTATCAATCACTAAAACTCCATCCATGCATTGCATTCTAGGTTGTCGATCGCCAATTTGGCGATGAGGGTCAGGCACAGAGTCAGAACCGGGAGCGGTAGCGACCGGGTCCAGTTTCACTTTCACATGAGCTTAGGGTTACACCGACCCGGTCGCTACCGCTCCCGGTTCTGACTTCTTCTGGCGATGTGGTAAATGTCTTTATGAAAATGCGGCAGCGTCGAACAAAAACCAAAACTGAGTCGGCGGCGGCGCGCGCTACCCGACTTACTCCTGACGAGATACGCGCGCGTGCGTTTCAACGTGCGGTGAAACTGCT
>JANLYH010000143.1:0-6762 GCA_031365545.1 Pyrinomonadaceae bacterium | reverse complement strand
GGAAGGAAAAGACGCCGTCGTTATCCTTGATGTAGCCGTTGTAAATCCACATCTGTCCATCCGTCCAACCGGTAAGCGCATTCTGGGTGACGGCGTTGGTCTGAGCCATGCGGGGCTCCAGCTTAATGCCGAAGTTGCCAGGGTTGAGCTGGCGGCCTGCAGTGGCATTGAACGGGCTGGTCGTGGTGCCCGACTGGATCATGCCTTCGAGCAGTCCGGGGGTGTAACCCAGCGCCGTGCCGGAAATGGTGCCCGTCACGCTGGCGGTGCCACCAGAAACCCTGACCAGACCGCTGTTGGTAATGTTGCCGGTGTGTTTGATTACACCAGCGGTGCCATCCAGATTCAGGATGCCGGTCACGGCTTGGATCGGCGCGGTCGTGGCACTGACTGCGGAAGCGGGCGAAGCAAAAACGTTCAGCGTGCCGGTGGTGGCTGCGGCCGCGGTAGGTGTGAGTTTGAGAGTGCCGCTTTGCACCTGCACGCCCGCCAAGTTATGCGAGAGGCCATTGGCGTTGACGGTGTTGTTACCCGCGATGTGCAGCGCGCCGGCGATGCCACCCGTTGCGAGGTTGAGCTGCTGGCCGTTGGTCACAAAGTGACCGGTGCCGCTGAATGCTCCCGTGGAGGTAATCGTCGCCGCACCACCGGATGCGCCGACGCTGCCGTTGTTCACAAAGCTGCCGACGTTGAGCGTGGTGGTGTTGGTCACCGACAGCGAGCCGGGGTTGTTGCTCTTGTTCGAGGCGATGTCGCCCGCATTCGAGTTCACCGAGAAGGCGCCGGAGACATTCAGCGTCTTGGTGGCTTCGGTAATGTAGAGGCCGTTCAGGGCAAAGCTGGCCACCGAGGACGAGGCTGGCAGCACCAAGTTTTGGGTCGTGGTCGTGTTGAAGGTCGGCGCGACCACCAAGCCCTGCGGTCCCGCGATTCCGAGGCCGCCGGTGAAGCCACCCAGCGCAGTGATATTCAAACGCCCGGCACCACCTTTGATGAGCGATCCCGCACCCGTGAGGTTGGCAAAGGTGATCTGGTAGGTGTTGCCGCTATCCACGTTCAGCACCCGGCTGCCCGAGGGAACGCTCAGCGTGCCGAGGCTGACGATGTTGCCGACCGCCGTCGTGCTGGTCTGGCGGTTCGCATCAAGGTAGGAATCTGCGGACAGCGTCACGCTGTTGCCGTAGGCCACGGTTATGCCGTTCACGTCCGCCGTGCCGCTCGCATCGTCGCGCAGGCGCAGGCGTCCGCCGTTCAAGTTGATGATGGCAGTGCCCATCGCGTTGCCCGTGGTCCGGGTAATGCCGGAACCGGCGATCAGGGCCACTTGATTGGCCAGGATCGAATTCATCCCGACGTTGATCGTGCCGCTGTAGTTGTTCTGTCCCGCGCCGCCGCCCGAAAGCAGCGGATTGCCCAGCGTGATGACGCCGCCACCTCCGTTGCCCTGCGTGATTTGCGGACCTACGATGTCGATCGCACCGCTCCCAGTCAGCCTGCCGTTGATGGTGACGTTGCCGTTGTTCGTGCCGGGAACATAGTAGTCGTAAGCAGCGATGTTCACCGTCCCGCTCGGGACGTTCAGGATGGACTGGTTCGCCGCCGTCAGCGTCGCCGCGCCGAGCGTAAAGGAGTTGATCGTCGCCCCGAGGCTCGATCCATTCTTGAGCGTCATGGAACCGGTGAAGGTCGTGCTGGCGTTGTTGCTGCCGAGGAGGACCGCGCCACTTTGCACGGTCGTATTGGCGAAGTTGCTGCCCAGCGAACCGGGCCGGTCCGCGCGAACTACACCACTCTGGATATTGAATACATCCGTCAGCACCGCGGGATTGTTGAACTGGTTGAGCACGCCCGCACTGATCGTGTTGGCGGTGGTTGAGACTGTGGCATTTTGGCTGATCGTGATCGTCGTGGCAGTCGAGGAGACGACATAGCTGTTCGCCGGAATGCCGGCAACGCTGCCAAAGATCGTCTGTCCGGGCAGCAGCGATGCAGCGCCGGTAACCCCGGTAATCACATTGCTGCCAGAAGTGGTCACACCAACCGCACCGAATGTCGGGTTCTGATCCGGGTCGATGGTCAGCAGACCGGTGCCTGCTTTGATGAGACCGCCTTCCGCCACGCCCGTCGGCACCGAGCCGATGACCGAGCCAATGCGCAGACCCACGGCAAGGACGCCGTTCACCGCGACCGGCGAGTTGATGTTCAGGGTGGAGCCGCCCACATTCGTAAAGCCGAGAATGCCGGCAAAGCCGCCGATGAATGGAACGCCGGTGGACGGGTTGGTATTCGTCGAGGTGATCGCAGTCGGAGCCGAGAGATTGATGATCGAGGTCGTTTGCAGCGCCGTGCGGTCAAGACCGTTTGCCGTTGCCGTGCCACTGCTGCCGTCAAGGAAGGTCAGTGAACGGATCGTCTCTGTCGTGGCCGCCAAGTTCACCAAGTTAAAACGGGCGCCGCCACCGACGATCAGGTTCGAGTTCGTTGAAAGCTGGCTTGCGAAGTTTTCTGTGAACGTCGCCGCATTCAGGTGGAGGTCGCCTGGCACGGTGACGATCGTCGTCCCATTGGTCCCGGTTAGATTGCCGGTCAGCGTTCCGCCATTGGCGATCGTCCTTCCAGTGAAGGTATTGGCAGCGGCGAGGTTGAGAGTCCCACTGCCGGACTTCACGAGGTCAATGGCACCGGTAATGGGTATGTTGATGCCCGTGGCATTTTGATTCACCCACACATCAAGTTCGCCGGAGTTGGAAGTAATGAACTGGCCAACCGTCGAGGCCGCGGCGTTGAAGCTCGTCGTGTTGTTATTGTTCGTGATGATGCCACCGCTGTCGATGGTCAGACCCACGCCCGCATTCAAGGTCATCACCACAGCGGCATTCGGCGCGATGCGCCAGGAGTTAATCGTCTTCGAGGCCGTGAAGGTCCGTGCGGTGCCATCGTTGACGTTCTGCGTCGCCGTGGCCGTTGTCGCGTCCGTGGACTCATAGTTGGCATAGCCATCCGCCGTATTGCTATAAGAGCCGACGCCGGTCGCGGCGCGATAGGTTGCAAAATGATCGCCATTGAACACTGCCCAGCCGGCAATCAGCCCATCGTTCAGTGTGAGCCCGGAGCCATTCACGTTCGTGATGAAATCGCGGATCGCCGTGGTGGTGTTCCCGGCAGTGCCGAGGAAACCATAGTTCTGCTGGAAGCTGATCGTTGCCCCGCCTCCATTCGGCCCCTGCGGGCGAATGAGGTTGCCGATACTGATTTCATTCGCACCGCTGCCGCCTGCATTGCTTGTGAAAGTATTGAGACCGCCGGCAAGGGTCACCGTGTTGAAGGTCTGCGACGCCACCTGGCATGCCGCACCGGTGATATTGACCGTAGCTCCAAATAGCGTGACGGGGGCTGCCGCCGGGATGCGATTCACGACATTGGACAGGTAACCGTTGTCGAGCTGGATCGTGGCGTTCTGAATATTCAAGGCACTGGTGCCACTCAGCACGCCTGAGTCACGCAGGATGAGCGTGCCCGCACGAACCGCCGTCGTGCCCGTGTAATTGCTCGCGCCGGTCAGCAAAAGCGTGTTGTTGGCGTTCTTGTCGAGGGAGATGGCTCCCTGGATGGCTCCCGAGAAACGACCGCCACCTGTGTTGATGATCGTCGCCGGAGTTGCGCTGGTCACAGTGCCGCCCAAGCCTGGCAGTTCGTTGCTGCTATTGAGCAGGTTGATCATCTGACTGTTGCCATTCAGTTCCAACATGCCCTCGTTGAGGTAGAGGTTGTTGTTGCTGGTCGATCCGTTCTGGCTTCGGATATTCGCGAAACTGTTACCCGGTGCCAGAGTCACCGTGCCGCCGTCGATCTGGAGCGATCCGCGGAAGACGGTGAAGACTCCCGAACCCACATTGAGTGCTCCGGCGCCGGTCTTCACCACGCCAGTATCGCTGAAGGCCTTGGCGTTGAGGTTGAGAGTGCCCTGTGCGTGCAGGAAAAGAGATGCTCCTCCGTTCGCCTGGAGAAAGGTATTGGCGGTGCCATTGATCGTGGAGGCAGCTCCCGCTCGAACGAAGACGCCAGCCGAATTCAGGTGAACGCGCGACGCACTCACACCCAGCGGCAGCGTGCCGTTGATGTTCAGCGTCGTGCCCGCCGCTAGAGTGAGAGTCTGCACGCGCGTGTCGCCGCTGGTGTTCACGATTCCGCTGAGCAGGAGGTTCAAGCTCGTGTTTTGGTTATCGCGGAAGCTTCTGCCGTATTCGGAGCCGAAATCCAGCAGACGCATGCCGCCGGCCACCGTGTCTTCCGTCACAAAGCCCAAGCCGCCTCCGCTGACCGTGTTGGTATCGCCAAGGTAATCGCCACGCACCGCGACAACCGTCGAACCGCTCTGGGCCGCAATGTTCCCGCCAGGGCCCACGCCAAACGCTGCCTGGTTGCCGAAGTTAGGGGTAGTTACCTGGAAGAGTCCATTGGCGGTATTGCCACCATTCGGGACGAAGACCGCGCCGGTCGTATAGGTGCCGGGCAGATTGGCAAGGGATGCCGAACGCAGCACCCATGTCCCAAGCCTCTGACCCGCGCTCTGGAAGTTTTCCAATGTCGCGACTGCGACCGTCGTTGTGGCCGCCCCCGGTGTGATGCTGAAGGAGGACAGTTGCGGGTTCTGCGCGACGTTGATGAAGTTCCCAGCGCCGGAGGCGAAGGTGCCGATTGCTTCGGTCACTGGAGTCGTAGCATGGCCGATCAGTTCAAAGGATCCACCCTGCCCGACGACGAACAAAGGATTGCCCAAACGGTTGTTCAAGGCGACGGAACTGTTATCGAGCGTAATCTTCGCGCCCTTCTGCGGACGCGCCTCATTGAAGTCGGTCAGACCAGCTCCAGCGATAGCCAGTTCACCCTGCTGCGCGACGAGCACACCCGTCGAATCGCTGATCCCCGTCAGTGTCATCTTCGTGGGGCCGCTTTTCACCAGGGAGGGATTCTGGCCGTTCGTGCTCTTGAAGACCCCATTGAAAGTAAAGTCAGCGGTCGCACCCTGGCCTGTGGCGAGCGCAGTGCCTCCTTGATTGGCGATGATCGCACCGTTGCCCGTCAATGGGCCGATATGCTCCATGAAGTTGGCGGTGTTGAGCAGGATGCTGGTGCCAGTGCCCGGCTGGAGGGCGAGGGCGCCAGGCGATGGGAACGCGGTCACCGCAAACGGGAGATCCAGAGCCCTCGTGTCGGGCCACACGTTCACACCCGTAAACACAAACTGCGTCCCATTGAGCATGTTGATAGTCGCGCTCGCTGGAATGCAGTTGCTGTTCGGGCCGAGAAGCTGGACGCCGCCCAACTTCGGGTTCCCATCGATCCACTTAGTACTGCCGATGGTAACCGTTGCACCTGGCTGCACGTCGAAGCTTTCCTGAATGTTCAGGTAGGTCTGGGTCGTCGCGGCGATGATGGCTCCGTCGCCAATAATCAGGTGTCCGCGACCTTCATTGATCTGCCGGTCCGCATCGTCGTTGGTCAGGATCGTGCCATTGGCAATGGTGATGTCCTCGGGCGCAATCGTGGGTGTCGAACCCGGGATCAAGAACGGATTGTTCTGATTGGTCAGCGTGCGATTCGCCGCGAATATCTCGATGACCGGCTGGTTGGTCGAAAGAAACTGGGATAGCTTATAGACGTTATCCGCCGAAATGCGGGTGATCACTCCGGTCTCGAAGACGAACTGGCCGGGATTGATGACGCCGGTCGTATCGACTGGGCCACTCAGATTGAACGGCATGTTGCCCCGTCCGAAGAAGGCCTGGGTATTGCCGAGTTCGAGAATCGAATCCGACCGCATCAGATGGGAGCCGACTGGCGCGGAGCCAATGCCGGAGGCGTCGTTAATCAGGAAGCGTCCACCCGCTTCCACCACCACACTGCCATTGACCGGGCTGGGCACGGGATAGGGCAGGTTTTGAGTGCCATTGGATGCGGTGCCGGTCGTCGTCGCGACGACGTTTGAATTCACAGCGGCGCCGAGCAGGATGAAATTTCCAGGATCGAGCGTCCCTCCCGCCTGGACGAGCACCTTAGCCTGACTGCCGCCGAATCCCATCGAGGCGGTGGCATTCGGTTGAAAGATGGCGCCGGGCGTGACGACAAACGTCAAATTGGATGGCATCGTCACCGGAGCGTCTTCGGCGATCGCGACCGCGCCGACGATCTTCGCATTGATGGCTCCGCCGGAGTTATTGACGATATCGACGCCACCCGTGGCATTCGTGGCACCCAGAGTCAGCGTGGAGAGGCCGCCATCCCTCGTCAGACCCTGCAGCGTGAAGTCGCTGTTGGCAAAGATGGTGCCCTGATTCCAACTGAGGTTGCCGCGATCCGAGCTAAGTCCTGCCCACGGCGTTCCAGCGCCGACAGTAATCGTCTGGTTGATGCCGCCATTGGAGCCGGGAGCGAAGAAGAGGTCGGCATTGGTGCCGAGATTCTGGATCGTGAGGATGCCCGCGCCCTGGTCGGGAGCATTGGTCAGGTTGTGCTTCACGATCGCTCCCGGAGACAGGAAGACTTGTCCACCGCCGGTGAAGGACGTGGCCGTCGCGACGCGAGTCAGGCTGTTCAAGCCAGCGCCAGCGCCGGGGCTGTTCGCGTAGATGCTGCTGCCCGTGCCGATGCTGAAGCGATCGCCCGCGGCGTTGTAGGCACCCGCACCGCCCGCACCGGCCGTGTTATTGGTAAGGACGATCTGCGATTGGTCTGTGAGTGTGTAAACGGCGGCGTTTGCGG
>JANLYH010000134.1:0-7951 GCA_031365545.1 Pyrinomonadaceae bacterium | reverse complement strand
TTCACTTCGTCTTTTTTAACCGCGGCGTCGCGCATGCCGACGTAAACATACTGGCCGAGCGTCTCGTCGTAGTAAAAACAAACCCAGCCCGGCGTGATCTCATCAGTTGAGATGTTGCTCATGAGTGGCAAGTCATCATTCAGCAGCCGTTGCGTCAGCTCGCTTTCCAGCGCGCGCGCCGGCTCAGCGTCGGCTTCGAGTTGTTGTCGAATCAAGGCTGTGTCTTCGGTCAAAAACAAGATGCGGCCGCTAAACTTCAACTGATCAGCTCTCTTGGTTGTCTCGTTGCTCATTTCCATGTTATTTGAAAAAACTGTTCCCGTAGGCTTATGTATCAGATTAATCGTGTTATCGTTTTGATTATAAGTGATGAGTGATAAAAAGCCGACCGGGGTAAATAGCCAACCGCACACTGTTGAGTCTCCCGTAATCGAGACAGCGCGACTGAGACTGAGAATGTTTCGTCCCGAAGACCTCGACGCGCTGGCTGCCTTATTCGCCGACGCGGATGTGATGCGTCACGTGGCTGACGGCAAACCGGCCGACAGAGAAACCGCCGAGAAGGCCATTACCAGTATCCTTGACCACTGGGAGCGGCATGGCTTTGGCCGTTGGGCAGTCGAAGATAAAGAAACGAGAGAGTTTGTGGGTTATGGCGGACTAAGATCTTTACTAGGCACGCCGGAAGCCGTTTACCATTTTGCCAAAGCGCATTGGGGTAAAGGCTTCGCGACGGAACTGGCGCGCGCCAGTTTGGAACACGGATTTGACGATCATGGCTTCGAACGCATCGTGGCCATCGCTAAGCCAGCGAACGCCGCTTCAATTCATGTGATGCAGAAGCTCGGAATGCGCTTTGAGATGCAAACCAGCTACTACGGCATCGAGGTCGTGCAATACGCAATAACCGCGGCTGAGTTTAGATCAACTGAAATGAGCCGCGCGTAAACGCTCGCACTCCCTGTAACTCCAAAGCCTTGTAACTACGGCGCCGTGTAAATCAATTCCCGCTGTCGCCGGCTGGCTCCGAAAGCCAATCCGCCTACGGCTCCAGCACCGGCGCCGATTACCAGGCCGGCCACTGTGTAGATCCCACCGTCATCTGCGGCGGATCTCGCCTGCACCACGCCAATACCTCCGCCCACCGCGGCGCCGAGGCCGGCGCCAATCGCTGCCCACTTGCCTTTCTCGGCTCTTCCTCGCGAATGCTCGATTTGCTGAATGCTGTCTCGAGAAATGTTCACCACCTTGCGGTTGTGCGATAGCGTCAGATTAGTTTCCGAAGCTTCGATCATTTCCCCCTCGATCGTCTTGCCGTCTTTCTGTTTCACGATCAACCGCTCGTCGGTTCCAACTGCTTGAACTGTCGCCCAGTCGTGCAACGACCGCTGCGCTTGAACGAAAACCAATGACGACTGCGCTGACAGCAGCATTCCCGCCAGCAATATGCTGAAAATTCTTCTTTTCATACTCACTCCCAGGTCAGGATTTCGTAGTCGAACAGCGAACACGGGTGCAAGCGGTATTCCTTTTGGTTGAAGCGAGAATGTGTCGACTGGAATAGTACTCGGCCCGGTGAAGCCGTATTTTGCTGTCGGAAATTCCCGACAACTGTTAGAAAAACGAGGCTTGATGAACTAATGAAGCTCCACGCTGCCTATTCCTTGACATACTGCGTCGCGCTAACGACATTGCCTTCCATTAGCTTCGAAAAAATAAGCTCTGTGGAAGCGAAAGTCAGATACATTACGCTCCTCTGGCGCTATGATTGTCCTAAGAGAATGAAACTATAAACATTCCGCTCCCCTGGAGTATTTCAACTAGCCAAAGTTGCCGCTAATGCTGTAATTAAGTGGCCCATTAATCTTGACCTAAGCCGGAGACCATCTATGCCAAAGAAAATGTTATTCGCGCTCATTCTGCTGTCGAGCCTTTTCATCGGGTCGGCTCATGCGCAACAGTCGCTCGATGCCATGATCGATCGCAACCTTGCTTCGCTGGTGTCTACTTACAAGAGCTTACATGCCGCACCCGAGTTGTCGCATCACGAAGAGAAGACGGCCGCCTTTTTTGCCACACAGTTACGCGCGCTGGGATATACGGTCACTGAAGACATTGGTAAGTATGAAAAGCCGGAGTGGACTGGGTACGGCGTGGTTGCCGTAATGAAAAATGGCGCCGGACCAACGGTGCTGATCCGCACGGAGCTAGATGCGCTTCCAGTGGACGAAAAAACTGGCCTGCCATACGCGAGTAAAGTTAAGACTAAGAATGACGCCGGCCAGGACGTCAGCGTGATGCATGCTTGTGGTCACGACATTCACATAACCAGCATGCTGGGCGCCGCGCAAATGCTTTCCGAGTTGAAAGCTCAGTGGCACGGAACGCTGGTGATTTTGGGCCAACCCGCCGAGGAAACGATTGATGGGGCGCGGGCGGTGATTCGCGACCGCCTTTACGAAAGATTTCCTAAACCTGACTACGCGGTTGCGCTCCACGACAGCGCCGAACTCGAAGCCGGCAAGGTTGGCTACACGCCCGGATACTCGCTGGCAAGTTCCAATACCGTCGATATCAAAATTCGCGGGCTGGGTGGTCACGGTTCAAAACCGGACTCCACCAAGGACCCGATCGTAGTAGCCGCGCAAGTGATAATGGCATTGCAAACAATTGTGAGTCGGGAAAACTCGCCGCTGGATCCGGCGGTGGTGACAGTAGGCTCAATTCACGGCGGCACACGACCCAACATCATTCCTGATGAAGTGAATTTGCAGCTAACGGTCCGCGCTTACCGAGAAGAAGTCCGGCAAAAGTTGCTGGCGGCAATTGAGCGAATCACCAAAGGCATCGCCGTCGCCGCTGGCATTCCGGAAGATCGCGCACCGATTGTAAAAGTCAGCGAGACTGAATTCACTGCCGCCACTTACAACGACCCGCAGTTGACTGAGCGACTGGCTACCGCCTTCGTGAAGGCCCTCGGGCAGGACAATGTCGTGAAAATTCCGCCGGCCATGGCGAGTGAGGATTTTGGCTATCTTAGTTTGGAACAGAGAATTCCGGCCATCCAGTTCACTCTCGGTGCCGTCGACCCCGCCAAAGTGAAACGAAGCCGGGAAACAGGCATGCCGTTGCCGTCGCTCCATTCAGCCCTTTTCGAACCGTTGCCCGAACCCACGCTCCGCACCGGCGTCAAGGCAATGACCGTCGCGGTGCTGGAGTTGATGAAATAGTGATCAGGGGCCAGAACCGAGTTTCGGACCTGCGGAGCCTCGTCACGCTAAGCTGGCATCGCGGATAAGACTTGTTAGGGTTTTGTCTGACCACTGGCCACTGATTTACTATTCACCGCATCATGGATATCGAATCGGTTCGCAGCTTCTGTCTCTCGCTGCCACACACAGATGAAAAAGTTCAGTGGGGCAACGATCTGTTGTTCCGTATCGGCGAAAAAATGTTTGCAGTGGCGGCGTTGGAACCGAGTCATGGCGTAGCCCTCTCATTCAAGTGCACGCCGGAAAAGTTTGCGGAATTAGTTGAACAGGACGGCATCATTCCAGCGCCGTACATGGCCCGGCATCATTGGGTAGGACTCGAACGCTTCGACGCTTTGCCGGATCGCGAGCTGAAACCGCTGCTGGCCAGCTCTTATCAAATGACGCTGGAGAAACTTCCCAAAAAGTTGCAAGCGGCCTTAGCTGCACCGCTCACCAAGCCGAAAAAACTGCCAAAGCGTCGCTAGCGTTCGGAGAAGCACAGCTAAATCGCAAACAAACTGGTGGTGCTTTGGGAAAACTTTGGCTAATTGGTGGATTCAAGAGTAGCGGGGCGTTTAACTCACGATTTCTTGGACCTCACGCGGCATTCATCTTCTGAATAATCGCATCGGCAAACTCAGCAGTTTTGGCCGTCCCGCCAATGTCTTTCGTGCGCACCGTTCCTTCCGCGAAAACTTGCAGCAGCGCGTTTTCAGTTTTGTCTGCCGCCTCGCGCTCGCCGAGGTGGCGCAGCATGAGAATGCCTGATTGCAGGAGCGCTGTGGGATTTGCGATTCCCTGCCCCGCGATGTCCGGCGCCGAACCATGTACCGCTTCAAACATTGCACCCTTCTCGCCAATGTTTGCTCCGGGCACCAGTCCCAGTCCGCCGATCAAGCCGGCGCAAAGATCCGAGACGATGTCGCCGTAAAGATTTTCCAAGAGCATCACGTCAAATTGTTCCGGGCGCATGACCAATTGCATGCAGGCGTTGTCGATGATCTTGTCGTCAGCTTCGATATCGGGATATTCCGTCGCCACTTTGCGGAAACAATCGAGAAAGAGTCCATCTGACAGTTTCATGATATTGGCTTTGTGCCCGCAGGTTATTTTCTTGCGGCCTTCGCGTTTGGAGTACTCGAAGGCAAAACGCGCAATCCTCGTGGAAGCTTTCTCGGTGATGATCTTCAAGCTCTCAACTACGCCCGGAACGACCACGTGCTCCAACCCCGCATACAAACTTTCCGTGTTCTCGCGAACGATAACCAGATTGAGTTCCGGATAGCGGCAAGGAACATTCGGGAGCGCCCGAATCGGCCGCAAGTTCGCGTAAAGATCGAGCGCCTTGCGCAAGCCAACGTTGACCGAAGTGAAGCCCTTGCCAATCGGCGTAGTCACCGGGCCCTTAAGCGCAACCTTGTTTTTCAGGATTGAATCAAGCAGGGCCTGCGGCAGTGTCTCGCCAAATTTTTCCAGGGCCTGCGCGCCGGCGTAGTGAGTTTCCCACTCAATCTCTACGCCTGAAGCCTCGATGATACGCACTACGTTTGCGGCGATTTCTGGGCCGATGCCGTCGCCGGGAATCAGTGTGATACGATGTTTCATAAGTCAGTCGTCACTAGTCCGTGGTCAGTTGTCCGTGGCCAGTTGCAATTACCCGATCCTGAGTTTTGGTATTCTCGCTTCACTCCCCAAACCAGTTTAAGACAGAATAAAGCTCCAAATGACAACTGACAACTGACCACTGACTACTGACCGAAGCAGAATGAGGCAAATAGGCGAAAGAGCGGACGTAGCAATTATCGGCGGCGGCGTTATCGGCCTGGCCGTGGCGCGGGCGCTGGCTTTGCGCGGAGTGCGCGACGTGCTTCTAATCGAGCGCAATAGTTTGGGAGCGGAGTCTTCTTCAGCGGCAGCCGGCATGTTGGCGCCTCAAGCTGAAGCCAATCGAGCGCACGAATTCTTTGCCCTCACCTGCCAGAGTCGCGACCTTTATCCAGATTATGCCGCCGCATTGCTGGCTGAAACCGGCATCGATATCCAACTCGAAACTACCGGGACGCTTTATCTGGCTTTCACGGAACACGACGAAGAAGAACTGGAGAGACGTTTCCAGTGGCAAAAAGAAGCCGGACTTCTAATCGAAAAACTAACTGCGGCAGCTGTGCGTCAACTCGAGCCTGCGATTAACGAAGACGTGCGCGCCGCCCTAAAGTTTCCGCTCGACACTCAAGTGGAAAATCGCCGCTTGATCAAGGCGCTCGTGGCTGCTAATGAACGGCTCGGAGTCCGGGTGGAAACAGGCACGACGGTTACTTCGCTCCGGATCGAGCCCGACAGGGTTAGTGGTATTGAGACTTCGAGTGGCTTTGTGGCCGCCGAATCGGTCGTTATTGCCGCAGGCGCGTGGAGTTCCCAACTTAGCGCTGTAGACAAAGCGTTACCCGATCTGCGCATCAAACCCGTTCGCGGCCAGATGCTTTGTTTTGAACCAAAGCCGCAGCTGTCTCGACATATTATTTACAGCCCGCGAGGATACCTGGTACCGCGGTGCGACGGACGGTTGCTGGCGGGATCAACTACAGAGCATGCGGGTTTTGAGAAACAGGTAACCGCCGCCGGCGTTTACTCGATATTGTCGGCTGCAATGGAAATCTCGCCGCAAGTTGCGGCGCTATCGTTGACTGATTCCTGGGCCGGCTTGCGGCCGCGCGCTGCCGACACTTTGCCCGTGCTCGGTCCTTGTGCTGAAATTGGAGGCGTCTACTACGCCACCGGCCATTACCGTAATGGCATACTTTTGGCGCCAATCACCGGAGAGTTAATTGCCGGAGCAATTGTTGATAGAGTGTTTCCCGCGAAGCTGGAGATTTTTTCGCCCGATCGTTTTGGCCTGGTGGCCGTAGGCTAGTAGTTCAAATCACGATGATTTTTTCTGGTCCCAAGTGTTTTAGATTTGCTGTCCTGTTTTTCGTGGCTTTGTCCGCGAGCGGTTACGCCTGCGCGCAGCAAACTCAAGCCCCGCCGTCCGTCAGCAAAGACGCCAACCCAGCGCATGAGAAGCGACCCGCGAGGCTGCTGTATGAAGAGGCAAAGTCTTTCGTTGACACTGCGTTTGCCGAGTTTAACAAACAGAAAATTCCTTACGATCAGAAACTCGAAGCAAAAACCAGGCAGGAACAAAAGGATCTGGCTGCGAAGTATGCGACCGTCCTGCAATTAAGAAAGTCCCTGAACGAAGCCGACGCTTACTACCTCGGCATGCTCCACTATCTGGCAGACAATCCAGACGGCGCGCTTGAAGCGATGCGCCGTTTTCTGGGTGGGAAGGCCTCCGGCGAAAACGCTCAACTGGCGCGCGCTGTGGTTGTGCTTTACACAACTCGCAAGGGTCTCATTCCGGAAGCCGAGCAGGCCGTTACGGCCTATGCTCAAGACGAGCCCCGAAACCTGCCGGAGTGGTTTGGGATGGAGAGCCTGATCGCCGCGGCGCTGAACACTGGCAAAGATTACGCCGGCGTGCTGAAGCATGCCGACGAGATGCAGAAGATTGCGAAGCTGGTCGCTGCCGAGAAAACTATTAACTCGGTCAGGCGTGACGACATGCTCTTTAAGGCGGCTGCATTCAAGTCTGACGCTTACCTTCAAATAGGGAAGAAGGACCAAGCGCTCGCCACCGTCATGGAGTTGCGCAAATTAGCGCTCTCGATACCATCAGGAAGCCTCTTGCGACTCGCCAACATTCGCCTCGCGGGGCTGGATCGTTCAATTGATCCGAGAGCGATCTTCAATGATGCACTGCCGACGATAGCAGCTCCGCTTCCTGAGATCGTCGCCGCGCAGTGGATAGATCACGCGCCGGTAAAACTGACTGACCTACGCGGCCAGGTTGTTTTGCTCGATTTCTGGGCGCCCTGGTGCGGTCCGTGTCGCTTCACCTTTCCCAGGTTGCAGCGCTGGCATGAGGCGTACAAAGACAAAGGGCTGGTAATACTCGGTCTCACAAACTACACCGGCGACATTGACGGCCGGCGGGTCACTCCTGGTGAAGAGCTCGCCTATCTGCGCACATTCAAGAAGCAGCAACGCCTGCCCTACGGTTTCGTCATCGCTGATTCTTCCATCAACGAATTGAACTACGGCGTATTTTCCATTCCGATGTCGTTTCTTATCGACCGGCGCGGCAATGTGCGATTTATCGCGATGGGCGCAAGCGATCCGGAAATTAATGGGCTCGGTAAAATGATCGATAAAGTAATGAATGAGGAAGCTGACAAGGGTGGGGACACGGTGACGGCCAGACAGTAGTTTTTCGTAACGCAAACTGTTAGTTTTGCGATTAGGTTCTAAATGGAAAGTCAAAATCTCAATATTTGGGTCGCGTTCGGGGCAGGAATTCTTTCGTTTCTTTCGCCTTGTGTCTTGCCGCTGGTCCCCGGTTATATCTCGCTGATGTCCGGCGTGAGCATCGACAGACTGAAGGAAGGCGGCTCAGGCGGAAACGCACGCCGCGCCGTGATTCTTAATTCGCTGGCTTTTAATGCCGGGCTTTCAGTTATTTTCCTGGCGCTGGGCACAACTGCCGGTTTCGTTGGGGCTTCGATTATCACCAACCGTTGGGTTAGATGGATAGGCGGAGTCGTCATCATCCTGTTCGGCTTGCAGTTGATCGGACTGTTAAAAATCGGGACGCTATA
>JANLYH010000042.1:0-28013 GCA_031365545.1 Pyrinomonadaceae bacterium | reverse complement strand
CTGGGAATTGGCATGGTGCATCAGCATTTCATGCTGGTGGATACGATGACGGTCGCGGAAAACATTGTTCTGGGTGCGGAACCCGGCAACGCTGCGGCTCTCGATCTTGCTGCCGCAAGCGTGGAAATTCGCAAACTCTCGGAAGAATTCAAACTGGCCGTTAATCCCGATGCAGTTATTGAGCACCTTTCGGTAGGACAACAGCAGCGCGTCGAACTCCTAAAAGCGCTTTATCGTCACGCGCGGCTGCTAATCCTTGACGAGCCAACCGCAGTGTTGACACCCCAGGAAGTTGAAGAGTTTTTTTCCATCCTGCGCCGCATGCGGGAGCAAGGGAAGACAGTAGTAATAATCACGCACAAACTCGCCGAAGTTCTGGCCATCTCTGATGAAGTCACCGTTATGCGCGACGGTCGAGTGGTTGGTCGAGTGCAAACCAGCGAAACGAATGCGGCCGAGCTGGCCCGGATGATGGTGGGTCGCGAAGTGCTTTTGCGCGTCGATAAGACTGAGGGTAAACCGGGCACCGCGGAGCTAAGCGTTCGCAATCTTTCAATGTCCACCAAGGGTGCGAAACATGTTGATGATGTTTCGTTTGAAGTTCGCAAGGGTGAGATCCTGGGCATCGCCGGCGTTGAAGGAAACGGACAGACGGAATTGATCGAGGCGCTCGCGGGATTGGTGAGCCCGGCGCAGCTTTCCGGCCAGATACTCTTTGAGAATCGAGATATTACTAAAGAAGGTGCGCGATTACGGCGCGAGTTGGGAATTGCTCATATCCCTGAAGATCGTCATCGCCGTGGCCTGCTGCTCGAATTCAACCTTGCTGAGAATTCAATTCTCGGGGTGCACTATCGGAAGCCCATCGTCAGTTACGCCGGAGTGCTGTTGGACAGCGCCGCGATTCGCAAGCGTGCCCTCGATATTATTGAAGGATTCGATGTGCGCCCGGCGAATGCTGATCTACCGGCTCGGTCGCTCTCCGGGGGAAACCAGCAGAAGTTGATTATTGGAAGAGAGTTTAAGGTTGAACCGAAACTCCTGCTGGTGTCGCAGCCGACGCGCGGAGTTGATATCGGCGCTATCGAGTTTATCCATCGCAAGCTGGTCGGTCTGCGGGATTCGGGTTGCGCTGTCTTACTGGTTTCCGCCGAACTCGAAGAAGTGACGTCGCTGTCGGATCGCTTGCTGATCATTCATAAGGGACGCATCGTGGGTGAGGTTGATCCGAAGGTTGCGAGCATTGAAGAGATTGGGCTCCTGATGACCCGCGGGCATTAAGGACCTTCAAGACTGTGAAAAACAGATGAAACTTCTACGCGAACTCTTGTTTCCGCTAATCGCCGTCGTGGCCGCCTTTGTTGTTGGCGGAATCCTGATTCTCATCATTGGCGACAATCCAATCGAGGCTTACCGGCTGCTTTTCGGCAGCGCCTTCTCCTGGCCGATCGGCATCAGCTACACGCTTTTCTACGCCACGCCGCTAATTTTCACGGGCCTCGCAGTGCTGGTTGCTTTTCGGTGTGGCTTGCTCAACATCGGCGCGGAAGGACAGCTCTACGTCGGCGCTTTTGTAACCGCCTGGGTGGGCATAACTTTCGCCCATCTTTCGCCGTGGCTGCTGATTCCCTTGTGTTTCTTGGGAGCGATTGTGGGCGGCGGCGTGTGGGGTGCGATTCCCGGTATTCTAAAAGCACGTTTCGGATCCCACGAAGTTATCAACACGATCATGTTGAATTTTTTGGCGGTTGCACTGCTGAGTTATTTCACGCAGTATCACTACAAAGAGCCCGGCCCGATTATGCAGACCGTGGAGATTGGACCAGGCGCTCACATCGCCCGCCTGGGTAAGTTTATCCCCGGCATGCCGCAATTTATTCCGCTGAATCTTGCGTTTATCCTGGCGCTCGTCTGTTGTGGACTGGTTTACATTTTTCTCTGGCATACGAAGTGGGGTTATGAACTGCGTTCGACTGGCGCCAATCCCAGTGCGGCGGAGTATGGCGGCATCTCGGTGCGCAAGCAGATTGTGATTGCGATGACGATCTCGGGATCGCTCGCCGGGATGGTGGGCATTAACGAAGTGCTCGGCTATCGCTATCGCTACTATGACGGGTTTTCTGATAACTACGGCTTCACCGGAATTGCCGTGGCCCTCCTGGGCCGCAATCATCCTGTCGGCGTGATCATATCGGCATTGCTCTTTGCGGTTCTGCAGCGGGGCGGCATTCCGGTCGACGCCTTCACGCAGCACGTCACAAAAGATATCGTCCAGGTGTTACAAGGAACAATCATTCTGTTTGTAGCGGCGGAAGCTTTCTTCCGCGGGCCGTTTGCAAAGTGGGGTTTGCTGAAACGCGCAAAGATTTAAGTCTCCAGAGGCTAATTCGATGGCAGAGATCTTTTCGATAGCGCTTATTTGGTCAACGGTGCGGTTGTCCACTCCGTTGATCCTCGCCGCACTCGGGGGTTTATTTTCCGAGCGCTCGGGCGTTATTAACATTGCCCTGGAAGGGATGATGCTCGCGGGCGCGTTCACCGCGGCAGCGGTGACCTACGCAACGGGCAGTCCCTATGTGGGTTTGGTTGCCGGAATGGCGGCGGGAATGTTGATAGCCTCGCTCCATGCCGTGGCCTGCATTCGTTACCAGGCTGATCAGGTTGTCACCGGGACGGCCATCAACATTCTAATGCTCGGATTACCCGCTTTCTTGAGCGGCGCCTTCTTTCTGTCGTCAGGCTCGACGCCGCAAATTCCGAAGGAACATTTGATTCCGTGGCTCCCGATCTGGATTGCGCTCATAATGGTTCCGCTTAGCTGGTACGTTCTTTACAAGACTCCCTTCGGCTTACGGCTGCGCTCCGTCGGTGAAAATCCGGAAGCCGCCGACGCGGCTGGCGTTCCGGTAGCGCGAATGCGATATGCAGGCGTGTTGTTGTCAGGTGTGTTGGCCGGGCTCGGCGGCGCTTATCTTTCAATTGGGCAGTCGTCGTTATTTACGAGAAACATGACCTCGGGTCGAGGCTTCATTGCGCTGGCTGCATTGATCTTTGGCAAGTGGCGACCGTTTCAAACCTTGCTCGCCTGTTTATTGTTCGGTCTTACCGAGGCCATTTCAATTCAGATGCAGGGCGTGGTAAAGCTCCCCTCTGGCGATGACATCCCGGTTCAGTTTATTCAAATGGTCCCCTACATCCTGACGATTGTTGTCCTTGCGGGCTTCATCGGTTCGTCGCGACCGCCGCGGGCGTTGGGAATTCCGTACCAGAAAGAACGATAATACTTCTTTAGTTTCAAGTCTCGAGTTCCGAGTTTTGAGTTTGGATTCTCTGTGATACGACGCCAACGCTAAAGAATGAACTTGGAACTAGAAACGCGAAACTCGAAACTAATTTGATTCATGGTTGAAGCAAGCGCTAAGACAGATACGTATTCGCGCGCCGAGAATGCCGCGCGCACAATCCGCGCGCGCGCTACTGTAGACGCCAAGATTGCGCTCGTGCTGGGCAGCGGTCTCGGTGGCTTTGCGGACGAGTTTACTGACTCAGTTTCGTTGCCCTACAGCGATATTCCGGGGTTTGTGTCTTCGACTGCCCAGGGACACGTTGGCAGTTTGGTGGTCGGCAAAGTTGAGGGCGTGCCGGTTTTGGCGATGCAGGGGCGAGTGCATTACTACGAAGGTTATTCGCTCGAAGAAGTCACGCTTCCGGTCAGGACATTTAAGTTGTTGGGAGTCAACACGCTGATTCTCACGAACGCCGCCGGCGGCATTGATGTGCAACTGACCCAGGGCGCCTTGATGGTCATCAGTGATCATCTAAACTTTATGGGTGTAAACCCGTTGCGAGGCCGCAACGACGAACGCTTTGGACCGCGCTTTCCTGATATGTCAGAAGTCTATGCGCGCGAGTTGCAGGAACTGGCAACGGAAGAAGCGCGGGCGCTTGGCGTCACCGTCCGGCGCGGCATTTATGCGGCGCTCGCCGGACCCAGCTATGAAACGCCGGCCGAGATTCATATGCTGCGTGCTTTTGGCGCGGACGCAGTGGGCATGAGCACTGTCCCCGAGGCAATAGTTGCGCGCCACATGGGGATGAAAGTTTTGGGTATATCGTGTATTACAAACATGGCTGCCGGAATTAGTGACGCTCCGATCAATCATGAAGAAGTGATGGAGACTGGCCAGAAGGTGCGGCAGATGTTTACGCAACTGCTCCGGGGCGTGATCGCGAAAGTACCGGAGTAGCAGCTCATCAAGAGGAAGTAAAACAGTTTTCGTGAGCTTAATCATTGGCATTTCCGGTGGCACCGGGTCAGGCAAGACAACGGTTGCAAATCGAATCCTGGAGGCGGTGAAGGCGAGTGAGGTCGTTTTCATCCAGCAGGATTCCTATTATCGTAACCTCAAGGACTTGCCGCTCGACTATCGTCAACTCGCTAACTTCGATCACCCCGACGCCCTCGATAACGACCTGCTCGTCAATCACATTCGCAAACTAAAAGCCGGCGAACCGATTGAACTGCCACTCTACGATTTCAAGACGCACAATCGCCTCAACGAAACGCGCCTGGTGGAACCTAAGCCGATTGTGATCGTCGAGGGCATCCTGATTTTTGTGGATCCGCGGCTACTCGAACAATTGGATATTAAAGTGTTTGTCGATACTCCGGACGATATTCGTTTCATTCGCCGGCTGCGTCGCGACATTGCCGAACGCGGCCGCACGGTAGAATCCGTCATCGAACAGTATTTGGCCACAGTAAGGCCAATGCACATGCAATTCATCGAACCGTCAAAGCGTTATGCTGACGTTATAATTCCGGAAGGTGGTCATAATCTGGTGAGCATAGATCTGATTAGTGGAAAAATTCGAGAGAGGTTGGCAAGTGCTTTTACCTCGAGGGGAGGCCAAGCTTGAGCGAAGAGAGTTTGCAGGAACTTATCGATACGGCGACGACCGCGCGACTGCAGTCGATTGCGCCATTCTCAAATTTCCTGGTGGGTGCCGCTGTGCGCACCGAGGAAGGAAAAGTGTACGTCGGTTGCAACGTCGAGAGCGCGAGTTACGGATTGACCGTTTGTGCTGAGCGTGTCGCCATTTGGAAGGCCCTGTCCGAAGGTGAACGCCAGTTTACTGAGCTTGCCGTTGTCGCCGACACTGACACTTTGACACCACCCTGCGGTACGTGTCGGCAAATCATCTGGGAGTTTGCGAAGAACGCGACGATCATCCTCGGCAATCTCAAAGGTGAAACGCAGATTGTTTCGATTCGGGAGCTTTTGCCGCGTGCTTTTGACGCGCGCTTCCTGAGCGCCGCAAAAGCCGCCAAAGAGGCCAAAGAAGCCCAGGAATCAGCCTAACCCACTAACCAACTCGAAGCCATTGTCATTCACATTATGCCAAGAAAATTCTTCATTCTCGTCACTCTGTTCGCCACGCTTGTCGTTATCGTATTTCCTGCAACTGCCCAACGAAGCAGAGGTCGGCGCATGACGCGAGTAGATCTGCTTGTGCTCAACGGCACAGTCGTAACCATGGACAAGGAGCGCCACGTCATACCGGACGCGGCCATCGCCGTGGCGCACGGACGCATTGTGGCAGTGGGACCGAGCGTTGAGATCCTCAGGATGTATACGGCGCCCGAAAGAGTGGATGCGGGCGGCAAGCTCATCATCCCCGGGCTGATCAACGGACACACGCATATTCCGATGACGTTGTTCCGGGGTCTGGCAGATGATCTCGACCTGCAAGAGTGGCTTACCAAGTACATCTTCCCGGCCGAAGCAAAAAACGTTACCGAAGAATTCGTGCGCGCCGGCACGCGCCTGGGGCTGGCGGAAATGATTCGCGGTGGGACCACGACTTACTGCGACATGTATTACTTCGAAGACGCGATTGCAGATGAAACTGCGAAAGCGGGCGTCCGCGGCGTGCTGGGAGAAACGGTAATCGATTTCCCGGTCGCCGACAATAAGACTAATGCCGAGGCGATGGCCTACGTCGAGAGGTTCGTTAAGAAGTGGCAGGGAAACGATCTAATCGTTCCTGCCGTTGCGCCGCATGCTCCGTACACTGTTTCTGAAGAGCACCTCAAGGCCATTCGCGCTTTTTCCGATCGCACCGGCGCGCCCATCGTCACGCACATCTCGGAAACAAAAAGGGAAGTAGATGAGAGCATCAAGGCCCACGGCGCGAGTCCGGTCGATTACCTGTCGCGCATTGGATTCCTGAGCAATCGCGTAATCGCGGCGCACATGGTTTGGCCCAATCCCGGTGAAATCGAGATTTTGAAACGGGCAGACGTTGGCGTGGTCCACAATCCGCAGTCAAACATGAAGCTGGCCTCAGGAGTCGCGCCGGTTCCGAAGATGATGGCGGAAGGCTTGCGAGTCGGATTAGGGACGGACGGCGCAGCTTCCAATAACGACCTGAGTATGTGGGAAGAGATGGACACTGCCGCCAAGCTGCACAAACTTATTAGCGGCGATCCTAAAGTGATGTCGGCTGAACAAGCGCTCGAGTTGGCCACCATTGGAGGCGCGCGGGCCTTGCACATGGAACGGGAGATCGGCTCAATCGAGAAGGGAAAGCGTGCCGACCTCGTTCTGGTGAATCGCGACGCGCTCAATCAAATACCGTTTTATAACGTCTATTCAGACCTGGTGTATGCCACCAAGGCCTCCGACGTGGACACAGTGATTATCAATGGGAGGATCGTGATGCGCGACCGCCAGTTGTTGACGCTTGACGAGGCCGCGATCAAAGAAGGCGCTCGCGTCTTCCGTGAAAAGATAATCAAGAGCCTCACTGCAACCAATTGAAATAGCGCCCTTTAAATAAGGAGATTTGCAGGCGCGTAAACACTCGCTCGGTTGAGGTTACTACCAAAATCAATCGTGCGCACTTGCCTCAATAGTATTCACGCGACATAATAGCCCGTCAAAATCAGGTTAGTCCGCAAGCGAGCGTTAAGCTCGCTTTTTGTATTTGTTGGGAGCGAAGTGTAGTGAATCGTTTTTTATCGTGCAGCGTCCTTCATTCGTTTAGTCGACTTCTTATCGTCTTTGCGTTTATCGTATCGTCCTTCTTAGCGGCCCACGCTCAAGTTCCGGCAGCGCCCAAGTCTCCAACAGATGCCGGGTCTCCAGCAGACATAACTAAACCCGCCGATACAAACACTTCCGCCAACGAGAATGGACAAGCTGTGCCGCAATCGTCCAACTCCTCTGAAGCTTTGCAGACGCGTATCGAACGCGCGCGTGCATTGATCGCTGCTCACCGTCTCGACACCGCGGCCAGCGAACTTGAGTCAGTCAGGGCCACCGCGCAGGACAATGCTCTCCGTAACATTACGTCGATAATGTTAATGAACGTTTACTTGGAAGAAGGGAACTACGGCAGGGCCGAGGCCCTACTCGAAGAAACCTACCAGGCCCGGGGCGCGCAAAGGGATGAGTCGCTGGGTACCTACTTTGCGCTGTCAGGACAAGCAGTCAACGGGGCCCGCACACATCTGTTGCGCTACCGCAGCTTTGGTATTAGTACCACCGATGCAACTTTGCCGGCAGAGGCGGTGAGCGATCTTAATCGCTTGCGATCTTTGCTCGAGCGAATGATTCTCCAGGCGAAAGAAATTTCAACTGGACGCCGGGCTTACGATTCGCTGTCTTTACTTGAAGATGTTTTGGGCCTGCGCTTGTCGCTGGCTAAGGACAGCGAAGATCAAAGTAAGTGGGAAAGCGAATACGCCAGCGCGCGCGAGGCACTCGCGTCCTCGCAAACACAAATCGCTTCCCTGGGGGGCATCCAGCCGTTGCGGCCGGGGAAGTCGCCCGTCGGCAAGTCTTCCGGACCATCACCTTACTCTACCAAGCGAGCCGCAGAAACAACTATTGAAGCCAATAACCACGTGTCCTCCGAGCAGCAGCCACGGACAGGGGATACTGCGGGCGCGGGGCGTCCTCCTGCGAGCGCGAAGACGTCTGAGAACAACACGACTCAATCGCCTTCGGCAAAGTCGAGCCAGCCCGACGTTGATGAAGCTGGATCTCTGACGCCATTCGCAGTTAAGAAAGTAGTGCCGCGGTATCCACCGATGGCGAAACAAAGCGGCACCGTGGGACTCGTCAGAGTTCACGTAGTAGTTGAGGGCGGCAAAGTGATCGCAGTTTCGAAATCGGAAGGCCCAATACTGCTGCGGTCTGCGGCCGAAGAAGCTGCTCGTCAGTGGTCCTTCCAGGTAGTTTCCATTGAGGGCCGGCCAACTCGTCTCACCGGTTACATTGACTTCAACTTCAGTCTCTAACAAAACTTCCAGAACCTTCCCAATTCCCTCATTTCCTCAGAAAACTCAAGCGAGTGGCTAAAGTTGACTTAAAAGTAAGGATTAGTTAAACTGCCTGCACTTAGGGTAGTCAAAGGGAGCGTGCTCGGCGGGTTATCGCAGCCGACATCCGATAATGAAGATCTCCGCACAAGAGGAATACGGACTACGTTGCTTGTTGCAGCTTGCGCGCGCGGACATGCAAGGCGAGTCGCTGACGCTATCGCAGATTGCCCAACTGGAAGGTATTTCAGCGGCAAATGCCGGGAAGCTGATGTGGATTTTGAATAAGGCTGGTCTGGTTCAGTCGCAGCGCGGCATTAAGGGTGGCTATAGGCTGGCGCGTCCGGCGTCTGTCATTCATCTGAACGAAGTCATAAGCGTGCTGGATGACGAGAGCGTAGAGACCCATTGTAAGAGTTACGCGGGCGTACTTGAATCGTGTGTGCATACGGGCGATTGCGGCATCAGGCCGGTGATCGTGGAATTGCATCAGATTGTTGACAAGGCACTGGCGGAAATTACGCTATCGCAGTTACTCGGAACCGAAGCGACGGTTGACGCAGTGTTGCACAAGATCCAGGGCGTGAAGCAGGTGCGACAAATGGAGCCAAGTCCAGCGCAAATGTAATTGGCACAAAAAGTTTGGAAGGCTACGGATAAACAAATAGATGAGCACAGCAGAAATATTAGGAAAGCAGGAATACAAATACGGTTTCGTCACCGACATCGAGTCGGACGTTATTCCGCGCGGACTGACCGAAGACACAATCCGCTTGATTGTCGAGATCAAGCAGGAACCTGACTGGATGCTGGAGTTTCGGCTGAAGGCTTATCGCCATTGGCTGACTATGGTGGAGCCGAAAAACTGGCCAAACATTTCCTATCCGGACATCGATTATCAGGACGTGATCTATTACAGCGCGCCGAAACAGAAAGCGACGAAGGCAAGCCTCGACGAAGTCGATCCCGAATTGTTGCGCACGTTTGAGAAGCTCGGCATTCCTTTGACGGAACAGAAGCAGCTTGCCAATGTGGCAGTCGACGCAGTGTTTGATTCCGTTTCTGTTGCCACCACCTACAAAGAAAAACTCAAGAAGCATGGCGTGATCTTCTGTTCGTTTACTGAAGCGATTCGGGAATACCCCGAACTGATAAAGAAGTATCTCGGTTCGGTTGTGCCTACCAACGACAACTTCTTTGCGGCCCTTAATAGCGCGGTGTTTTCGGATGGTTCGTTCTGCTTCATTCCCAAGGGCGTGCGCTGTCCCATGGAATTGTCGACCTACTTCCGAATTAACAATTCGGAGTCGGGGCAGTTTGAAAGAACTTTGATCGTCGCCGAAGAGGGTTCGCACGTTTCCTATCTGGAAGGTTGTACCGCGCCGAAGTTTGATAAGAACCAGTTGCACGCCGCGGTGGTTGAACTCGTAGCGCTCGATGACGCCCAAATCAAGTATTCGACAGTGCAAAACTGGTATGCGGGAGACGAAGCAGGCGTCGGCGGCATCTACAATTTCGTAACCAAGCGCGGCAAGTGTGCCGGACGAAATTCGAAGATCTCATGGACGCAGGTTGAGACCGGTTCGGCGATTACCTGGAAGTATCCGTCCTGCATCTTGCAGGGCGACAACTCTATCGGCGAATTCTATTCCGTCGCTTTGACTAACCATGCGCAGCAAGCCGACACCGGAACGAAGATGATCCATCTTGGCAAAAACACGCGCTCGACAATCATTTCCAAAGGCATCGCTGCTGGTAAATCAAACAACAGCTATCGTGGGCTGGTGAAAGTGATGCCGAAAGCGGATAACGCGCGTAACTATACGCAATGCGATTCGATGCTGATTGGTTCAAACAGCGGCGCAAACACCTTTCCCTACATCGAGGTGATGAATAACACTTCGAGTGTGGAACATGAGGCATCGACCTCAAAGATCAGCGAAGAGCAACTGTTCTACCTGCAGCAGCGTGGGATTTCGCAAGAGGACGCGGTATCGCTGATCATCAACGGTTTTTGTAAGGATGTATTTCTGCAGTTGCCGATGGAATTTGCCGTCGAGGCGCAACGGCTGCTGGGCATGAAGCTCGAGGGCAGCGTCGGATGAGAGACGCGGGGATTTAGAGACGCGGGGACGCGGAGAGTTGCTTTCGCTGTGTCTCCGCGTCTTTGTGTGACCGCGTCAGTCAAAACTTAATTGTTGAGGAGCAATCATAAGTGTTAGAGATCAAGAATTTGCACGCCGGCATTGACGGCAATGAAATCCTGAAAGGGATTAACCTGACTGTCAACAAAGGCGAGATACACGCGATCATGGGCCCCAATGGTTCGGGCAAGTCGACGTTGGCCAAGGTTCTGGCCGGCCATCCGGCTTACCAGGTTACTAAGGGCGAAGTGCTTTACGAGGGAAAGAACCTGCTTGAAATGCCGCCGGATGAGCGGGCGCGTGAAGGCGTTTTCATGGCGTTTCAATACCCGATTGAAGTTCCGGGTGTTTCTAATGCCCAGTTTTTGCGGCTGGCCTATAACGAGAAGCGCAAACACCTTGGCGAAGAAGAACTTGATCCGCTCGAGTTTAAGGATCTACTGAAGGAACGTGCCAAAGTTGTTGAGATGGATGCGAGTTTCATGACGCGTTCGGTTAATGAGGGATTCTCCGGTGGCGAGAAGAAGCGCAATGAGATTTTGCAGATGGCCGTGCTGGAACCAAAGTTGGCTGTGCTTGACGAGACCGATTCCGGTTTGGATATCGACGCCCTGCGCATCGTCGCCGGCGGAGTGAATCAACTGCACCATCCGGATAATGCCGTAATTCTGGTGACCCACTATCAACGCCTCCTCGATTACATCGTGCCGCAGTTTGTGCATGTACTGGCTAATGGCCGGATCGCGAAAGAGGGCGGCAAAGAATTGGCGTTGGAACTCGAACAGAAGGGTTACGACTGGCTAAAGACTGCGGCTCCCGAAACGAGCGGCACCGGCGCGGTGGCAAAATAGAACATGCTTACTGAGATAGTTAGAAAAGAGAATTCATACCGCCAGGCTTTTCTGCAATTGCAGGAAAATCGCGAGGGCGAGCGCGTCGCCTGGCTGGAGCGTTTACGCGCGGGCGCGATGGAACGGTTTGAGGAGTCGGGCTTTCCGTCACTGAAAGACGAAGAGTGGAAGTACACAAACGTCGCAGCGCTTGCGGCCGTGGACTTCCAACCATCTAGTTTGCAGACGAGCGCCAAAGGCGAAGTTGATTTGCTGGGGTTGTCGCAGTTTCGCCACTTGGAAACATCCGAGAGCCAGTTGGTATTTATCAATGGCAAGTTGCGTCAAGACCTTTCGGCGTTGACAGCGATTCCAAAAGGTGTCGTTGCGCTTGATCTCTCCGCAGCTATTGCCGACGAGCGTTACCGCGAAATCGTCTGGAAGCATCTGGCGCAGCAGGCGGACTACGTGGTGAATGGCTTCACCGCGCTGAACACAGCGCTAATTTCACACGGTGCGTTTGTTTACATTCCCAAGGATGCGATCGTTAGCGTTCCCCTGAATTTACTTTTCATTTCAGACGGGACGCACGTCGCCAGCTTTCCGCGGGTGCTGGTGGTTGCCGAAGAGAACAGCAGCGCGACTTTGATTGAGAGTTACGCGAGCACTAAAGACTCGAAATACTTCACCAATGCAGTGGTTGAAATAGTCCTCCGTGAAGGCGCAAGTTTGGAGCACTATAAACTTCAGCGTGAGAGCACGGAAGCTTTCCACATTGCTACAACGGCTGCTGATCTGGGCCGGAATTCCAGGTACGACGCCACTACAATTACTTTTGGCGCGCAACTGTCGCGACACGACTTCCACGTCATTATGGATGATGAAGGCGCCGAGTGTTGGGTCGATGGCCTGTATTTAGTGACCGGCAGTCAACACACCGATACTCACTCGGTTATCGACCACCGCAAGCCACACTGCACCAGTCACCAGCTTTACAAAGGCATCCTTGATGGCAAGTCGCGCGCAGTTTTTAACGGCAAAGTGTTTGTGCGACACGACGCCCAAAAAACCGACGCGATGCAGACAAACAAAAACCTGCTGCTCTCAAACGAAGCGCGCGTGGACACGAAACCGCAACTTGAGATATTGGCTGATGACGTGAAGTGCGCCCATGGCGCAGCGGTTGGACAGCTTGAGGAAGATGAGCTGTTTTATCTGGAAGCTCGCGGAATTCACCCGGATCTGGCGCGCAATCTGTTGACTTACGGGTTCGCCGAAGAGGTGATTGGCAAGATCAAGATCGAGTCAATTAGAAAGCAATTAGACGAGGCGGTCTTGAATCGTCTCAACGCGCGTCTTGAAGCATAGCCCCATGAGTAGCACTGAAGAACTACTGGTGAACGAAAAAGCCCCAACGGCTGCTAGCGGCGATTTTGACGTGGAACGCATTCGTGCGGATTTTCCGGTGCTGCGGCAAACGGTAAACGGCAAACCTCTCGTGTATTTGGACAATGCGGCCTCATCGCAGGTCCCGCAGGTTGTTATCGATCGCGGCAGTATTTATCTCGAAGACGAGCATTCAAACATTCATCGCGGCGTTCACTATTTGAGCCAGAAAGCGACGACTGCCTACGAAGGTGCGCGCGAAAAGGTGAAGCGGTTTATCAACGCGCGCGAGGCGAAGGAATGCATCTTTGTACGCGGCGCCACGGAAGGCATCAACCTTGTGATGCACGGCTACGGCCGCAAGTTCATTGGCGCGGGCGACGAGATTCTCATTTCGGCAATGGAGCATCACGCCAACATTGTTCCGTGGCAAATGCTCTGTGAGGAAAAAGGCGCGCGCCTGCGCGTGATTCCAATGAATGACGCCGGCGAGTTGCTGTTGGACGAGTATCACGCGCTGCTCAATGAGAAAACAAAATTCGTTGCCTTCACGCATGTCTCCAATGCCCTCGGTACAATCAACCCGGTGAAGGAGATGATCGACCAGGCGCACAAGTATGGCGTGCCGGTTTTGATTGACGGAGCGCAGAGCGCGCCTCATATGCCGGTGGATGTGCAGGATCTTGATTGTGATTTCTATACATTCTCCGGACACAAGATATTTGCCCCAACCGGCAGCGGCGTAATCTATGGCAAGACCGCGCTGCTTGACCAGATGAATCCTTTCCAGGGCGGCGGCGACATGATCAGAAGCGTCACCTTTGAGAAGACTACGTATGCAGATCTTCCGAATAAGTTTGAAGCAGGAACTCCGGCAATCGCTTCGCAGATCGGGCTGGGAGCTGCGATCGACTATCTCAGCTCAATTGACCGCAAACAAGCAGCGATCCACGAGCACGAGTTGTTGCAGTACGCGACAGAGAGGCTTAAAGCGATTGAGGGAGTGCGCATTATTGGAACGGCTCGGGAAAAAACCAGCGTCCTTTCGTTTGTTATCGACGAGATCCACCCGCACGACATTGGTACCATTCTCGATCAGGAAGGCATTGCCATTCGCGCTGGTCATCATTGCGCTCAGCCGGTGATGCAACGGTTTAATATTCCAGCAACTGCCCGTGCTTCTTTTGCTTTTTACAACACGAAGGAAGAAGTTGATGTACTGGCACGAACGATCGAAAGGGTAGTCGAAATTTTTTCGTAAATCGTGAATCATGAATTGTAAATAGAAAGCACGCCTTCGTTGGAAGCAGGTTCTATTCACGATTTAGTGTCCACTGTTCTTCATATGTCTGAATTAAGCGAGCTCTACCAACAGGTCATTCTCGACCACAACAAGAAACCGCGAAACTTTCGCAAGCTCGAGACCGCCAATCACTTCGCTGAAGGCTTCAATCCGCTTTGCGGCGATCAGCTCACCGTTTACCTGCATTTGGAAGAAGACGCCTTGAAGGAGATAACTTTCGAGGGTTCAGGCTGTGCGATCTCCAAAGCTGCGGCCAGCATGATGACCCAGGCGTTGAAGGGAAAAACCAAGCAGCAGGCAGAACAGCTTTTCAGTGAGTTTCACGGTATGGTAACCGGGCAACTCGATGAAGAAACCGCCGCGAATGGCCTCGGCAACCTTAAGATATTTTCCGGCGTACGCGATTTTCCGGTCCGCGTGAAATGTGCCTCGCTGCCGTGGCATACCATGCACGCGGCATTGAATAATCAGGAAACCACCTCGACTGAGTGACCTCAGGACGTTATTCCTCCTTCAAGGCTGCTGAACAACCCACGTCCATGCAATAATGTTCCTACTTCATAACGGGACAGGGTATCCATAGTGATCATAACTTCCGTCGAGCTGCGTGAAATTCGCCTTCCTCTGATTCACTTTTTTGAAACCAGTTTTGGACGTACCACCGAACGTCGCATCTTGCTCGTCCGTGCAACGGACCAGGATGGTGCTGAAGGTTGGGGCGAGTGCACCGCCGGCGAAGGACCGTTTTATTGCGACGAGTGGACGGAACCTGCGTGGCACACAATGAGCACCTTTCTAGCGCCCATGGTTGTTGGCCGGGAAATGGAAAACGCGGCGGCGGCGTGGGAAATGACGAAGGCGGTGAGGGGACACCGCATGGCAAAAGCCGCGATAGAAACTGCCTGTTGGGACCTCGAAGCAAAGCGACTGGGTCAGCCATTGTGGAAGCACCTGGGCGGAACTCGGGCGGAGATTGCCTGCGGTGTTTCCATCGGCATACAAGATACGCCGGCAGAACTCCTTGACAAGATCGCAGCAGAGTTAGCCGCCGGTTATCAGCGCATCAAGATCAAGATCAAGCCAGGTTGGGATTTGAAAATTATCGCTCAAGTACGCGAAAGGTTTCCGAGCATCCACCTGATGGCTGACGCGAACTCTGCCTATTCACTGGCCGACGTCGCTCTCTTCAAGGAATTGGATCAGTTTGATCTGATGATGGTCGAGCAGCCGTTGGCTCATGACGACATCTTCGATCACGCCGAGCTGCAGAAACAGATAAAGACGCCGGTCTGTCTGGATGAATCGATACATTCCAGCGATGATGCGAAGCACGCGATCGCGCTTGGCGCTGCCCGAATAGTTAATTTGAAGCTCGGCCGCGTCGGCGGACACGCTCAGGCGAAACGCGTTGAAACTGTCTGTCGCGAAAACAATATTCCAGTTTGGTGTGGCGGCATGCTGGAGTCTGGCATTGGTCGGGCTCACAACATTGCGTTGGCGACGCTCGCAGGGTTTACTCTTCCGGGCGATGTTTCAGCCAGCGCCAGGTATTGGGAAGAAGACATCATCAATCCTCCGGTGAGCATCACCTCGAGCGGAACCATTACGGCACCGGAAAAGCCGGGTTTGGGTTTTGAGATTAATGAGGCTCGAATCGATTCGCTTACGATTAGAAAAGAAACAATTAGTCACTGATTCATGCACCACGAATTCTCAACTGATCTTGCCCGGAAAATTCAAAACCGCTTTCGCGAGCGCCAGGGAGAACTGCTCTCGCTCATCCGGGCGATAGTAGAAACCGAATCGCCTTCAGGTGACGAGGCCGGCAGTCGTGCGGTAGTTGATTTGCTGGCGCAAGCGGCCGCCAGTGCGCCTTCCGTGAGCTCGATCGAACGGATTGACGTGCCAAACTTTGGCCAGCACTTGATCATTCGTGCTTTCCAGGAGAAATCCGTCAACGGCAGTCTGTTAGTGGTCGGGCATACGGACACCGTACATCCTCGGGGCTCAATAGCTGAGCGTCCCTGGCGGGTGGACGGCAATCGCATTTATGGCCCCGGCATATTCGACATGAAAGCCAACTGCGCGCTTGCGATTGCGCTGCTGCACGCGTGCGACGATTTTAATATTTTGCCGAAAGGTCGTGTTACATTGGCGCTGATGTGTGATGAAGAGGTGGGGAGCGCTTCCGGCTGGCCGCTGCTTGAAGAGATCGCTCGAAAAGATAGGGTTCAGAATGCGCTGATACTCGAGCCGCCGGCGCCAGGCGGTCGCGTTAAGACTGGTCGGAAGGGAACCGGTATTTTTCAAATGAGCATCGAAGGTTGCGCCGCCCACGCAGGCCTCGAACCGGAGAAGGGAGCAAGCGCGATTCAGGAACTGGCAAAGCAGATAGTGCGCCTCCACGAATTAAATAGCGCTGGTAACGGCATACATGTGAACGTAGGCGTGGTCCACGGCGGCACGCGCTCGAATGTGGTTGCAGCGGACGCTTCGGCGGAGATCGACGCTCGCTTCTCAACGGCGGCGGAGGCGAAGGCAGTTGCAGAGTCTTTGCTCAATATCAGTCCGTTCGACCCACGCGTGCGCGTGAAGATGACGGGTGGAATTAACCGCCCGCCGCTGGAACGGACTGAGAAGGTCGTCAGACTCTATGAGCTTGCGCGTAGTATCGCGGGTTCGCTCGATTATGAGCTGGGCGAGACTCAGGTTGGCGGAGCTTCAGACGGCAACTTTCTCGCCGCGACGGGTCTCCCGGTGCTTGATGGTCTTGGCATCGACGGAGATGGCGCGCACGCGGTGCACGAACACATTCTGATTGATGATATTCCGCGACGCGGAGCCATTCTCGCCGGACTCATTGCGACGCTCTAGTTTCGAGTTTCAAATTTCGAGACGGAAATTACTGCCCGGAAAGGAAACCGTTGAGCCCCGGCCATAACCTCGAATCCACGAATTCATAACTAGAAACCTGGAAGTTGGAACTCGAAATAGATTTATGAAAATCGCTACCTGGAACGTCAATTCAATTATCGCGCGCTTGCCGTATGTAATTCGTTGGCTTAAAGCGGTCGAGCCTGACGTTCTCTGCCTGCAGGAAACAAAGTGTACTGACGACAAGTTTCCCTTCGCTGAGTTTTCTGAGATTGGGTACTTCCCGAGTGCCTTTGGGCAGCAGAGTTACAACGGCGTGGCGATTCTCGCGCGGCAGGAATGCGTTGATGTCCAGCGTGGCAACTACGAAGATCAGGAGGGCGCGCACGCGCGCTTGCTGGCCGTAACAGTTGCCGGCGTTCGCATCGTTAATGTCTATATTCCAAATGGCCAGGCGGTTGGCTCTGAGAAGTTTGCCTTCAAGCTCGACTGGATGAAACGACTACGGGCTTTTTTTGACAACCACTATCAGCCTGGCGATCCGGTCCTGCTCTGCGGCGACTTCAATGTTGCGCCGGAAGATCGTGACATTCACAACCCGCAACTCTGGCAGGAACGAATCATGTGCAGCCAGGCCGAACGCGCCGCGCTCGATGAGATCAAGCGCTGGGGTTTTACCGACACGTTCCGCCTGCATCATGAAGAGGGTGGGCAGTTTTCCTGGTGGGACTATCGCGCGGGCGCGTTTCGGCGCAATCTAGGTTTGCGCATCGATCATATGTGGGTAACTAAACCGTTGCTCGCGGGCAGCACGAATACGTGGATCGACATAGAGCCGCGCACTTGGGAGCGGCCATCCGATCACGCGCCGGTGGTTGCTGAGTTTGTGTTGTGATTAGAAGCGTGGCGGGCAGATTCGCGAATTATCTCGGAGGCGCGATGCCGAGTACTCTGGTGCTCAGCACCGTGCCTCCAAAGACTGACCGTTTCCGAACGATCGGAAGGTGAACGAACTTCTTTAAAAACTTATGGAGTTGTGACTGGCGTTGGGTAGGCCATCACTCCGGCGCCAAATGCGAAACGTAGGACCAGACTTATGATGATCAAGATAGACCAAATCATCATAATATTTTTAATGCCCGCCTGGTCGGCATTCATCCAGCCCCAGATAAAAGTCCAGATGCCGCAAGTAATGATTCCAATGATCCCGTGAATCGCTCCTGCGGTTTGGAACTGCTTGATCAGCACGATGATCCAGCAGATCAAACATCCAAGCCCAACCAACATCGCCAATATTCCAAGTAGTCCTAAAGCAGCCATTTGCGGATTCCTCCAATGAAGTTGATGGTGTAGCAAGCGGATACGATTCCGCCTGAAAAGACTTTCTGAACCGCCGGAGGCGAGAAAGGTCAGCTGGCGATTCCGCAGAAACAGCGAAACCGTTTGTTAGTTTCTCAGTGATGCAGCCTTGGCGCGCGGCATTCTATAGCATGGCAGCGGTTCGTGCCTAGTTTTTTGTTTTTTGTTGGATCAAGCGACTTTTCTGCCTAAACCCAATCAATTAGAGGTAAGCTCCGCGGTCTTCTCGGTGATGTCTTTTTGGCCCCACTCGTTGTCGCGGCTGGCTTCCCCAGCCTTAGCTCGCTTCGCGGCCTTCATCTTCTGGACGAGGTCCATGTGTGTGGAGAAATATCCCAAACTCTTTCCCACAACCTCCTGGACAGAATTGAAGCCCTTCTCGACCATGAACTTCTCAAGCCCTTCCTTGAGTTCATCGATCATCTTTACGCCGTGGAGCATAACGCCCGTACAAAGTTGCACGGTGGAAGAGCCCAACAATAAGAATTCGATTGCATCGTGCGAACATTCAATGCCGCCGATACCGCTGATGGAAACATCCTGCGGCAGGCCCAGCGCCAGTTGGCTTACCATTCTGAGCGCAATCGGTCTCACTGCCTGTGAAGAATATCCGCCAGGCACGGTGTGCCCTTCAACTGTCGGCATTGGGCGCAGAGTATTAAGGTCCACGCCAATCACCGAAAGAATTGTGTTAATTGCCGAGATGCCCACGGCGCCGCCACGCACAGCCGCCAGCGACGGCTCTTTGATGTTAGTGATGTTGGGCGTCATCTTCGCCCAGACCGGGATATTTGAAACCTCGGTTACCCACCCAGTAACTTCTTCGCAGAGATCCGGATGTTCACCCATCTCTGAACCCATCTTGCGTTCAGTCATGCCATGCGGGCAGGAAAAATTCAGCTCGAAGGCGTCGACGCCGGTTTCCTGAACCAATCGGGTGAGTTCCTGCCAGCGCGCCTTGTCAAACTCTTCCATGATCGAGGCGATGAGAATGTGTTTCGGATAGTCCTTCTTGATTTGGCGAAACTCCTCGAGCCAAACATCAATCGGGCGATCGGAAATCAGCTCGATGTTTTCAAAACCGATGACTTCGCCGGAAGTCTTTGAGCGCAGTTTGCCATAGCGCGGCACAACGTTAACAACCTTCGCCGATTCCAGACTGACAGTCTTGGCGACCGCGCCTCCCCAGCCGGCGTCGTACGACTTGGCGATGACGCGCGCGTTTGTTCCCGGAGGGCCTGAGCCCAGCAGAAAGGGATTAGGGAAATTTATTCCATTTACGACGATCGATAGATCCATCGGGCTACTCCTAAGAAAAGTTTCGAGTTTCGAGTTTCAAGTTTCGACTTTTCCGAACTGGTCGGCATGACCTGTGATTCGAACTTCTGAGTTTCTTTGAACTCGAAACTTGAAACTCGAAACTCGGAACTGCTGATTCGTTAATCGGCGACGAGCGCGCCATAGGTATCCGGACGCCGATCGCGGAAGAATTGCCAGGTGTTGCGCACCTCGCGAATCATATCAAGATCCAGATCGGCAACCACCAGCGCATCCTGGTCGCGGGGCGCCTCCGCAATGAACTGCCCGCGGGGATCACAGAAGTAACTCTGCCCGTAAAACTCGCCGATGTCCCAGGGCAGCTCGTGTCCAATGCGATTTATTGCGCCAACAAAGTAACCGTTGGCAACGGCATGCGCCGGTTGTTCAATCCGCCAGAGATATTCCGAGAGACCAGCTACCGTAGCCGAAGGATTAAAAACTATCTCCGCGCCGTTGAGCCCGAGAGCGCGCGCACCTTCCGGAAAGTGTCGGTCGTAGCAGATATAGACGCCCACGCGCGCGAAGGCCGTATCGAAGACCGGGTAGCCAAGATTGCCGGGCCGGAAATAAAACTTTTCCCAGAACCCCGGGTTCACGTGCGGAATGTGGTTTTTCCGATATTTACCAAGATACTTGCCGTCGGCATCGATTACTGCGGCGGTGTTGTAGTAGATGCCGGTAATCTCTTCCTCATAAATCGGCACGACGATGACCATGCCATGCGTCTTCGCCACTTCCTGCATCAGCCGCACGGTCGGTCCGTCTGGGATCTTTTCGACCGCTTCGTACCAGCGCGTTTGTTGTTCCGCGCAAAAGTAAGGAGTGGTGAATATCTCCTGCATGCAAAGGATCTGCACGCCCTGTTTAGCTGCCTGGTCAATGAAGCCCAAATGCTTTTCGATGTTGAGGCGCTTGACGTCGTCAATCGGCATATCAGTCGGCGCTGCGTTTGAGCACTGAATAAGCCCGCATTTGATTGTTCGTGGCATTTTCTAATCCCTCGTCAGTGAATATCTGCTTGCTTTTGCGAATGCCGGATGTTTATAGCATTGAACAGGCGTTTGTTCTAAGGCCGGCGCGCTGACTAAACATGGTGATTAACGGCTGCAGCTGTCGGCACTGGGAATGGTGGCACTGCTTTCATCAGGACCAAATAAGCGATTGCAGCGCCGCCAAAACCGACGAACCAGGCATATGGATAAAGCTGCAACAAGAAACCAACTTTTGGTCCAAACCATTCAAGAATCTTTCCACCCCAGGCCAGCGCACAGCCAAGCAGCGTAGCGATGACGGCGCGCCAATTCCAGCCGCTGGTGTAGCTGTAGTTGCCGGTAGTGCGATACAGATCGGGAAGTGCAAGTTCCTTTTTCCTGACCAGCCAATAGTCGGCTATTAGAACGCCGGCGATCGATCCGAGACCACCGGAATAGCCAACCAGCCAGGCGAAGATGTAACCCGAAGGATCTGCCAGCAACCGCCACGGCTGCATGAGTATGCCAATGATGCCCGTAATCAAACCACCAGTGCGAAAAGAAATTAACTTGGGAAAAGCATTAGCGAAGTCGTTAGCTGGTGAAACAACATTCGCTGCGATATTGACGGCAAGCGTGGCTACTACGACGGTAAACATTGAAATAGCAATTACCGGAACACTTTGAAACTGGCCGACCAGTTTCATTGGATCCCAGAGCTCGTCCATCTTCATGTGGGGATAGATTACGACGGCTGCTGAAGTGATCATGACACCCATAGCCGCAAAAACCGTCATCGTTGTCGGCAACGCCACTACTTGACCGATCACTTGATCGCGCTGGCTCTTACCGAAGCGGGTGAAGTCTGGCACGTTGAGCGATAGCGTGGCCCAAAATCCGATCATTCCGGTTAGCGATATTATGAAGATCGGCCAAAACTCGCTGAAGCTGTGAAACTTACTTTGCTGGGTAAGCAAGTAACCCAGACCGTGCGCTTTCCAGATTGCCCAACCCAGCAAGAGAGAGGTCATTACAAGAACAAAAGGAGCAGCCCAGTTTTCCACTTTTCTGAGCAGGTCCATACCGCGATAGATAATGTAGATATTCAAGCCCCAGAAGAGGAGAAATGACAACCACTCGGTTGGCGCGTGTCCGCCAATCGGTCCACCAAGCAGGGTTCTCCAGCCGGGAATAATAGCGCTGAAGAAAGTGTGCAGGGCTTCGCCACCGATCCATGCCTGAATACCAAACCAACCGCAAGCCACAATTGCTCGCATGAGCGCCGGAAGATTCGAGCCGTAGGTCCCATACGCAGCCCGCGCAAACACCGGGAAGGGTATTCCGTATTTAGTGCCGGGATGTGAATTAAGCAGGATTGGAATCAGGACAATCGTGTTGCCCAGCAGAATTGTTATTAGTGCCTGCCACCAATTCATGCCGGCGCTGATCAAGCCCGAGGAAAGCATGTACGTCGGAATGCAATGCGCCATGCTGATCCAGAGCGCAGCGTAGTTGTAGGTACTCCAGTCGCGTTTGGAAACCGGGACCGGCGCGAGATCTTCGTTATAGAGCGGACTGGTGCGGATCTGCTCAGCAGCGTCAGGACGCAGCTCAACGCGATCGTCAGGGTGCTGGATTGTTTCAGAATTGGTGCTCATGTGGGGAACGTTGGTCGAGACCTGGCTCCGGATTCATCTACTTTAACTCGAAACTGACGGTAACTCGCGCCGTGATCGAAATCTGTCCGAGCGCGAGGGTGCTTTCGGTGCTTGAAGACTGCGGAAGATAGAACGAGGAGAGGTTGTTATTGTTCTGGGCGTCGGCATACGACTGCTCATCCTCAGTGATTGAATATGCTTTACCAATTGTCTGGCCAATCTCTTTGGTTAAGGCGACGGCCTTTTCCTGGGCAGCCTTTATTGCCATCGCTCTTGCCTGGTCTTTGTATTTTCGCAGTTGTGAGGTGCGGAAGTAGACGCTTTCTATCGAGCTTACGCCCGACTTGAAAATATCGGCGAGCAAGTCTTCTGCCTTGCTAACGTCTTTCAGAATTATCGACACGTTCTTTGTGACGGTGTAACCAAGAAACACCGGTGGCTTTTTGGTTACTTCCTCATCGGTGAATCTCTGCTTCACGTTGATGTAACCTGTTTGAACCTGGGTCGGTGGAATTTGATATTGCCGCGCGAGGGCCAGGAGGGCCTTAACAATTTGGTCATTTTTGGCCTGCGCGTTCGATAGCTCCTTCTCGATCGTAATGGCTCGCAGGCTGTAAACCACTTCGTCCGGCACAACCAGCATCTCCGCTTGACCACCGACAGTAATCAACGGCCGGTCAACTTTTTCCTGCCCGGAGACGTTGCTGGCAGTCACAGTTAGAACAAAGAGCAAGAGTATTTTCTTCATCATTTCGTTTGTGATTGGCACCATCCGAAAAGATAGCTGTCAATTCTCCGTGGCTTGGTTTTGAAGGGATTAGACAGGCCGCATAGTAAGCGAACCCGGGTTGCGGCTACAAGTGTTTGAAGGCCGAGTCTACGTTCGGCGCTTTTCATAAACTTCCTGAAAAGCTTCGAGCAGAGGTAATTCGATTCTGTCTCGGGGACGGTCAGCCGAGCGCTTGCTGGCGATAATGTCGCGAATATTCAAGACTGGAAAGCCGCTGGATATGTCCATGCGACTCTTAGCTTCGTCATAACTTTCAATCCCATCAGGAGCGAAGACCAAGTCGATATCAAATGGGCCTGATTTTATTTGCACAAAACCCTTCCCTCGAACAATCTCCTCACGGAGCTCATCGTCTAACGCGAAACCGAGATCCTTGAGCGCAGCAATCATGCGCTCGCCATTTTCCCGATCCTTCCGCGGGTATACATCAACATCCTGCGTGGTCCCTGGGTAGCCGAGAAGAATCGCGCCACTCTTGCCGATAAACATGTAGTCAACGCGGTGGCTCGCGAAGGCTGCCGCCACCTCCTGGGCTTGCGCGGGATTAAATCGATCACGAGGCATCGAGGATCTCTTCTGCTAGCGAATCGGGCTCGCCGTAACCGAGATACTTAGGTAGATTGTCGCGGCACCACTTGCGGTAAGCAGCGGTAGAATCAAATGAGCGCCAGGGTGCGTCGTCGAGAACAGGCTTGTAAATGTAGCAGAATCCGTAGCGCATACGCTCTTCGACGCTGCGTTGCAGGTTGCGCTCGCACTGTAGTCGGAAGTCCTCTAAATCGTCGTCCTGCATGAAACAAGTCCTCGCCGGTTGATTCTACATCGACACGCACGTCCCGCGTTTAAGAAACCGTCCGTCGCCAGCCTTGCCCTTGTATTCGCCATTCTCGATCACAACCTTGCCACGCGAAAGAACAGTCTCCACCACTCCTTTGATTTTCTTCCCTTCGTAGGTGTTGTAGTCGACGTTCATGTGGCTGGTCTTGAGACCGAGGGTCTGTTCCTTATCAGGATCGAAGATGACGATGTCCGCGTCTGAGCCAACCGCAATGGTTCCTTTTTTCGGGAATAGTCCAAACATCTTCGCTGCTGCGGTTGACGTGAGTTCGACGAACCGGTTCAGGCTAATGCGATTCTCGACGACGCCACCGTTGTAGATCAGGGGCACGCGATTTTCGACACCGGGGGCGCCGTTCGGAATCTTGCTGAAATCGTCGCGGCCAAGTTCCTTTTGCTCCTTCATGCAGAAAGGACAGTGGTCAGTTGAGATGACCTGCAGGTCGTCCATCTTCAGGCCTTTCCACAATTCAGCCTGGTTCGACTTGTCGCGGAGCGGTGGCGTCATCACATACTTGGCGCCGTCGAAGTCTTCACCATAGTCATCCAGCGACAGGAAGAGATACTGCGGACAAGTTTCGGCGAATGCCGGTATACCGCGATCACGTGCCTGACGAACCTGATTGAGCGCGTCAGCACACGATAAGTGAACTATGTAAACCGGAGACTCTGCCATTTCGGCGATGGCGATTGCGCGATGCACGCCTTCAGCTTCAGCGATGGTGGGTCGTGTTAGCGCGTGGTACTTCGGCGCCGTGTGACCCTTCGCCAGTGCATGCTTGATGATTTCATTGATCACGATACCGTTTTCGGCGTGCATGCAAATCAAGCCGCCGCGTTCACCGGCCGCGCTCATGGCGCGAAAGATCGTGGCATCGTCAACCAGGAAAACACCCGGATAAGCCATAAACATCTTGAAACTGGTGACCCCTTCGTCCATTGCCGTGTGCAGTTCTTCGATCTGGTTGTCTTCAAGTTCCGTAGTGATTAGATGAAACCCGTAATCGATTGCCGTTTTGCCTTCGGCTTTCTGGTGCCAGTTGTCGATGCCCTGAATCAGAGACTCGCCTTTGTACTGCACAGCGAAGTCGATAATGGTTGTTGTGCCGCCATGGGCTGCGGCACGAGTGCCGGTGAGAAAGTCGTCAGAAGCTTTTGTCCCTCCGAAAGGAAGCTCCATGTGCGTATGTGGATCAATTCCGCCGGGAATGACGAACTTGCCGGCGGCATCAATCACTTTGTCCACTTCCATTTCGAGCTTGGCGCCGATGACGGAGATGAGTTCATCCTCAATCAGGATGTCAGCTTTGTAGTCGTCAACAGCGGTGATGATGCGGCCGTTTTTGATTATTGTTTTCATAGGTCAATACAAATTTCCTTCACGCTTCCGTCCGGTGTAATCGACGTAAACAACTTTCAATTCGGTGTAGAAATCCAATGCAGTCGATCCCTGTTCGCGATCGCCGATTCCTGTGCCTTTGATTCCGCCGAAAGGAATGTGCGCTTCGCCGCCGGTGGTTGGGGAATTGATATGGGTCATGCCGGTTTCAATCTCATCAATAAAGCGGAAGATTCGCGCAGCGTCGTTACTAAAAATTGACGATGACAATCCGTACTCGGTATCGTTTGCGACCCGCATCGCCTGTTCGAAATTCTTTACGCGCAGCACTGACAACACTGGTCCAAAGATTTCTTCACGTGCAACCCGCATGTCGGGAGTAACGTGATCGAAGACCGTCGGGTTCACGAAGAAGCCCTTATCGAGGCCGGCGCCGGTGGCGCGTGAGCCCCCGCAAACCAGCGTGGCTCCATCTTCGCGTCCGATGTCGATGTATTTCAAGACAGTCCTAAACTGACCTTCATCCACGGTCGGGCCCATCTCCGTGTTTGGGTCTTTGCCGTCGCCAATTCGCATCGACCCAGCCCGTTTGGCAAGGCGTGCGACAAATTCGTCGGCAACATCGTCGATGACAACTGCCCGACTGGTTGCAGTGCAACGTTGTCCGGATGATCCAAACGCGCCCTGTGCTACCGACTCAACCGCCAGATCAAGATCGGCGTCCTCCAAAACGACTACGGGATTCTTGCCGCCCATTTCGCATTGAACTTTCGCTCCGCGACGCGAGACCTCTTCGTAGAGGCGAATACCAACCTCGTTAGAGCCGGTAAACGAAACTGCTTTCACGGCGGGGTGATTGATAATCGCGTCACCCGCTTCGGAACCCGAGCCCAAAACAAGATTTAAGACGCCGGGAGGTATGCCTGCTTGGGCAAAAAGTTCGACTATGCGGACACCGGTTGCGGGCGTTAGGCTCGCGGGCTTAAAGACGACAGCGTTGCCGGCCACGAGCGCGGGCGCGATCTTCCACACCGGAATGGCAACTGGGAAATTCCAGGGAGTTACGCAAGCAACGACACCCAACGGCTGCTTGATAGTGTAGGCAAAGTTTGACGGCAGTTCAGACTGAATTGTCTCCCCGTTCATTCGCCGGGATTCGCCGGCGCAAAACTCGGCGACGTTGATTGAGCGCTGCAACTCGCCGCGCGACTCAGCCACAGTCTTGCCTTCTTCACGCGTCAAAAGCTGGGCTAACTCTTCCTGGTGTTCTTCCAGCAAACGAGCCGCGCGCGCCACGATTTTTCCGCGCGCCGGCGCCGGCGTTGCACGCCAGCCGGGAAAAGCCGCGGCTGCCGCCTCCACCGCGCTTCTGGCCTCGTCGCGGGTGGCCTGTTTCACCGTTCCGATAACATCGTCAGTGTTAGCAGGATTGATGTTGTTGATGCTTTTGGAAGACGCTGATTCGACCCATTGGCCGTTGATAAAATTTCGATAGGTGTCCATAGAAGAAAGAAAGTTCCGAGTCAAGTTGGCTGTAGAAAAGAACGCCGCTTAATATATCATCTGAAACACACTGAATCACAGTCACCTAAGTCGGACCCCGAAACATGATCAAACTATCAATAGGGCTAGCATGACACGCGACAATCCAGGCGAGCCGAAGACCCGCGATGAACCGGGAACTCTGGGCGAACTGTTGGCAATGCGAGCGGCAGCGGCACCCGATAAACAATTCCTCTTCAGCGAATCAGACGGGCGTCGTTTCACGTTCGCCGAATTCGAGGCGGCGGTAAACCGGGTCTCACGATTGTTGACCTCGAAAGGGATAGGCAAAGGCGACGTGGTCAGCCTACTGATGCCAAACAGCGCCGAGTATGTCCTGGCGTACTTTGCTTGTTGGAAACTCGGGGCAATCGCCGGTCCGGTGAATTCCTTACTGAAGGCCCAGGAAATTTCTTTTGTAATCTCCGATTCCGAAACCAAACTATTGTTGGTTCATCCGGACTTTCTGCCGGCGATTGAGAGCATCAGAGGCACGTTGCCTGAGCTCAAAAACGTCATTGAGTTTGCCGATGAGGCGGCGGCAACCACAGACTTCATTGCAGATCCGCTAGCCCCAAGTTCGAGAGACTCAGGTTTGCCCGACCTCAACGTCGACAGCGAGGCAATAATCATTTATACGTCTGGAACTACCGGTAAGCCGAAGGGCTGCCTGCTTACTCACGGAAACCTGATTGCCAATGCCAGACAGATCAGCCAGTGGCTCGGCTTTACTCGAGCAGATCGGTTGCTGAGTATTATGCCGCTGTTTCACATGAACGCCGTTTCTGTGACCACGATGTCGGCCCTCTATGCCGGCGGCTCGACCGTAGTGAGTCCTAAATTTTCCGCCTCACGTTTCTGGCAGATTATCTCTGATTACGAGATCACGTCGTTCGGCTCAGTGGCCACCATGCTCTCGATGCTGCTGACAACGTACCCGGATGGTGTGCCCTCAGGTCTGCGGACCGAACAGCTCCGCTTTGCGATGTGTGGTTCGGCGCCGGTGCCCGCGGAAGTGATGAAGCGTTTCGAGGAAACTTTTAACTGTCTGGTTATCGAAGGCTATGGGTTATCGGAATCAACTTGTCGCTCAACTTTCAATCCGCCGGACGAAAGACGCCGGCCCGGTTCCTGCGGCAAACCGATAGGAAACGAAATGTGTGTAGTTGACGAAGCTGACCAGGAAGTGGCTACCGGAGAGCTTGGTGAAATTGTCTTGCGCGGCGAGAACATTTTGAAAGGTTATTACCGAAATCCAGAAGCAACGGCGGTGGCGTTTCGCAATGGCTGGTTCCATACGGGCGACATTGGCTATCGCGACAAAGATGGGT
>JANLYH010000016.1:0-13432 GCA_031365545.1 Pyrinomonadaceae bacterium | reverse complement strand
GCGGTAACCAGCCGCCGGGAATTGTTCTCAATCCAAATGGAGTTTCCACGATCGGATGGATGTTCGACACGACTGACTGGACAAGAACTCAGGGGCCTGGATCGCTACATGACCACGATGGTGATGATTATTATGCGGATGACTGGGCTCGGTCTTGCGGGCAAACTGCTGGGCAACCAATATATGCGAGTATTTCAGGGATGATCTCCTTGAATCCGAACAATGATGGAAACGAAGACTACTATGGGAATAGTGTAGTCATTTTTGATGAGACAACGCATTTTGCGGTGAGGTATGCGCATCTACAAGAATTCGCGCCAGGTCTGACGCAAGGCGGGCGAGTATGTGCGGGTGACTACCTTGGCAAGGTAGGAAATACGGGTAATGTAAGCGGATCTTGCACTGTCTCTCCAGGCGCACATCTTCACATTGTCGTCTACAAGAACGTGACGGACATAAACAGTAGGCCGATATACAATACATACTTTAACAGCAGTTCCTCTACCCCGACGCCAACAAGCTACGCAGCCCCATTCAGCTATTCCGCTCAGAAGATAACCGATACTAACTGCCAATCTGGCTCGAGTTGTGTAAGCGGTTCTACAAGTCTCCGAAATAGGGACGGCGGTCCGCCAATTCATCCCCCGGGAAGCGTGATAAAAATTGCGTCAGACCCAACGGTTTATTTAATTGATCCAGACAATCGAAAGCGGCCCTTGAGCGCCAGTGCTTTAAGTCAGCTCTACAACCAATCAACGGATGCTCGAACGAGCACAAATTTCAATAGTTGGGTGATAACAGTTGCCCAGGATGAGCTTGATGTGTACGAGTTAGGCGGAAGTATCTTTTCTGCTCAACCAGGAAATGGACAACCGTTTCCTGACGGGAAACTAATTAGTTACGGCGGAGAAGTTTCAATTGTAACCGGAATTGGAAAGCGTCGGCCTTTTGTTCTTGAGAGCACCTTCACAGGGTTGGGATTTAACTTTTGTCAGGTGGTTAATGTTTCGCTAGCAGAATACAATTCTTATCCTCAAGGACCACCGGTTGATGCGATGCCACTGCTGACTTCAAGCGTTAATTTGAGCCCAGCAGGACCTTACATTGCAGGTCAAAATATCGCAGGCACTTTTACTGTTAAAAATGTCGGCTATGCATCCATTCCATTTTCCAGCCTAGGCATTGGTGGACGTTTGAATGGATCGACTGTTTTCGACCTCAATTTCGTTTCGACAACGCTTGCAGCTGGATCGTCCTACCCATATGGTTCTCAAGCTCGCCAATTAACCAGCACAGGAACTTATGATTTCTTTCCTGCTTATCAAGAAAGCAACGGGCATTGGGCGATAAGTGTGCCCGCAGCTTCTGGAGTCATTAGGAGCAGACAAATTACGGTTACAAACACGACGACGCGGACACTGACAGTAGCATCATCAAATCCGACCAGTGGTGTCAGCATTACCGTAAGCCCGAACGACAACAACGGCCAGGGCAGCGGCACAACGCAGTTCACGCGCACCTACAACGACAATACGAGCGTCAACTTGACGGCGCCAGCAACGGCGAGTGGGAACAACTTCCAGAAGTGGCAGCGTGACGGCTCAGATTGGAGTACGAGTACATCGACGAGCATGAGCATGGACGCGAATCACACGATGACAGCGGTGTACACAACCCCGGTTGTTACACGAACGCTGACGATAACATCATCGAACCCGAGCAGTGGCGTAAGCATCACGGTAAGTCCGAACGACAACAACGGTCAGGGGAGCGGCACCACGCAGTTCACTCGAGTCTATAACAACAACACTAATATGAGTCTCACGGCGCCCTCGACGGCAGGGGGCAATAACTTCCAGAAGTGGCAACTCGATGGCGTTGACCTCACGACATCGCTGCTGGCCAATTTCGTGATGGACGCCAACCACACGATGACGGCGGTGTACACCGCGCCAGTGGGAACTCGTACGCTGACGGTCGCATCATCGAACCCGAGCAGCGGTGTGAGCATCACTGTGACTCCGAACGATAACAACAATCAGGGAAGTGGCACGACGCAGTTCACACGCGTTTATAACAACAATACGAGCGTCACCGTGACCGCACCATCAACAGCCTCGGGCAATAACTTTCAGAAGTGGCAACGGGATGGTTCGGACTGGTCAACGAATCAATCGACCAGTGTGACGATGGACGCGAATCACACGATGACAGCGGTGTACACAAACCCGGTTGTTACACGTACGCTCACGGTCGCATCGTCGAACCCGAGCAGCGGTGTAAGCATCACGGTAGGTCCGAACGACAACAACGGTCAGGGGAGCGGCACCACACAGTTCACTCGAGTCTATAACAACAACACCAATATGAGTCTCACGGCGCCGTCAACGGCAGGGGGCAATAACTTCCAGAAGTGGCAACTCGATGGCGCTGACCTCACGACATCGCTGCTGGCCAATTTCGTGATGGACGCCAACCACACGATAACAGCCATTTATGTTACGCCTTGCGCTTCGGCGCAGATGACGAGTCCGACGGACGGTTCAAGTATTCCCTCGAGCACGACGTTTACGTGGAACACGGGAACAGGCAATTCCGAATACTGGCTTGCAGTTGGAACAACTCCGGGCGGCAGCAATGTCTACAGCACGAGCCAACTCACCGGCACATCAAGAACGCTGAGCAATCTTCCGAGCGGAACAATCTACGTCAGGTTGTCGTCGCGGTGTGCGGGAAGCAACACCTGGACCTTCAACGACTACTCCTATGTGGTCGGTTGCACGTCGACGCCGGCGCAGATGACGAGTCCGGCTAACGGTTCGAATATTCAGTCGACCACGACGTTTACGTGGAACACGGGAACAGGCAATTCCGAATACTGGTTGGCAGTGGGAACGACTCCAGGCGGCAGCAATATCTACAGCACGAGCCAGCTCACTGGCACATCGAGAACGCTGAGCAACCTGCCGAGCGGAACAATCTACGTCAGGTTGTCATCGCGGTGCGCGGGCAGCAACACCTGGAGCTTTAACGACTATTCTTATGTGGTTGGTTGCACATCCACTCCGGCCCAGATGACGAGCCCGACGAACGGAGCAAACATTCCTTCAACGACCACATTTACGTGGAACACTGGAACGGGAAATTCGGAGTACTGGCTACAAGTAGGCACGACTCAGGGCGGCAGCAATATCTACAGCACGAGCCAGCTCACCGGCACATCAAGAACGCTAAGCAATCTGCCGAGCGGAACAATCTACGTTCGGTTGTCATCGCGGTGCGCGGGCAGCAACACTTGGAGCTACAACGACTACTCCTATCTTGTACTGAATTGCGCGTCTGCGCAGATGACGAGTCCGACTAACGGCGCTAACATTCCTTCAACGACCACATTTACGTGGAACACCGGAACGGGAAATTCGGAGTACTGGCTACAAGTAGGCACGACATTGAGTGGTAGTGATATTTACAGTGCCAGCCAACTTACGGGCACCTCGCGGACGTTAAGCAACCTGCCGGCGGGGAATATTTACGTCACACTGTCGTCCCGTTGCGCGGCGAGCAACGCCTGGACTGCCAGTCAATACACTTACACAGGGCCGGATGTTAGAGCGCAGATGATCAGTCCCGAGAACGGCACAGTTCTGCCTTCTTCAATTGTGACCTTCACCTGGAGTCGAGGAACCGGAGTTAGCCAATATTTCCTTTATGTGGGAAATTCTCAGGGAAGCTCCGAGTACTTCTACAACTACATCTCTAATGGGTCCACGACGATATCAGGCATCCCCACCGATGGACGAACTATCTACGTGCGACTGTGGTCGTTGACCAGCACCGCGTGGACTTATCTGGACTACACCTACACCGCTTGTGTCAATTGCGGTAACAATCAACTCGCACAGATCACGAGTCCAGCCAACGGTACGACCTTTGGTTCTTCCGCAGTAACCTTCAATTGGAACGGCGGCACGGGCAATAACCAATACTTCCTTTATGTCGGCAACTCGCTAGGTAGTTCCGAATACTTCTACAACTACATTTCCGGAGGCTCGACGCCGGTAAGTGGTCTACCAACGGACGGACGAACCATCTGGGTGAGAATCTGGTCGTTGAATTCGAAGTGGGTGTACATCGACTACAGTTACAAAGCGGTTGGAGCTGTGGCGTACCTGGATCGTCAACCTCCCAACGATCGGTACTCAATGACCGCACTCCTGGTTGTCAAGCGAGCTTACTGGATCGACGGCGATCGGGGTTGGTAATTCAAAGAGTGGAATTTGCTAGTTTACAAAATTCCACCACGCGGTTCTCGGCCCAGAAGCGATCGCCATCCATTTTCTTCTCTGAAGAAATGAACGCGACGTGGCCGCCCTGCTCCGGGGCCAGTAACAAGATATAAGGGTTTCCCGTTACGACCGGGTCGCGCAGCGGTGCGAAGGGGATGAACGGATCGTCCTGGGCGTGGATTATCAAGGTAGGAATACGGATGCGGTCGATAACTCTTAATGAACTGGAACGATGATAGTAGTCGTCAGCATCCGCGAAGCCGTGCGCTCGTGAGGTGAAACGATCGTCAAACTCCCTGATGGTCTGTGCCTGATCAAGTTCGCTGATGTCGTAAAGCTCCGGATACAACTTGTGGTTGGTACGAATTCGCTGCTTCAGGCGGCGCATGAAATCCCGATGATAGATCCAGTTTGCGCGCGCCATGATCAGATCCGCGCTGGCATTCAAATCAACCGACGGTGACACCGCACAAATGCCGAGAATTTCCCTGGGCGCGTTGTCGCCGTATTCCCCGGCAAGTTTCAGCACCAGATTCCCGCCCAGCGAGAAACCAACCAGGAACATTCTGGAGAGGTGATCCTTTTCGAGCAGTTCCTTAACTACTGCTCCAAGATCCGCACTCAAGCCACCGTGATAAATGGTCGAGGTGAGGTGTTCCGTGCCGCCGCAATTGCGAAAGTTAACTCTGACGACGTTGAAGCCGGCGCCAAACCCCTTCTCTGCTGTTGCCTGCATGTAGTTTGACGCGGTGGACCCTTCGATTCCATGCCAAACAACGAGGGTCGGGTGCTGCTCGCGTTCCGCCTGCCAGCGACAATGAGCCAGCACCTTGACGCCCGGCGCCACGTCAAACAAACGTTCTTCATCTTTTTCGGACGCAAACCGAAATCGGCGTGGCCAGGCATAGGCAGCGATGGTCTGCGCATGACCATGACGAAACAGGCGATGGGGGTCGAATCTCTTGTTGGCGAATACGCGCGTCACGCGCTCGAGAAAAGCGCGCACGGCACCGGCGCTTAGCGACGCCTCGCGCGGCTCAACTGTTAATGTTTCGCTGTCGGGCACCATGTTTCGGATAAACCCCGGTGAGCAGGACCTGCTGCGCTATTGATGACAGGACGGGAGTACCGCATCATTATACAGATTAATCGAGGGGAAGCAGTGACGGCGCACGCTCTATGTCAAAAGCCAACTGGAATTCGCGCACGCGACACGATTTGATTATCGAGGTTTGGGAATATCTCGATTGTGAGTCGGTGGGGGCGCGCGAACTTGAGCAGATACAGCAAGCGTTGCAGACGAAGTTTGGCGCCGGAGCAATGGAGAGTCCGGCAGCTATTGCACGCGCAGTTGCTGACGAAGGCGCCGTGCTGCGTCATCCCGAGGTGTTTGATTGCGATGTGCAGTGGCGCCAACAGAAGATCGAGAAAACCAGTTTTGGGGATGAACTCGACTTCCGCGATTTGTCGTCAGCCTTTGAGTCTGTTGTGAAGGTTGAAGAGAAGCGACTGCAACGTCAAACTGACAAAGTGACGGGGGCAAAGGAATTGCGCGAGGTGGTCAGCGCCGCCCGGGCGGATTGCTTACTCAAAGCAAGCAGTAAAATCCTCGACCAGCAGCAACGAGAACAGGCTATAGAGATTTCTGAGTGGCTGCGTATTTGGCTGCAGGCGCCGGAACTGTTTTCCGACTGGCTTGATCTGCGCCGGCGCGCGCCGGATTATCGGGAGAAGTTTCCGGAGGACAAGCTGGGTTAATCACTCATTAAGAACCCAAGGAGCGGGGCAAGCCCGCCGTCCCAAACCGCGAGCGGATTGATGTGTTCGGTGATTTAACCTTGAAAGCCTCTCATTGCGGATCATTTTGGAACCTTATTGGGGGCTCGGGCGAATTAACAGATAGCAGCTATTAATCGCCGGCATTTTGGTAATCGCATTTTGGGGATGACAACACAAACAGACCCTTCTGACAGCGATTTACTTCAGTCAATGATGGCTGGAGACGAAGCGGCTTTGACAACGCTGTTCAGGCGAAGAGCGGGCGACGTTTATCGCTTTGCCTTGCAGATGTGTGGTTCGCGGGCCCTGGCTGACGATGTCACGCAAGAGGTTTTCATAGTTCTCATTCGAGAAGGTCACACCTTCGATGCGGCGCGTGGTTCGGTAAGCGCTTTCCTGATCGGGATCGCCCGCAATCATGTGCTGCGACGTCTGCGGCGCGAGCGGTTCTACGTTTCAATGGAGGAAGGCTCTGAACGTCAGAACAATGCTGGCGAGCCTGGTTCTGCCGCTGCAGGTCCACTTGATGATTTGGCCCGCCGGGAAACAATCGAGTCGGTAAGAAGATCGGTGTTGGCCTTGCCTGAGCGATATCGGGAAGTAGTAGTGCTTTGCGACCTGGAGGAAGTGAGTTATTTGGAAGCGGCGGAGATTCTTGGATGTGCTGTCGGCACGGTTCGATCTCGGTTACACCGCGCCCGCGCACTATTGATTGAAAAGCTGCGGGCCGCAGAGGAAACGGAAGCAGTCGAGGTGAAATCGGCGAGGTGTTTTGCATGAACTGTGAAGACTTTGAGAACAACATCAACGACCTAACTCGCGAGCAAATGATGGACGGGGTGGTTCGCGAGCAGGCCCTGGTTCACCGCGACAACTGTCCGGCTTGCGCGCAACGGCTGGCGGCAGAGAGCGCCTTGAGTTTCAAGCTGCGCGCCCTGGCCGTCGTTGCTAGATCTGCGGCAGTGCCGCCGCTGGGGAACGAAGTTCTGGCTGCACTGCGAGAACATCAGGCGCCAATGAGCCGGCTTGCGACTCGTTCGCGCTTCCGGGCAAGGGCGGTAACCGCGGCGGCGACGGCGGCAGCCGCTGCGTTGGTTTTGGTTGTGCTGGCCCTTGGCCTGCTGCGCTCGGGCTCGCCGACGCCAACTGCGCAGAATCCTAATTTGCCGGTCGAGAAAGGTAGCGGCGAATCGCCTAAGTCCGTTGCCGGTCAGCCTCCGATTTCTCCCAACAAGAATTTGGCACCAGGCAGGCTGACCGGGATAAACATCAAGAGAGGTCTGCCCCGCGGTGCGGCATTAGCAAAGGCTGCGGCTGGGCCTAATCGTAAGGATCTCGTAGTAACCGAAACGAGGACTAGTGTTACCGGGAGCTACGCCGTGGAAATTACTACCGACTTTTTCCCGGTTGGCTACGGCAGCGCCCCAAGTCTTGGAGACGGTGGACAGCTCGTGCGGGTTGAGATGCCGCGCTCTGCGCTCGTTGCTTTCGGACTGCCGATGAATGTTAACCGCTACGACGAAAAAGTTAAGGCAGACGTGTTGTTTGGCGCCGACGGAATGGCGCACGCGATCCGCTTTGTACAGTGAACACGTTTCGTTCGGGCAGTTCTAATTTGGATTTCTACTACGAAGGGGAAACGTTATGACTAGAAGATGGAAAATCTTTACCAGCTTGCTCCTCAGCGCCTTGGTGCCGATCAGCTCGATCTCGATCCAGGCACAGAGTAAACAACCGGCACCGGATCTAATGATTCAACGCAAGCGGATTCCCCGACCCGACGGTCCGCAGGGTCCGCCGCCGGGCGACAACGTTATGTTTGTCGCCTCGGAAATGAATTTTGACGGCAAGGTGGTAAAAGGCGCTCCCTATTCAGGAGAAGCCGTCACAGAAACCGTTCAAACCCTGAGCGATGGCAACCGCATCGTCAACAAGTCAACAGCGACGGTTTATCGAGACAGCGAAGGCCGCACTCGACGTGAGCAGACGCTCAGAGTGATCGGACCTTTCGCCGCTAACGTCGAGCCGCCGCAAACAATTTTCATTAACGATCCGGTTGCGGGTGTCAACTACGCTCTCGACACTCGTTCGCACACGGCGCACAAAATGGCGCCTATGCGCTTCGAGTTTAAGGCTCCTGCTTCGGGAGATGGACCGGGCATTCGCACCGGTGGGCCAACCCCGCAACCAGAGATGTCGGGGCCGATGTTTGAGAGCAACCCGGCTGCCCCGGGAATGCGCGTACGCGCTGGCGGACCGCCGCCTGCGCTAGGAGAAGGCTCAGAAATGGTCTATGAACGCGCGGTACCGGCCCCTCAGGGCCCGGACGGTGGAGCCGGAATGGTGTTTCAATGGCAGGGTAGGCGAGACGAACACGCCAAAACTGAATCGCTGGGTAAACAAAACGTCGAGGGTGTCGAGGCGGAAGGTACACGCAACACTGTCGAAATTCCCGCCGGTGAGATCGGCAACGAGCGCGCGATCGAGATTGTGTTTGAACGTTGGTACTCACCAGAACTGCAGTTGGTAGTGATGACCAAACATTCCGATCCGCGTTTTGGTGAAACGACCTACCGGCTAACGAACATCAGCCGCGCCGAACCGGCGCGCGAGCTGTTTGAACTACCAGCGGATTACACGCTTCAGGAATCTGCTCCGGCTACAAGTGCCACTTCCATCCGCGGCATCAATGGTGGCGTGCTGAACGGAAAGGCAATTACGCTGCCCCTTCCGGAGTATCCAGCAATCGCCAGACAGGCTAAGGCCTCCGGGAGTGTGACCGTTGAAATCACTATTGACGAAGAGGGCAACGTCGTGTCCGCGCGCAGCACGTCGGGACATCCGTTGTTGCAGTCAGCCGCAGTTACGGCGGCGCGACAGGCAAAGTTTTCACCAACCAAAATGAGTGGTCAGGCAGTAAAAGTGAATGGAGTCTTGGTGTACACCTTCAAGGCGCAGTAAGCGTGAACTCGAAAGACTAATCCTTCGGGCCGCAGAGCGGCCAAAATGTTTATAGTCTCTGTCGCCCGAGGTATTTCGTTAGCTCCGTAGGAGCGCGACGTCCTTTTGCGCGCCCCGACATCTCGCTCCTCCGGAGCGAAAAGATTCGCTGGGGTGCTGGCTCTATAAACATTTGGTCCCTACGGGACTGAGACCAGGGCAATGTGCGTAGAACTTATGACGAAAACCCTCGGAAACGCAAAATACTTACTCGTCTTCCTCGCCACCGCGAATTCGTCCTTCAGCTCTTGATTGCTCAATAACCTTGTGGGCGAGATTGCCCGGTACCGGATCGTAATGTGAAAACTGCATGTGAAACGATCCGCGTGCCGCGGTGATTGAGTTTAGGGTTGACTGGTAGTTGAGCATTTCAGACATCGGCACCTGCGCCTTGATTACCTGATTTTTTCCGCTCGCTTCCATACCCTGCACGCGCCCGCGCCGGGAGTTGAGGTCGCCCATGATATCGCCGCTATTCTCCTGCGGCGCGTTGATCTCCACGTCCATGATCGGCTCCAGTATTGATGGCTTCACCTTCTCCATCGCCGCGCGAAAGGCCTTGCGGCCCGCAGCCCGGAACGAATGTTCATCGGAATCGACGTTGTGATACGAGCCGTCGATCAACTGCACCTTGAAATCTACGAGGGGATAGCCGGCGATGGCCCCTGATGCCGCGGCTTCGACAATGCCTTTCTCAATTGCCGGCCGGAACTGTTGCGGCACCGCACCACCAAAGATCTTGTCCTCAAAAATAAAGCCACTGCCACGTGGCAATGGTTCAAAGACCACTTTGCAGTCGCCAAACTGACCGCGGCCGCCGGTCTGCTTCTTGTGACGCCCCTGGACTTCAGCGCGCGCGGTGATCGTTTCCTTGTAGGGAACTTTGGGCGGATGCAGCATCACTTCCACGCCGTAACGCTTCTTGAGTTTATCAACGATAGTTTCCACGTGGAGTTGCCCGGAACCGGAAAGCAGAAACTCTTTGGTTTGCGCATCGCGGGTAAAATGCAGCGCTGGATCCTCTTCCAGAATTTTGTGGATGGCAACGCTAATCTTCTCCTCGTCCTGCCGCGACTTGGGTTCAATGGCGAAGGCGATGGCCGCCTCGGGATACTGGACCGGATCGTAAATGATTATGTGAGTCTTATCGCAGAGGCTGTCACCAGTTTGGGTCTCTTTCAATTTAACGCAGGCAATGATGTCGCCCGCATTCGCCTCAGAAACTTTGTCGAGTTGTTTGCCCTGTATCGAATGCAAAGCACCCAGGCGTTCCGCCGTTCCGCGGCTCGAGTTGTAAACAGTAGCATCGGTACCCACTTTGCCGCTGATCACTTTCATCACGTTGATACGGCCCGCAAACGGATCGGCGATGGTGCGGAAGCAATAAGCCGAAAATGGTTCGCTGCTCGAATATTTTCGCGATTCCAGCTCACCGCTATCGCTCTTCCCGTGTTCCGCCTCGTGGGCAGCCGGGTTGGGGGCAAACTCGACAATGTGATCCAGCAAAGTGCTGAGACCGACGAGCGTGGTAGTGGAAACTGCGAATACCGGGCAGAGCTTGCTGTTGGCGATTGCCGCTCCGATGTTTGGCAGCACATCAGAATCATCAAGCGTACCCTGATCGAAATACTTCTCCATCAAAGCGTCGTCGGATTCTGCCACCAACTCAACCAACCGCTCGCGGGTCTTATCAACTACGTCGCGGCCCTCCGTTGGTATGTCAATTTCCTTTGCTTTGCCGTTCTCATCGAATTGGTAGGCCTTCATGTGGACGACATCGACGACGCCCTTAAAGTTGTGCTCTTTGCCGATCGGAAGTGTGAAAGGAACGATCGCGCGTTTGAAAATATTGTGCGCGCCTTCGAGCGCGATACCGATATCGGAATGCTCCTTATCAAGCTTCGTAACTACCATCATGCGCGGCAGCATAAACTCGTTTGCATAAGCCCAGACTTTTTCCGTCTGCACTTCGACGCCTTTGACGCCATCAACCACGACGATCCCGCAATCAGCAATTCGAATAGCCGGGCGCGCGTGGGCCACGAAAGCCGCATATCCGGGCGTGTCGATAAAATTTACTTTGTTATCGCGATGTTCCAAGTGGGCGAGTGCGGTATTTAGAGTGATCTTGCGGGCGATGGAATCTTCTTCGTGATCGGTAACGGTGGTTCCTTCTTCGACCTTACCCCAGCGCGGCGTGGCTCCGGCGACGTAGAGAAGAGAACTAATCAGTTGCGTCTTCCCTACGTCGCCGTGTCCGATGACCGCAAGGTTGCGAATAAACTCCGTGGCATAGGCTTTCATGGGAAATGAGTCCTTTCAGCGGGCATTTTGGCGAAGCGACAGGATAAGAATTCCTGCCTGTGATTCGCACTGCTTGAAGACAGACAGGAATCGTCTCACTACTACAGATTCGGTGGAGATAATTTATCTGGCGGAAAGGTGAATGGCAAGTTGGTACTGGTTGAGTTTGGTATTAACTAACCTTGCCTACTACGACAGGCCACAAATCGGCGGCTTTACCTGAATAGCAATACTTTGCTCGTGCCACACCGAACCGGCACTAGCAAGTTAGGCCATCTTTTTTGCGAGCTCAAGCATCATAGGTTGGCGAACAAATGGGTAGTTAACCGGGAGAAAGAACCATGTATTACGGTAGAGTCATTATGTCTATTGCAACGCTTGCTCTGGCGCTGAGCGTCACTGCAGCGACTTCTGCATTTGGTACGAGCAATGGAGTTTCCACTGACCAAAAGAGCCAATCACAAAAGCAGGCGAGAGTTGCAGAGCCGTTAAATTTGGCTGTGCTGGTGCAGGACGATCTTGTGTCCCAGGTTGGTAACGAACTTGGCGTAACGCGCGAGTTTATCCGCGCGCTTCCCAGCGGCTCGCGGGTGATGGTGGGCTACATCACCACCGGAACGCTGCAGGTCCGCCAACCTTTTACCGGCGACTTGGACAAGGCAGCGCGTTCATTGCGTATCCCTCGCTCAAGCACGTCCGCTTCGGCTTACAACCCCTATGTAGAAGTAATCGAAGCGCTCAAAAACTTCGACGCGAGCTGGAAAGGTAAGAATGCCGTGTTGCTCATCTCGGATGGCCTCGACACTTCTCATGGATTCGACGTTACGAGTTCGGGACAGACGCTCGATATCGGGCGTGCGATCAAGAAAGCAAACGAACGCGGAGTTGCGGTCTATGCCTTCTATGCACCTTCAGTTGGGTTGACAAGTCGCAGCCGGCTGGCAGCCAGCTATGGCCAAAACTCACTGAATCGCTTGGCTGATGACACGGGCGGCAAGGCCTTCTTTCAGGGAACCTCCGGATTTGTCACCTTCGATTCTTATTTTGAACACCTGCGGCAGAAGCTCAATGAACAGTATGCCCAGGCCTCTTAAGGCGAAACCGATGGCCGCACGCTACCCGGCGTTGTGCAGCAAACACGGACACCGCCCCAGGCTATACTGCGGCGGTTTTCTTGCTTCTTTGACACGGAACAAAACCGGAGAGCAGGCCCGTACACTCACGGAACCCGGGCTGTAGCGATCAGGCCCCTGTAACCCCAAGGCTCTTGTGAAGTGCAACCCGGACCCGGTAGCTACTGCTCCCGGTTCTGATTTATGCAGGTTTGCATCAGTAGCAATACTTCGTTCGCGCCAAACTGAACCAGTACCGCGTTATTTTCTGCTTGGATTGTGAAGAAGCGCGGTGATAAAGTTACCCTAACTAAGAGCGGCAAAGACTGACTGAGAAACTAAGACTGCTCCGTATTCACCAAATGGCGGTTCAAATCTACTCTTCTGGCCCAACAAGCGGCACTGGCGGCCTGCATCTACTCTACTGCTAACTAACGGCAACTAACTGGCAACGTGCGCGAATTCTGTCTAATCGTCGAGGGAGCTTACCTTTCGGAGTCGGAAGCCGAACACGCCCTGCGCGATCCTTTCATCGAAGACTGGGTCGAGCAAACCGGCCACTTCAAGATTCACAACATGAACGACATCCAGGTGACTGCCGGCGTCACGTTGGGCTCGCTCGGCGTAGTAATGCTTGACGACCGTTTATTTGAAATTGCCAGTAACGACGAACAGCATCCGCTGACTGAGTTGAAAGCAAAAGGGGTTGCCGAAGCCCTCAAGCGGCAGGACATGTTCGAGGAGATCGAGGTTAAACCGCGCGACGAGGCTGAGGCGGAAGCGGAAGCCTTAATCCAGATAGAACCCCTGCCTGAAATTGAATCCAGTGAGTCCGATTGAAGCAACGTTTCTTGACGGGCGCGTCGTGGTGGTTGTTGGTGACATCACGCTGCTGGACCTTGATGCAATTGTAAACGCGGCAAACTCGAGCCTGATGGGCGGAGCCGGTGT
>JANLYH010000003.1:0-6768 GCA_031365545.1 Pyrinomonadaceae bacterium | reverse complement strand
GCCACTCGTCATCGATCCGACGCTGGTCTATTCCACCTATCTCGGCGGCAGCGATACTGAGGAAGGCAATGACATCAGAGTGGACTCCGCTGGCAGTGCTTATATCTGCGGCATCACGAACTCGACCAACTTCCCCACCGCCAACGCCATTCAAGGCACGTTCAATCCCCCTATCGACCCCACCCTGGTCTCGCGCGACGGCTTCGTCACGAAGCTCAACCCGGCGGGCACAGCCCTCGTCTACTCGACTTACCTCGGCGGCAACAGAGACGACAGGTGTAATAAAATCGCGGTGGACGCTTCCGGCAACGCCTACGTCGCGGGGGAAACCGGCTCGGACAACTTCCCCACGGCCAACGCCTTCCAAGCGACCTACGGCGGCGGCTTCATGGACGCCTACGTGACGAAGCTGAACCCGGCCGGCTCGGCGCTCGTCTATTCCACCTACATCGGCGGCAGCATCTTCGATGCGGCGGGGGCCATCGCGCTCGACTCTTCCAACAACGTCTACATCACAGGGCGCACCACCTCGGATGATTACCCGGTTGTCAATCCTATTCAGGCCGCGTACAGCGGCAGCCCCGGAGCAGACGTCATCATTACGAAGCTCAACGCGGCGGGCACAGCCCTCGTCTATTCGACCTATCTCGGCGGCAACACCAGCTCGGATCAGGGCGGGTTTGAGAACGGTTCGAGCATCGCGGTCGATTCCGCAGGCAACGCATACGTCACAGGACAGACCAGATCGACCGATTTCCCAACCGTCAACGCCATTCAGGCCACCTTCGGTGGCGGCTTTCCCACCGGCGACGCCTTCGTCACGAAGGTAAACGCGGCCGGCTCCGCCTTCGTCTATTCAACTTACCTCGGCGGCAGCGATAACGATGTCGCATTTGAAATCGCGGTGGACTCTGCGGGCAGCGCCTACGTCGCCGGAACCGCCGACTCGAGCAATTTCCCCGTCGCCAACGCCTTCCAGGCCGCGCGCAGCGGAACCTCGGACGGCTTCGTGACGAAGTTGAACGCGGCAGGTTCGGCCTTCGTCTATTCGACTTACCTCGGCGGCACCGGTGGTGACTCGTGCAACGGCATCGCGTTGGACTCCTCCGGCAACACTTACGTCGCCGGAGGAACTACCTCGACCGACTTCCCCACCGTCAACCCCACCCAGAGCACGAGCGGCGGCGGTACCGACGGCTTCGTCACTAAGCTCAACGCGGCAGGTTCAGCCCTGGTCTACTCCACCTACCTCGGCGGCAGTGGCAGTGATGCGGCCTTAGCCATCGCGGTGGATTCCGCAGGCAGCATGTACCTCACGGGGCGCACCTCTTCGACCAACTTCCCCTTGCTCACGCCGATCCAGAGCACGAACGGCGGCGGCACGTTCGATGTCTTCGTGACGAAGATCAGCAACGCGACCGCGCCAACTCCAACGCCCACGCCAACGCCGACACCAACTCCAACGCCCACGCCTTCGACATTCCAGTTTAGTCAGGCGAGCCATCTCGTGACTGAGGACGTCACCTTTGTTACGGTCACGGTCACACGAAGCGGCGATACCGCCGCCGCCGGCACTGTCGACTACGCCACCGCCGACGGCACAGCCACAGAGCGCGCCGACTACACGACGGCGCTCGGCACGTTGCGCTTCGCTGTCGGAGAAACCTCAAAGACGTTCGACGTTCTCGTGAACGAGGATTCAAAGGTTGAGGCACTGGAAAACTTCTCCGTGGCGCTCTCGAATCCGACCGGAGGCGCGTCCCTGGGTGCGCAGGCGACCACGACCATTCAAATCACGGACGATCTGGCTGAGCCTTCAACCAACGTCATCGACGACTCGATTATCTTCGTCGGCACGCACTATCACGACTTCCTCAACCGGCAGAGCGACGCTAGCGGGCTCGCTTTCTGGGTGAACCAGATAGAGGGCTGCGGCGCCGATGCCCAATGTCGCGCGGTGAAACGCATCAACGTATCGGCGGCCTTCTTTCTTTCTATCGAGTTTCAGCAGACCGGCTACTTCGTTATCCGTATCTACAAGTCAGCTTTCGGCAGCACTTCGGGAAATCCAGCCTATAGGCCCTTCCTGAAAGATACGCAGGAGGTTGGTCGCGGCGTGATCATCGGCACGCCTGGAGCCGATGCAATGTTGGAGGCGAACAAGCAGGCGTTCGCCATGGCCTTCGTTCAGCGCGCCGACTTTCAGGCGGCCCACGGAAGTCAGAACGCCGATCAGTATGTCGACTCCCTCTTTGCCAACGCGGGCGCGACACCCACCGCGTCGGAGCGGGCTGCGGCAATCACGGCCTTCGGCAGCGGCAATACCGCCGGGCGTGCCGCGGCTCTGCGCAGCGTCATTGAATCAGGTTCGGTCTTCAATAAGCTCTACAATCCGGCGTTTGTGTTGATGCAGTATTTCGGCTACCTGCGCCGCAATCCGAATGACACGCCAGATCTCAACTTCTCCGGCTACGATTTCTGGCTTACGAAGATGAACCAGTTCAGTCTGCCCGGCGAGGACGCGCGTAACGAGCAGGTGGCGTTGGCACGCATCCAACGAGCCGAGATGGTTAAAGCCTTCATCATTTCAGGTGAGTATCGCCAAAGATTCGGACCGTAATACGAAGCGCCCACGATACTGGTAATAGACAAGGCTCCGGGAAAAGTATTTATCCCCGGAGCCTTTTCTATCTTCTATCCGCTCGCCGGCGCGCACGCTGCGAACCGCTCAACTCAACTGCTTAGTGAGACGACAGCGATTGCGATTGCAGACCAAACGCCTGTGGGTTCTCGCCGATGATGGCGGCCGCAAAAAATCGCGGAACGTAATAGACATTCTCGTTTTGGAAGGTCGGATCGAGTTTACTGCTGTTGGCAGTTAGAGCGCAGATGCTGCAATTCTTGTTTTCATCGTTGATGAACGTTTTCAGATCGCGGGCAATCCTTTGTCCGCCGCGATTGTAGGCCAGCAGCGCGAGCGCTTCTTTCATCGGATCGTCCTTGAACTGGGCGAGGCTGTCTGCGATGTAACGCGCAGCGGCGTCAGCAGACTTCTCAACGTCCAACAAGTCCGCCGGCGAAAGTCCATATCGCTGGCCAGTCTGCGGCAGAAATTGAAACATGCCAATCGCGCCCATCGAGTTTGGCGTCTGAATGTTTTCGTAGCCTGATTCTATCCACGGCAGATAAACGCCAATCAGCGGCGATACGTTACGCGCCTTGAATGCGGCAATAAGGGTCGGAGCCTGCGCTTGTCCGCGCTCGATGACGAGGCGCAGGTCGCGTTTTCCCAAACTCGCGTCGCCGGCGCTTCCGATGCGCTTTGTATATTGGTTCACCGCCTGTTGAATGTCCTCGATGAAAGCGGGCGTGAATTGATAGTCCTTCCCAGACAGCTCGCGCGCGATGCGTCGCGCCTCGACGGCAACAAACTCGGAGCGCTGGCTTTGAGTCATTTGTTGGTAGGTCCGGGCCGTTGGCGTTGTTTGCGCGCACAGTTTCTGCGGGTTAATTGCCAGTGAAAGAATCAGCGCCAATAGCAAGAGCAGCAGTTTTTGTAATCTCATTCTTTTGTTCCTCGTCTGTGAAATTTCGTCAAAGTTGGGCGAGCAATTCTTAAGGTGCATTCAAGAGACTGTTCGGGAGTCCCTGCCATTTAGTTAAGCGAGAAAACAGAATGCGAGTGTTCATCAACTCAAACTGCTAGCGAGAAAATGAGACGAAAGTGTTCATCGAGGTTCGATAAATTTCGAATGGTTGCCAAAATTATCGCAGACTTCGCAATTGGACTGTTCAGTCTACGACAAACTTGAAAACTTGCAGCACAAGCGATGTTAGAATCTGCCGCGAATGATGACGCTTGCCGCAGATGATCTAACGGGATTGTTAATCGAGTGGGGCCAGGGAGACAAGGCCGCGCTCGATCGCTTGACGCCGCTCGTGTATGACGAGATACGGCGCATCGCGCATCGCTATGTGCAGCGCGAGCGCGACGGCCAGACGCTTGAAACCACAGCGCTCGTAAACGAAGCTTACTTGCGCCTGGCGGGTTCAGCGAATATCGACTGGCAGAATCGCGCGCACTTTTACGCGGTCACTGCGCAAGTGATGCGACGCATTTTGATCGATCATGCGCGGCGCCGGCATTACCTCAAGCATGGCGGCGAAACGCAGCGCGTCGCATTTGAAGACGCTACGAAAGAACCGGCGCTGATGTCGCAACCGCGCGCGGCGGAACTCCTGGCGCTTGATGAAGCGCTAGCTGAATTGGCGACACTCGACCCGCGCAAGGGCCGCGTCGTCGAGCTGCGTTACTTTGGCGGTCTAAGCCTGGAAGAGACGGCGGCAGTGTTGGAAGTTTCGGTGATGACTGTGCGCCGCGATTGGCGCGCGGCGAAAGCGTGGCTGTATAAAAAAGTGATGAGTGATGAGTGATGAGTGATGAGTGATGAGTGATGACCAATGGCATGTCGTCTTTTACTCATGACTCATGACTCATTACTCATCACTGACTTTATGACTCCGGAACAATGGCAAAAAGTCGAGGCGGTATTGCAGCAGGCGCTTGATCGCGCTCCGCAAGACCGTGTGTCCTATCTCGATGAAGTGTGCGCCGGCGATGAGGAGTTGCATCAGGAAGCTGTTTCGTTAGTCGATGCTTACGAGGACGCGGGCGACTTCATTGAGCAACCGGCGATTGAGCACGATGCGCGCGTGCTGGTTGGCGACAATATCAATGACCGTGTTGGGCACGAAATTGGGCCCTACAAAATCGTCGAACGATTGGGCGCCGGCGGCATGGGCGAAGTTTATCTTGCCCAGGATGGGCGGTTGGATCGGCTCGTCGCCTTGAAGATCCTGCCCGCCTACTTTGCCTCGGATGATACGCGCCTGCGTCGGTTCCAACGAGAAGCAAGAGCTGCCTCGGCTCTGAACCATCCAAACATCCTTACCATCCACGAAGTAGGCGAGTCAGCAGGCATTAGGTTTATCGCGACGGAGTTTATTGACGGAGCGACGATTCGCCAATTGTTAGCCGGAGAGCTGTTGCTGGACGAGATTCTGGATATAGCCGAGCAGGTCTGTTCGGCGCTCGCTGCGGCCCATGCGGCGGGCATCGTACATCGCGACGTCAAACCTGAAAACATAATGCGTCGGACAGACGGCCTGATGAAGATTTTGGATTTCGGAATCGCGAAACTGTTGGAGCCAGAAGATTCTGAAGACGATGAGACGCACGCTGCCGGTCGAACCCACACGGAAGCCGGCCTATTGTTGGGCACAGTGAATTACATGTCGCCGGAACAGGCGCGCGGCCTGCCAATCGATGAACGCACCGATATCTGGAGCTTCGGCGTCGTCTTCTACGAAATGCTGGCGCGACGTTTGCCGTTCGCGGGCGCCACTCGCATGGACACGATGGTTGCGATTCTCGATCGCGAGCCGCCGCCGCTGTCTGAAGTTGTGAGTGATCCCCATCGCGTTTTGCCTTTGCTTCAACAAATCGTTGATCGGTGTCTCGGTAAGAAAACCACAGATCGTTTTCACTCCGCCGGAGACTTGCTCGCTGAACTGAAACGCGCCCGTGCGGAACTCCGCAACGGAAGTTTGCAAACAGCTTCGTCGACCAAACTCAACAAGCAACCTGGCGGCAAGAAGGACGCGCGTTATTTGCCGCGTCGTTATTCATGGCCCTTGCTCGCCATGGTTTTACTGTCCCTGGCGGCGGCAATTGGGACAATAATCGGGACAAATTTTTTCCAGCGTTCCGAGAGTCGCGCGCCGGCGAGTGATCCCCCTGTCGCCGCCGCGAAATCTTATGCGCAGATGAACGAAGCGGAACAACTCGCCTTCATCGATCAACAGGAGCAGCGTATTTCAACAATGCTGGGCGATCGTCCTGTTAAACTGAATGGCGAAGCGCTGCGAGTCATCAAGTCATACGTGGATCGTTACGCACGCAACGGCACGTCAGCCGATCTCGGCTCGGAGCGCATCAGCGACGTTTATGCGCGCGCGCGACCATATGTGCCGCTGATCGCGCGTTCGTTTGCGGCGCGCAAGGTGCCGGTGATCATCGGCATTTATTTGCCGGTGATCGAGTCGGCCTATCGCAACTGTTTTGAGAACAGCATTGGGGCGAAGGGTCTGTTCCAGTTTCTACCGGGAACAGCAGAACGCTATGGCGTTGCGCGTCAGGATATGTGTGACGTGGAGAAGATGACTCCCGCTGCGGCGCATTACATCGCAGACGGTATGGCCGAACTCGGAGAGGATTCGGAAAGCATGACGCTCGTCCTGCTTAGCTACAATCGCGGGGCGGCGTCAGTGCGGAACAACTTGCGGCAACTGCGAGAGACGGAAAACTACGAAAGAAATTTCTGGACGCTCTTTGCGCACCGCAGCGAACTCGACCAGGCTTTCCAAACTGAAGGCGCCCACTACGTTCCGAATTTTTTTGCCGCCGCAATCATCGGCGAGAATCCGAAAGCGTTTGGTTTGCCGGGGCCGCCGTTGTCGAAACTGGCGGAATAAGTGTCAAAGTTCCAAGTTTCAAGTTTCAAGTTTCAAGTTAAATCCAGAACCAGCTCCGAACTTGGAACTTGGAACTTGGAACTTGAAACTTATTGAGAGTCAGTGTTTCACAAAGATATCTTCTTTATCCAAAGTCCTGGAGACACTCGGCACAGCCGCAGGCGCCGGGCGCATCGTGCTCATCGCCTGTTCGGCTGAGAGTATTCCTGAAGCGCGCATCTTAAACTCGTCAAC
>JANLYH010000207.1:0-5475 GCA_031365545.1 Pyrinomonadaceae bacterium | reverse complement strand
CGTTGACAAGGAAGCGCGCGCGGTGCGCAAACGCTACGAGGAAGAAGTGGTGGCGGTCGAGCGCGTCAACTACGCGAAGATAGCCCACGCGCTTTTTGAGCAGCAGGGAACCAAGCTCTATCCCGACGCTACGTTCACGCTGCGGCTTTCCTACGGCGCGGTGAAAGGCTACCGGGAAAACGGCAAATTTGTGACGCCCTTTACGACGCTGGGTGGTCTCTATGCACGTTCAAATCAGCATCATCATGAGTTTCCCTACAACCTGCCGCCGCGTTGGACGAGCAAGCGCAAAACACTCAACCTGCGTACGCCGTTTAATTTCGTCTCGACGAATGACATTATCGGTGGCAACAGCGGCTCACCGGCGATCAACAAAAACCGCGAGTTGGTTGGCTTGATCTTCGACGGCAACATCCAGTCGCTGGTCGGCAACTTTGAGTATGACGAGTCAGTCAACCGCTCAATTTCAGTGGACGCGCGCGGCATGCTGGAAGTGTTGCGGAAAATGTTTGGCGCCAACGCGCTCGCCGACGAACTGCTGAAGGGCTAACACAGTAGGACAGACATTCCTGTCTGTCCTCAGAAATCAGAACCAAGATGCCCTCGGGGCGGCGTCTCTCTCTCCCCCCGAGGCATTGGCTGCCTCCAACCTTGGAAGCTCACCAGCAGAAACTCGTAATCCGACAATAATATTGCTTGGAATTAGCCGGCCTTCGTTGTAGTCTACGCGCGTAAAACTCTCAGCCTGTCCTGCTTCACCGACAGGTCAACAATGTACCTCCCTCGCACGAGGTAACCTCTATGGGCTTCTGGTCTTCAATCAAACATGCAGTCACGAAAACTCTGAAACGTTGGGTTAAAACCATCGTTCGTACGATCGTCAAAATAGTAATCACGATCGTTCATCTCGTTATCGGCATCGTGGGCAGCATCTTCCTGTTCTGGATGCAGAAAAAGCTGCGCGTACACGTCTGTATCCTGCACGCCGCCGGTGACAAGGAATTAGTCTCGGTCTCTGACGCGCAACAATCAGTTGACCGGGCCGCCGTTTTGATCAAGCAGAGATTCAACACCAAGGTGCTTCACTATGGCACGCCATATGTTGAAGTGATCAAGGAAGCTGCGCCAACCAAGGCACTGGATACTGAGTGCAATGTCAAAGGCAACATTGTACTTGAGTTTGGTGACGGCGGAGATTTTTACGCCCACCATCTTGCCGGTTGGAATGCTATTCCTGTTTCGCTCACCTATCCCGTCACGATATTTGTCGTGCGTTCAATCAAAGATGGCGGCGATGCGTATCGAGGCTGTTCGGCGGGTTTGTTTACCGACTATGTGGTGCTCACTCCGGATGGCATAACAGACGACACCACGCTCGCTCACGAGATCGGGCACGCCTGTTTTCTGTGGCACCGGAAGAAGAAAAGCAATCTGATGTTCCACGGGTTTGACCGCGGCACCTCGATTACCGGTTGGCAAAAATACTGGTTCCGCGCTTCACGCCACGTGAATTTTTGGTAACGATCACGAGTGGCAATTTCTCTTAGTCCGTGTGAGCGGACGGCTGGGAATAGCCCAGCGATTCATCGCTGGGGCAACAGAAGGCGGTACAATTCAGTCCGTGAAGCGGACGGTTGAAAAGCTCAGAGTATCGGGCCGTTATCTCTCAGCCGTCCGCTTCCGGATCCAACCCACCCAAATCCTCATTCACGCTGAAGGCGTGACACAACATTACGCGACGAACCTCATCTCGTTGCCATAACGTTTCAATCTATACCGCCCGTTGCCACAACCGCAGGTCTAATTGAGCAACGCGCTCATTGTGGAACGCGGGCGTCTCGCCCGCAATGAGCGCGCAGCGCGAACAACGTCCTTGGAACAGGCGCAAGTTCCCGAATCCGCCTACACGGTTGCTGTGGGTTTCCCGTGCGATTGGAAATGAAGACGACGAAACGACTGTCAGTCGAAACTTCTCGTCCGTCGCAAACACCGTGTTCCTGTCTCCTGCTCTCTGCCTTCTGCTCTACGCTTTTTCCAGGCCAGCGTACTTCTGAATCAGTTTCTTTTGGCCGTAGCCGGGGAAGGTGACGGTTAACTTCAACGACTCGCCAACGCCTTCGCGGCGGAGTACGAGGCCGCGGCCATACTTGGCATGCTTAACGTATGAGCCGGGAACGAAGTCGGCAACGCCTGTTTCGAGTTTCGAGTTTCGAGTTTCAAGTTTGGAATTCGGACTTTGGACCTTGGACTTTGGACTTTGGACTTGTGAGGAGCCCTCCCTGATGGTCGGGCTACTGCCCCGGCGACGATCAGCTTTGTCTTGTTCGGCCTTTTCCCGAGACGATTGAAAGCTGCCGCTGGTGTTGCCGAGCTGTGTAGCGCGTTGTTTGAAGAATTCAGCGATTGAGTCGACGCTGTCATAAGTCTTGCCGGTGTAGGTCGACTTGTCTTTGCGAGCGGTTGCTCGATGGCTTGCATAGCCAGCGGAGCCCTCCCTCACGGTCGGGCTACTGGCCCGGGCGCGGTCGCTCGCTAGCCCGTCGCTGACGCTCCCGGTTCTGACAGCATCCGTGCCGCGGGCAAATGAGAGCCAGGAATTTCCTCGCGACAAATCTTCCATCAGCTCCAGCGGCATCTCATTGAGAAACTGCGATGGCTCAGCCGCGAGTTCTTCGCCGTAGACGCGGCGCTTCATTGCGTGGGTGACGTAGAGAAACTTTTCGGCGCGCGTCATCGCGACGTAGCAGAGCCGGCGCTCTTCTTCCAACTCCGCAGCATCGGTAGCAGACCGGGAATGGGGCATCAGCCCATCTTCCAGCCCGACAATAAACACCAGGGGAAACTCAAGACCCTTGGCGGAGTGTGCGGTCATGAGCGTGACGGCTGCGTTTTCCTTGTACTGGTCAGTGTCTGAAACAAGCGCGGAGTGATCTATAAACTCGCGCAAACCCTCGAGGCCCTGGTCGTCGTAGTCGACGGCCGCGTTCACCAATTCCTGTAGATTCTCGAGACGCGCTTCGGCTTCGTCAGTCTTTTCAGATTTCAGAGAGTTCTCGTACCCAGTTTCGAGGATGGCTGCTTTGACGATCTCTGAAGGCAGAGTTTCCGCTGATCCCACCATCTCGCTGAGTTTGATTATGAGTCGACGAAAACTCTTCAGAGCGGAGATGGCGCGGTTGCTTAAGCCCTGGGAATCGGCGATGACGTAGGCGATCGTTTCCCAGAGGGAGAGGCCGGAACCCTCCCTCACGGTCGGGCTACTGCCCCGTTCGACGTTGCTGGTTACTTGGTCGCTGGCGCTCTCGGAAGAGATCTCAGAATCTGAGATTTCAGAGCGCAAAGAGGGCCCTTTGTCTGCCGAACCCTGGACGTCGGACGTTGGACTTTGGACTCCAGCCGCGGCGCGACGCATAAGTTCGTCAACGGTTTGTTTGCCAATTCCTCGGGGCGGACTGTTGATGACGCGTTGCAGCGCGATCGAGTCATTCGGGTTCAGCGCCAACTTGAGATAGGCAATGATGTCGCGCACTTCGAGGCGCTCATAAAACGAGAAGCCACCGACAATGTTGTATTGCAAACTGGCGCGGCGCATCGCTTCTTCAAACACTCGCGATTGCGCGTTGGTTCGATATAAAACGGCCGCACGGATGTTGTAATCGCCGTCGCGATGCTCAAGAATTTTCGCCGCGACAAAGCGCGCTTCCGATTCAGCGTCAAACGCCTGGAAGTAACGCACGCGATCTCCGCGCGGGTTCGACGTCCAAAGGGTTTTTCCCTTCCGCTCGACATTGTTTTTAACTACCGCGCCGGCAACATCAAGAATAGTTTGCGTCGAGCGGTAGTTTTGCTCCAGGCGAATCGTCTTGGTATTGGGAAAGTGTTTTTCGAAGTTAAGGATGTTGGTGATGTCGGCGCCGCGCCACTTGTAGATCGATTGGTCTTCATCGCCGACCACCGCGATGTTTTGAGTTCGCTCAGTCAGTAAGCTAATCAAGGCAAACTGCAATGAGTTTGTATCCTGATACTCGTCCACGAGGATGTAACGAAACTTGTTGTTGTATTTCTCACGTACCTCGGGCACCTCGCGCAGCAGACGCACTGCTTTGATCATCAGATCGTCGAAGTCGAGGGCGTTATTCGCGTGCAGACGTTCTTCGTAGGTCTCATAGACGCGCGCCATCGCGGCGCGACGCTCGTCAACGTATTCGGCCCGCGCGGCAAAAGCGGCAACGTCTTCGCCGCGGTTCTTAGCCGAGCTGATGGCCGACTGCGTAGCGCGCAGGCCGAGATGCTTTTCGTCGTAACCCAGTTCCTTGATGCAATTCTTGATTAGCCGGATTGAGTCGTCCTGATCGTAGATCGTGAAGGTGCGGTTGTACCTGTCCTTTAACTGTTCAATGTCCTGACGAAGAATGCGTACGCAGAGACTGTGAAAGGTGGAGACGAACGGCGTGCCGGAAATCTCCTGGTCGCGCAACAGTCGTTGCACGCGCTGCCGCATCTCGCCGGCCGCTTTATTGGTGAAGGTGACCGCAAGAATATTCCAGGGCGCCACGCCCTTCTCAGCGATGAGATAAGCGATGCGATGAACGATAACGCGCGTCTTGCCCGAGCCGGCGCCCGCGAGAATGAGCAGCGAGCCTTCCGTGTTTTCTACGCCGGCGCGTTGTTCGGGATTTAACTCAGAAAGGAAATCAGCCATTACGGTGGAGTGAATCTTAAGTTTTCATTTAACCATACGAATGTGTGCAGGCAAAACGCGCCGTGACCCCGAGAAGTTATCCACAGATTACGCCGATTACGCAGATTAGATGTGAGTACAAGTAGGCTTTCAAGGAGCTTCCAAATCGGTGGAATCTGCGTAATCGGCGGATTTACTTTGACCGCAAGAAGCGGATAGATTCTAGACTCGAAGAGACCTACGATCGGGCGCAGTTGGGAATGCTGACCGATCACAGGAAGGTGATAATATGAGTGCATTGATGAAAGAACAGATGAATCTTTTGCCGGAGACTGACGAAACGCAGTGGCAAGCAGTCGTCCGCAAAGACGCGCGTTTTGACGGGCAGTTTGTGTTTGCGGTTAGTTCGACCCACAGTTACTGCCGTCCGTCCTGTCCGTCGCGACGCCCGCAGCGCGAGCGCGTCTCGTTTTTCCAATTGCCGGCACAAGCTGAGCAGGCCGGTTTCCGCGCCTGTCGGCGTTGTCATCCGCGCGATGTGGGTTTAGTTGATCCGCAGGTGCAGATGGTTCAGCGCGTGTGCCGCTTGATTGAAGAGTCGCAGGGTGAGCCGGTGACCTTGGCCGCGTTGAGCCAACAGCTTGGTGTTAGCAGTTTTCACCTGCAACGAACGTTTAAAAGCATTATGGGGATTTCACCGAAGGACTACGCAGAAACCTGGCGGGTGAAAAAATTCAAGCAGGGGGTGCGCCAAGGCGAGGCCGTAACCAGTGCGATATACGACGCAGGTTTTG
>JANLYH010000189.1:0-13864 GCA_031365545.1 Pyrinomonadaceae bacterium | reverse complement strand
GCGGAAGGTTTCGCCGAACATTTGACTAAGCCCATAAATGTCGATCAACTGCTGCAAATTGTTCGGCGGTTGACGGGCGAGAACGGCGAGACTGTCACGAAGCCGGGCATCTAGGCTTTTCCAGTCTCTTCTCTAGCCCTTTTCGGTCGGGGCACCCGACTCGTTCCAGGCCTTCCAACCTCCGGCCATTGAGAAGATATTGCGGTAACCCATCCTTTGCAGAACGTCGGCGGCGAGCGCTGAGCGGAAACCACCGCCACAGTAAAGAATTATTTCCGTCGCCTTGTCGGGAACCTTCTCTTCAATGTCGCGTTCGATGATGCCTTTACCGAGATGTTCCGCGCCGGCGGCGTGCGCCGCTTTCCACTCGTTGTCTTCACGAACATCGATCAGGCGAGCACCTTGGTTAGCAGTCAGTCGTTCTCTGGTTTGCTCGACCGTCACTTCACGGATGCGGCTCTTGGAGTCGTTGACGAGTTTCAGAAATCCTTCGCTGTGTTTCATAACCAACCCCCAGCTTAATATTCCGAACCTAATGCGAAGTCAGAAGCGGTAGCGACCGGGTTGCGGTAACGTCAAACTCGACTTGGAATTCAACCCGACCCGGTCGCTACCGCTCCCGGTTCTGACTTCGTCTTTCCATGTCCCAATTGGATGAAACTGTGGCGAACGATTATAATGCTCATCTTTCAGGAAAGCATGCAAATGACAGGTGAAGATTAGTTGCAGTGGGCCGTTTTCCAATCCCCGCAATTCATTACATCATCACCCTGTACTCATCACTGTCTTAGGAGAGCACATTGGCTAACGAAAAGTTTGACGTAATAATTATTGGCAGCGGACCGGGTGGCTATGTGGCGGCGATCCGTGCCGGCCAGTTAGGTTTGAGAGCCGCCATGATTGAAAAAGACACGCGCCTCGGCGGCACCTGCACCTTGCGCGGTTGTATTCCGACGAAACAGATGTTGATGTCGGCCCACGTCTACGAGCAGATGCAACATGCGGCAGATTTCGGCGTGCAGGCTACCGGTATCCAGTTGGCTTTCGCCGATGTGCAAAAGCGCAAAGACAAGGTGGTGCTGAAGAATACCAAGGGCATCGAGTATCTGATGAAGAAAAACAAGGTGACCGTTTTCAAGGGAACGGGAAAACTCGCGTTGCCAGGAAAAGTGGAAGTCACCGCCGCTGACGGTAGCAAACAGACTATCGAGACTAAAAACATCATCATCGCCACCGGCTCCGTGGTGCGGCCGATCCCGGGCTTTGATACAGATGGCGTGCACGTCGTAAACAGCGATCACATTCTGGAGTTGAAAGAGGTGCCCAAGTCGCTGATCGTGATGGGCGCCGGCGCAGTTGGTTGCGAGTTTGCCTCTGTCTATTCGCGCTTTGGTGCCGAGACAACAATCGTAGAGCTAATGCCCCGGCTGATACCGCTGGAGGAAGAAGAAGTTTCGAAGGAGTTGGAGAAGTCGTTTCGCAAGCGCGGCATCAAGTCGCAGGTAGACACGAAACTGGAGAAGTTGGAGAAGACTGAGACCGGCGTTCGCGTCACCGGCAAAACTGCGAAGGGCGAAGCGGTGACTCTCGAAGCAGAGATGTTGCTGGTGGCGGTGGGCCGCATGCCTTTCACCACCGGGCTTGGGCTCGAAGGCACGAAGATAAAGCTCGATCGGGGATTTATTCAGATTGACGAGTATCAGCAAACGGGCGAGCAGGGTGTTTACGCCATTGGCGATGTAGTGCCGACGCCGCTCCTGGCGCACCTTGCGTCGAAAGAAGGCATCGTTGCGGTAGAACATCTGGCCGGACAGAAGAACGTGCGCCCGATCAATCTGCGGCTGGTGCCAAACTGTACTTACTGCGATCCGGAAGTTGCCTCAGTTGGACTAACGGAAGCGAAAGCGCGCGAGCAGGGCTACGACGTGAAGATTGGCAAGTTTCCAATGTCAGCTTCCGGCAAGGCGCGGATTCTGGGCGAAGAAGAAGGTTTTGTGAAGATCGTCGGCGAAGGCAAGTATGACGAAATCCTCGGCGTGCACATCATTGGACCGCACGCGACCGAGTTAATTGCTGAAGCGTGCGTGGCCATGCAACTTGAATCGACTGCCGAAGAACTCGGCCGCACGATGCATGCGCACCCGACTGTTTCCGAAACGGTGATGGAAGCCGCGGAAGGTGTGCACGGGCTGGCAGTGCATATTTAGGCAGGACAGACATTCTTGTCTGTGATTGTTTTAATCAATGGAAAACCCGAAAAACCAACCACCTCGGAAAGAGAATTTGCCGGACCCATCCGAGCCGCGCTTCGAAATGCGCATCGACACAATGTATGCGCCGCAAGAGCCAAACGAAGGTAAACCGCTAACCTGTACTTCCGAAACTACGCTCAAGCCGGAGCAGTTACTCGAGCTCTATCGCTACTTGAAACTCACGCGGCTGGTTGAAGAGCGCTTGGTAAATCTCTATCGGCAGACGAAAGTTGTTGGCGGTGTCTTCCGTTCACTGGGGCAGGAAGCTACCGCGGTCGGGACCGCCTACGCGCTGCAGCCGACGGATTTTGTTACCCCGCTAATTCGCGATCTGGGCGCCGTGCTGGTGAAGGGAATTCGCCCGCGTGAGATTTTCGCGCAGTATATGGCGAAGGCCTGGGGACCCTCAGGCGGCCGCGATCTGAATATTCACTTTGGCGATATGAGTAAGGGTTTCATTGGCCCCATCTCGCACCTGGGCGACATGATTCCGGTGATGACTGGCGTGTTGCTCGGCGCGCGCCTGCAGCAGAAGCCCATCGTGGCGATTGCTTACATCGGCGATGGCGGGATGAGTACTGGCGCCTTTCATGAAGGCCTAAACTTCGCTGCGGTCCAGAAGCTACCGCTAATCGTCGTCGCCGAATACAACCACTACGCCTACTCAACGCCGACAAGTTTGCAAACAGCGGTAAGAGATTTGGCGGAGAAGGCGGCAAGTTACAACATCCCAGCTGCGATTGTTGACGGCAACGACGTGGTCGCGTGCTATGAGGTAACCAAGCGGGCAGTCAACTTTGCGCGAGAAGGTGGCGGCGCGTTCTTAATTGAGGCCAAAACCTACCGCCGCAGAGGGCATGCGGAGCACGACGATCAACGTTACGTGCCAACAGGCGAGATCGAATGGTGGGAGAAAAACAACGATCCGATCGATCGCTTTGAGAAGTATTTAGTTGAACGCGCCGTGGCAGACGAAGCAAAACTCGCTGAGATAACGGCCGCGGTGCTGCGCGAGATCGAAGAAGACTGCACCTGGGCGGAATCGTCGCCAATGCCCGAAGCTGAACAGGCTGCTTATGGAGTTTTCGACAATAACATCGTGCCGCCCGCGTTGCGGCCGGAAGTTTTGAAGAACTAGTCGCGACTGTTTGGCGGCACAGCCGTAACATGAGGACGATCTGACACCAGGTTAAATGTCAACAGCAACAAAAAAAGAGCACAAGTCGGCTCGCCCCGAACGTGGCGGCCAGGCAACGCTTCTCGAAGCGATTCGTCAGGGCATCTGGGAAGAGATGGAGCGCGACCCGTCAGTATTTGTGATCGGCGAAGACGTGGGCGCTTATGGCGGCGCCTTCAAAGTTACCGAAGGACTCATGGATGAGTTTGGCGCCGGCCGCGTGATCGACACACCGATTTCCGAGGCAGCGATTGTTGGCGCTGCTTGCGGCGCCGGGCTCATGGGAATGAAAGCTGTCGCTGAGTTTCAGTTCATCGACTTCATTTCCGCAGGCTTCGATCTGCTAACCAATTACGCTGCGAAGTGTCGTTATCGCTGGGGCGCGAATATTCCGGCGGTCTTTCGCGGACCTTGCGGTTCGGGCGTGCGCTCCGGCCCGTTTCATTCCATCAACGCCGAGGCGTTTTTTCTGAACACTGCCGGACTGAAGATCGTCGAGCCGTCAACGGCTTACGACGCGAAAGGACTCATCAAGGCAGCGATTCGCGATCCCGATCCAGTCTTGTATTTCGAGCATAAGAAACTTTATCGCCTGCCGCGGTTGCGCGAGGAACTGCCGACGGAAGATTACATCGTGGAAATTGGTAAGGCCCGGACAACCCGCGAGGGGCGCGACCTTTCGATCATCACGTTTGGCGCCATGGTGTTGACGGCGCTGGATGCGGCTGCAGAACTCGAGAAGGAAGGCCTGGATGTGGAAGTGATCGACTTGCGCACGCTGGCACCACTTGATAAGGCGGCAATTCTCGCGAGCGCCAGGAAAACCAGTAAGGTAATGGTGTTGCACGAAGCATCCCGTACCGGAGGCATCGGCGGCGAGATTGCGGCTACTATTGCAGAGGAAGCGTTTGAATGGCTCGATGCGCCGGTGCTGCGGGTTGCGTCAATCGACACGCCCGTACCTTACTCGCCGCCGCTGGAAGATTATTATTTACCGCAGACGAGTGACGTGTTGAATGCGGCGCGCAAACTCGCCGCGTATTAAAGGGGGAAAGGGTTATGCCGAAGTTTCTAATTGAACGCGAGATTCCGGGCGCCGGAGAATTGACGGACCAGCAACTGCAAGGTATTTCGCAGACGTCCTGCAACGTACTGCAAAAGATGGGTCCGCAGATCCAGTGGGTGCAAAGTTACGTCACTGGCGACAAGGTCTATTGCGTTTACATCGCGCCGAATGAAGAGATGATTCGCGAACACGCCTCTCAAGGTGGGTTTCCTGCCAATCGCGTTTCGGAAATCAAGTCGATCATTGACCCGATCACTGCGGAATAACAGAAGGCAGAAGGGGCCGCAGATCTGAAGTTAGTTTTGGAGAACATATGAGTACAGAAGTTGTAATGCCGCAGATGGGAGAATCCATCGCCGAAGGAACAATAACGAAGTGGCTCAAGAAAGTTGGCGATCACGTCGAACGGGATGAACCGCTGTTTGAGATTTCCACGGACAAAGTTGACGCCGAAATTCCAGCGCCGGCAGCCGGCACGTTAACCGAGATTCGTTTCCAGGAAGGCGACACCGTTGAAATCAACGTGACCGTCGCGGTCCTCGATGGCGGCGCTGCGGCTCCTGCAAAGGCTGAAGACGTGGCTGAGGTGCCGGCGCCGCCGGTTGCACCGCCCGAACCACCAGCGGTGAAACTTGCTGACGCGCCGACGCAACAGGCGGAAGTTGCAGCGGCGGCGGCAACCAGTGCTGAAACGAAACCAGCGAGCACGGCTGAAGCGGCTTCGCCGAAACCTGAACCGGCCGCAAGCGCGGCAACGGGAGTTGCCTCGGCGGCTCCACCGGCAAAGAGTTCTCCGACTGGTAACGGTCGCAGCGCAACGCAGACAGCGGAAGAGTTGCGGCGCACCAAGTCGAGTCCGCTGGTTCGGAAGATCGCGCAGGAACACGGGGTTGATATTGCCGGACTCGAGGGCACGGGTTTGAGCGGACGTGTTACTAAAAACGACATCCTCAGCTTTATCGAATCGGGCAGTCCGGCGACTGCCGGGGCGCCGGCCAGTGCGCGGCCAGCCGCAAGTCCAGAAGCTCATACCCCCGCTCCGTTGAAACCAGCCGCAGACGATCGGGTCGAGCAGATGTCAGTGATGCGCAAGAAGATCGCCGAGCACATGGTGCAATCCCGGCGTACTTCAGCCCACGTCACCACGGTTTACGAGATCGACATGACTCGCATTGCTAAGCTGCGCGAGCAAAACAAGGATTCGTTTGCCCAACGCACTGGCACCAAGCTCAGCTACATGCCGTTTATTTTTCAGGCGGTCAACAATGCACTGCGCAAGTTTCCGATCTTCAATGCGCAGGTCAGCGGCGATCAGATCATTTACAAGCGCGACATAAATCTCGGCATGGCAGTAGCTCTCGACTGGGGCTTGATCGTTCCAGTAATCAAGCGGGCAGATGACCTTTCGATTTCCGGGCTCGCGCGAGTCGCGAATGATTTGGCGGAACGCGCCCGCACCAAGCAATTGAAGCCGGATGAAGTCGGTGGTGGCACGTTTACGATTACAAACCCGGGGGTCTTTGGCGGACTGTTTGGCACTCCAATTATTAACCAGCCGCAATTGGCGATTCTCGGTGTGGGGAAGATCGAGAAGCGCGCGAAAGTGTTAACCACGCCCGATGGAGAAGACTACGTAGCTATCCGGTGGCTGGCTTACTTTGCTCTCAGTTTCGATCATCGCGTCATTGATGGCTCTGACGCCGAACGCTTTTTGGCTTTTCTTAAGGAGCAATTGGAGGCCGGGGAGTTTTCACTCTAGACCTCTCAGATCTGCCAGCTCATAATTTCAACGCCGTTGTTTGACATCGCGGTAACTGACCGATTGTGTTCGGTTTTGTTGCCGCGATTCGATTTGCGCGAGGGTGCTCATTGCGATCAAGTGGCAATTGGATGATGAATATGAACACTCGCGGTCAAGACCTTGACTTAGATTTCCGAGCGGGCTAGAAGTGAGGGTCTTTTAATTAATCACCCAGGAGGCGGGCAACAATTCAGAGTAAATGTTCGTCAGACCTACAACGTCACGAGCTCGCATGTGTGAGCGGTTCACCTAAGAAAAGAAGGAGAGAGTTATTTATGGCAATCCCGAAGATAAGAATGTTTTCCTCCCTCATGCTTGCAGTTTTCCTGTCGGCGTTTTCAGTTTCGATCGCTTTGGCGCAAGACACCACAGCAACGGCTGGCGCGCGCACAGTGGCCAGCGGCGAGAAAATAAAGCTCAAAGGTGTCGTCACGCGGCGTGACTCCGACACTTTCACCGTCCGCGACATCAATGGCGTAGATACTGTAGTGCGCCTTGACGGCCGGACCACCGTGAAGTCGAAAGGCGGCTTCCTGCGCAGTGGCGCAAACTACGGTCAAACACAGATTCTGCGCGGCTTGAACCTGGAGGTTGAAGGCCGTGGCAACGGCACGGGCGAACTCTTAGCCGAGCGGATCAGATTCAACGATTCAGATCTTCGCGTCGCGCGCGCAGTCGAATCGCGCGCGGCCCCGCTTGAGGATCGAGCCTCGAACACCGAAACAAAGCTCACGCAAGTGGAACAAAATGCGCAACGTCTCTCCGGACAGCTGGACGAACTTTCGGCTGTTGCCAACACGGCAAAGGGCGGTGCCAGGGCCGCACAGGAAACTGCCGACTCAGCTATTTCGGGAGTAAATGCGACCAACGACCGCATCTCAGCGCTTGATGATTATGTGCCGCAAAACGTCCTGGCAGTTAATTTCAAAGTTGGTAGCGCTGTGTTGTCTGTCGATTCAAAAGCAAAACTCGATGAGCTCGCCGCCAAGGCACTCAACGCGAAGGGCTATGTGCTTGAGGTCTCCGGCTTTGCGGATGCCACTGGCAACATCGATAGAAATCGCGCTCTGAGCCAGCGCCGCGCCGACAACGTGATTCGTTATCTGGTTGAGAACCACCAGATCCCGTTGCGTCGCATCGTGACGCCTTACGGGTTTGGCGAGTCGAATCCGGTAGCGGAAAATAATTCACGCGAAGGCCGGGCACAGAATCGTCGCGTAGAAGTGAAACTTCTGGTCAACAAGGGCTTGATGCAGGAGGCTCCGAAAATGACCAGCTCCAGCTCAAGTGGCGAATAGCCGCCTGGGCGAACGAGTGCAACTGCTGAGTAGTTGTATTGCAACTAAAGCCGTGAATCATGTCGTCGGGGAATAGTTGTTTTAGGAATATAGACCAGCGTCAGCAACAGATCTGTTACTCGGCGGATTCAACTCCGCTGTGATGCTAACTCTGGCGGCATGAGGAATGGCTGAATGAACCGGGAACGTAGAGGGCAACAATTTGGGCCGGCGCTGCTGTTTGCAGTGCTGGCTCTCTTTTTCTGTCTCCCGGCAGCAGTTGCGCAAAAGACGATTGACTTTCCGCCGCCACCCCCATTGCCAACTCCCCGGCCCACGCCTACACCGGCTCCGCCCAAAGACGAGGACTTCGATGTAATTCGCGTTAGTTCAAATCTCGTGATGGTGCCCGTCTCGGTTGTGGATGCGAAGGGAGATCCGCTGCGAGGTTTGCAGGTTGCCGACTTTCGTCTTGCTGAAGAGGGTCGCGAACAACAGATCGCGGAAATTGGGAATCCCGACGAGGTGCCGCTGGATATCGCGATCTTATTTGACGTCTCGAGCAGCGTAAGCCAGAAAGGTTTTTTTGCGTTTCAGCAAAGAGCTGCGGCCAGCTTTCTGAAACAGGTTCTTAAACCTGTGGATCGGGCAGCAGTCTTCACAATTGCGGCACAGCCGGCACTGGTGTCACCGCTGGTCCCAGCCGGTAACGCGGCCGAAAAGTTATTGACTATTCCCGCTGCTACCTCGAGCGTCTCTACCTCGTTTTACGATTCGGTGGTCGCCGCCGCGAAGTATTTAGAAGAGAATGCACCGCCACGCCATCGCCGGGTGATCGTGGTGATCTCTGACGGTGACGACACCTCGAGCAATCTATTGCAACAGACGATGAGTGAAGTCCGCGCCAATCAAAAGGTTGAACCGACGCGTGCGGCAGCCCTTGCGAATCTACAGTTGCGGCATGTTCGCGCTGCAGCCGAGGTGCAGCGGGTGGTGCAACACGCCGACGCGGCTTTTTACTCGATCAATCCCGGCGGCCCGTCAATCCATCTCAACGACATTAGCACCCGGGCCCAGAATGCGATGGAGTCGATCGCGCAGTCGACTGGCGGCACTGCCTTTGTACCGGATGGCGAGAAGGATTTGGAAAAAGTTTTCAATGAGGTTGGCGCGGAACTTCGGGGCCAGTATTTGGTGCAGTACTACTCAAATTCTCAGGCTTCAGGCGCGTTATTTCGCCGTATCGCAGTGACGCTGCCCGCCCATCCGGAACTTCGCGTTCGCGCTCGCCAGGGCTACTACCCGAAACAAAAGTGATGAGTGATGAGTGGGCCAATGCGCCTCTGCTTGTCTTTACTCACCACTCATTACTCATGACTCATCACTATTTCTACTCACCGCATTTCCAGAAGCACATCCGTCAAGTGGTTGACCACATCGAGCAGCGTGCGTCCGGCTTTATCAAATTGATTGGCAGCAGCTAAGTCTTCGGCGTTCGCGGCGCCTGCTGCCACTCCGGCAAGCTTGATGTAGTAACGCTGCAACCCTGGCGTCGCGCGAAAATCGATCTCAAGTTTATCGAGGCCTTCTCTTACGCTTTGGATACTGGCGCGGACCGTTGCTTTGCTCTGTTTGGTTTGATCGATAATGGTATTTGATGCTTCATTCCGGCGGGCAGCATCGTCGGCAGTCTCGAGTCCCTTGGCCACTCCTCCCAGCAGGTAGATGAATTTGGTCAAGAGCTTGATTTGTTCGGCCACGCGTCTTGCCCCTTCGCGCTGAATCTCTGCGGGTTTTGCGGTGGCAGCGGCGCGCGCTGTTTTGGCGGCAGTGCGTTTACGGGTTTGGGCCAGGCCGGCAGCCGGGCAGAGAAAAACCGTTATTACTAACAGAGCCAGGATTCTTTGCATTTGTTATTCTCCTGCGAGTATTCGTTCGCGAATGATTATACTCTTTGAGTTCGACTGTTAGAATGACGCGAGATATTACTGAGCAGGTTGCATCACTGAACGAGAAAAGAACATTGTTGGTCAAAAAGTTGGGTCGCGTTGAATACGGTCGAGCGCTCGAGCTGCAAAAAGAGACCGAACTCGGGGTTAAAGAGGGCGCCCTGCCTGACACGCTGTTACTTTTGGAGCATCCACACACTTTGACAGTCGGCCGTCGGGGCGATAACGCCGGCATCCTGATGTCGCCGCAGACACTTGCCGCTCGCGGAGTGGTAGTCTTCGAGACAAACCGCGGCGGCAAGCTGACGTACCACGGGCTGGGACAAGTTGTTGGTTATCCGATAATCAACCTTAGTCCGGATCGCGAAGATGTCCATCGTTACGTGCGCGACCTCGAAGAGGTCTTGATTCGAACGTTGGGGGATTATCAAATCGAGGCGTTTCGACTCGAAGGCTTTACTGGCGTCCACACTTCGCGCGGGAAGGTTGCTGCAATCGGTGTACATATCGCCCGCTGGATCACGACGCACGGCTTCGCGCTCAACGTGAATACCGACCTCAGTTTCTTCAACCTGATCATTGCTTGCGATGGCGAACAGGTAACGTCGATGGATGACCTGCTCGGTCACGAGGTTGACCAGGGAGAAGTTGAGGATCGCCTGGCTGTTCGGTTTGCAGAAGTGTTTAAGATGCAACTGGATTTCAGTTTTCAAGCTGTTGAAACTGCCACGAGGTAGTAAACAAACTAAACTGTTCTACGATGCTTACAATAGACTCAATCAAAGAAGCTGCCGCGCGCATAAGCGGCCGCGTTCACCGTACGCCGGTGGTCACCTCAAGATCATTTAATAAGGCAACCGGTAAAGAAGTATTCTTCAAGTGTGAAAATCTGCAGCGCGCCGGCGCCTTTAAGATACGCGGCGCAACCAACAAAATCCTTTCGCTAACTGATGAAGAGAAACAACGCGGGGTAGCTGCCTTCTCGTCAGGCAATCATGCTCAAGCAGTGGCTCTGGCTTCGCGTGAGGCAGGCATCCGCGCCGTGATCGCTATGCCAACCGATGCGCCGAAAGCCAAGGTTGCGGCGACGCGCGCTTACGGAGCAGATATTATTTTTTACGACCGTCTCAAGGAGGACCGCGAAGCGGTGGCCATCGAAATCGCCGAGCGCGATGGGCGCGTGATGGTGCCGCCTTACGACGACTACGGCATTCTGGCCGGACAGGCGACTTGCGGTCTGGAGTTCCTCGAAGAGGTTCCCGATCTGGATTGCCTGCTGGCGCCTTGCAGCGGCGGCGGGTTGTTCGCCGGCGTGAGCACTGCAGCCAAAGCCTTGAATCCGGGGGTTCGCTGTTTTGCAGTGGAGCCTGATACTGCGGACGATACGCGGCAGTCGTTCGTCAAAGGCGAGCGCGTTTCAATTCCGGCGCCGCCCACAATCGCTGACGGCCTGCGCGTGCAATCGCCGGGCACGTTGACGTTTCCTATACTGCAGCAGACCGCTGAAGACGTCTTGACAGTTTCGGACGAAGAGATTATTGAGACGATAAAATTCTTGCTATTCCGGATGAAATTGTTGGTTGAGCCATCAGGTGCGGCCGCGGCTGCTGCGGTTTTCGCCGGCAAACTGCCGCGCGATACCAGGCGCGTAGGAGTGATTCTGTCTGGCGGCAATATCGACGCGGAATTGCTTTCGGAATTCTTACAAGAACCCTTGCATAAGGAGAAGGATGCGTGAGCCCGTTATTTTTGTTGTTTGATTTGCGTGTCGATCCAGTGAGCGCGGTTCCCTGGGGTGCGCTAATCCTGCTGCTGGCGGTCGTTTTTATTTTGGCTGTGGCGTTAGTGGCGGGACTCGTGGCTCTGTTGATCTGGCGCAAGCGCAAGCAGGCGAAAGCAACTGCGAACTCTCCTGCCGTCTCTCCTGAAGGTCTATCTTAAAAGTCCAAACCAACCCCAGGCGTTCATCACTTCACCAATCCCAAATGAGGCGAGGTTAGCGAGGATGATGGTGATGAAGTCGCGATACATCGAGCGCTTACCGACTTCATCTCGGTTGCCAAATGCCAACCAGAAGAGCGCACACTCGCCGACGGGAGCGAAGGTTTCCGCTACGAGCAGGTATAAGGCGCGCTGGTCGGGAGCGAATAGCAGCGGCAGTACGAGCGTAACAATTGGATAGGTGCACGCGGTCAGCCAGACGCCCGCGAGTAGTCTTCGGCCGAGGGGGTGACGTCGAGACAAGCCTGCGCAGAGAACCGGTGTCTCGATCAGGATTGTCAGCAGGTAACCAGGAATCAGGAAATGCCAGAGTTCGGTGGGCATAAGATAGTGTCAGTGGACAGTGGTCAGTAGCGCGGAATCATCGGGTCACTGGCCACTGACCACTAGCCACTGTTTCACAACATCTTCAGCAGAAACGGTGCTTCCGCCAAGACATGTGCGATGGCTACGGTGAAGTAAATGTCGCGCGTCGTCGAGTAATCAACCGCAAAGCCAAACCATAGAACCGCGACCAGGAAGACTCCAAGCCCGAGCGCTGCCGCTACCAGCTTCGGGAAGCCACGGGGATGCCGCGCCACCGGCACGCTCCAGAAGCTAGCAGGGGCAGTAGGCAGGGGCAGGTGACTAAGGAGTTTCGTTGTTCCACCTGGGTGCCGCTCGTGCGTACTGCCGTCATCCTCCCGCTGTTTGCCTCCTGACTTTCCAATTGGCGCAATCAACGGTAGCGCGACGAGCCACACTCCATAGTGCAGCATTTCGAGAAACACGTGCGTGGCCACCAGAACGTGGCTCGAAATGTTTGGCAACAATTGGGCGCCGGCATGTTGAGTGATTCGCCAGAAGAGTCCGTTGTCATCCGCGAGCGCCGGCGTTTGCCCGAGCTTCCAAAACATTCCTACCAGGAGCAATGGCAGCAAACATAAACAGCGACGGTAGGTGCGCAGCCACTCGGGCCGGTTACGTGCGAGGTGACGATCGAAAAACCACAACGCCACGAGCGGATGTAGATAAACGATCCCGAGACTGAAAAACTCTGGCGCCAACCAGTTTAACGAACACAAGCCCAGCGCCACGGGGAAGGCCCACGACCAATTACGCCGGGGTTTGTTCCTGCCACGCAGCCAGACCAGGAGACCAAGCCACAGCAGCAGGAGCGTGTTCCAGGTGGCCAGCACAGTCGGCCACATATGATCGGGGAAAAGACTAAAGTTGTAGAGCAGCGGCAGCGAAATGTAAGTGAGCGTCAGGACGCCGATGCCGGCAAAGGCTGCGAGAAAAAAGTTGCGCGATCTGCCGAATCGCACGGGCAAGCGCATCAGAAAGTAGCGCAACTCAAACCAATTGTGCGGGCCGGCAAAAAGAAAAACTGTGACCACCGAAACCTGCAGCGGTAACCAGCTCGCCGCAAATGCAGAGAGGCAGGCACACGTCACCAGTATGCCCGCGAATATTCTCAGGCTGAGCTGTCGGCGGCTAGTCAGCCTCGTTGCGCCCGCGCGCCACGCAGCCAAATCGATGTTTGCAGTTCGTTCCACCTTCTTCTACTTCAGTTTCTTAGGGTTTGATCGGCAAAATTAATTTCATTCTGGACGAACCGTCGGCCGCGTCCGGGACGATTTCAATATCAAGGCCGCCAGATGTTTCCTTACCCTGGCTCAAATTCTGCGGGAGTTTTTTCCAATAATACGAACCTGGAGGGCCGGCGTTCGCTTTCGCAATGATAGCCGCTGCACCTATCGCGGCTGTTGCAATTAGCAACGCAGCCATTGTCTTACGGTCCCGCGACTGCGCGGACCGCGCGAGCCACACTCCCGCAAACGAAAGCGATAGAAACATGAACAGTCCCGCCACAATTGTCTGCGTCGAGCTGCGCGTAAGGCGCCGCGCCAGCGAATCGTTTCCAGGCTCGTTGGCCAGTGCCGCGCGCAGTTCCTGCAGACTGCTCTGCGAAATTTGCAACTTCGCTTCCCAGGCTTTGTTATCGGGAACCACTGTCAGCCCGGTGTGTAGAACTATCCGAGGGAGTTTCGGCGACGGTGATGGCGATGCTTTGGGCCGGGCAATGTCGCCGTAGGCCGGCAAGGCCAGCATCAGCAATAATCCAAAAGCGCAAAGACTAAAAGCTCGTTTCATGGTGACTCCTCCTAAGTGGGCGCGGCGAGATTGCCTGCCTGTACGAAAATTGCGCGCAGTATAACGCAGAACTGATGCAGTTTAGAGTTTCAGCTCATACTGGTTCAGTTTAGTATTAACGGACCTTGCCGACTATGACAGGGAACAAAACCGGGGAGCAGCTCCGCACAAATGCGGAACCGGGAGCCGTAGCGACCGGGTCCGG
>JANLYH010000165.1:0-16855 GCA_031365545.1 Pyrinomonadaceae bacterium | reverse complement strand
TGTCCGGATCTGAATGTGACTGTCGCGCTTGGTATTGACGGACTCAAAGCTCCACACGAAAAGATCCGCCAGAAACAGGGCTCCTGGGACATCGCCATCGAAACTGCGCGGCAGTTGCAGTTGATCAAGAAGGAATATCCAAAGCTCGACGTGCAAACCTGCACTTGCTTCATGAATTCCAATCAGGACACGATTTTCGAGTGGTACGACTTTCTGAAATATGACCTGCGGCCGGACAAGGTTAACTTCAACTATATTCGACCCCCGTCAGCAGATCCAGTCGAACTGAATATCGACCACTCGCTTTACAAGAAACTCGCAGCGATGATTGATGACGACTCGCGCCATGCGGCGATCAAAAACAACTACGGCGGCAACGCCGGCTATTTCAAAGCGGCCATTGACATTTATATGCACGGCTTGATCGCCAAGGCCCAGGAGACCCAACAAGCGCAGATGAAGTGTTATGCGGGCACTGCCGGCGGCGTAATCTACGATGAGGGAACTGTCTCCTCTTGTGAGAACCTCGCGCCCATCGGCAACCTGCGAGACTTCGACTGGAATTTCCAGAAACTATGGCTTTCGCCGGCGATGAAGGAAAGACGGAAGAAAGCGTTGGACGGCTGTTTCTGCACCCATGAATCCAACAGTTACTACCCGTCGTTGCCGTTCAATCCCGGTCACTTGATCCAGATCAAGAAGCTGGAGAAAGAAATGAAGAAGGCGCGCCGGGAGATGGATCGCCAGCAGCCGGAACCGGACGGGATGACGGTTGGAGCATAAGGCGCTGCTATCCGGCAAACTTCAGGTTGTCGAGATGCTTAGAAGAAAGAGTTTTAGCGAGTCGGCGACAAAATAAATTCATCGGACACTAATGCCACACCGGGTTCCAAAGATTCTGATTATCTCTTCCGATACGGGCGGCGGACATCGCTCCGCGGCGGCGGCGATCGTGGCGGGCGTGCACAAGTTTTTCGAAGGGCAGTCTTATGCTGTTCGCGTAGTCAAGGCAGTTGAAGAGTCTCACTCAATTACTGCGAAGCTGGTGAATACTTACAATTGGGTGCTGCGAAATCGCCAGTCGTGGATGAAGTATCTGTACTGGGCGATCAACCGCTTTCGTCCCGAAACTCGGGAGTTCTTCCACAAGCGGTGCATTGGTTACGTCACCGAGATTTTTGAACGCTGGTGTCCACACGTCGTTGTCAGCGTCCACCCGTTGACCCAACACATCTTCGCGCGCGTTCTGAAAGAGTTGAAACTCTCCGATCGAATTCCCCTCGTGTCGGTGGTCACTGACCCCTCTTACGGATTCTGGAAAGGCTGGGCCTGCGACGACGTTTCGCTGTACCTCGTGGCAAGCTCCGAGGCGCGGCAGCAGTTGATCGATTATGGGGTGGCGCCGGAACGGATCAAGATTTCCGGGATGCCGGTACACCATAAGTTTGCCTACCCGGGTGAAGACGCCGCCCGCGCCGCGCGCCGCGCTCTCGGTCTCGATCCGGAAAAGTTTACTGTATTCGTGAACGCGGGCTGGGAGGGTGGCGGTAATATTCCGCAGATTTTCCGCGAGTTAGTGCGTGGCCAGCTTGAAGTCCAGGCGATATTTCTCGCCGGGAGAAATGAGGAGCTCCGGGCCGACGCGGAATTTCTTGCTGAGAGTGCTTCTTTCCCGGTCAAGGTTATTGGCTACTCCGAACACGTCGAGCAATTGATGGGCGCCGCCAACGTAATGATTTCCAAGCTCGGGGGTCTTACAACTTTTGAAGCCCTCGCTTGCCGGCTACCAATTATCGCCGATGGAACTACGGCGCCAATGCCACAGGAGGCGGGCACCGCAAGCATGTTGGTTAAGCGCGGAGCGGGTGTCATGTTGCAACGTGCCGTCGACATCGTTCCGGTGATTCGTCGCATGGTTGAAGACACGGCCCACTATTCCGCGATGCGCGCCGCGACAATTGGTCTGGCGATTCCAAATGGAACTCGTTATATCGTTGAAGAGATTACAGCACTCATCCCCGCGGCCACTGAAGGGCCGGAACAAGCTGTACTGGCTGAGGTTGTTTCTATCTGAAGTGTCCTGCCTCCCGGTTCTCGCCCGTTGACTGTTTGCGGTTTTCAGAGTCTAATTTCCCGGCACAATTAAGTCCCAGACTTCAAGCTTGAGATTGTTGGATTTGAGATTCGACATTGTGATTCTCAGATTCTCCGCCCGCTTGCGTTCGTCGAAGCGGGCTTTTTAGGAGACAAAATACACTGTGAGCCTATTGCTCGAAGGTAAGCGCGCTTTCATAACTGGCGGCACACGCGGCATTGGCGCAGCGCTGTGCGACGTTTTTGCTCGCGAAGGCGCCGACGTCGCTTTCAATTACAACTCACGCGACGATCTCGCCACCGACATCGTCGCGAAGATCGAAGCTCATACGCGCCGCGCGCTCAGTTACAAGGTGTCGGTTACTGACCGCCTGGGATTGAAGAAGTTAGCGCGCGAAATCGTGGAGAAGTGGGGCGGGATAGACATTCTCGTCAACAATGCCGCCATCAACCGCGGCGACAACTTTGCCACTACTACCGACCGCGCCTGGGACGAAGTGATTAATACCAACGTCGGCAGCCTGTTTGCGGTGACTAAGCCGATTTACAAGCAGATGATTAGGCAGCGGAAGGGAAGTATTCTCAACATCACTTCAATCGGCGCCCTCCGGGCTCTACCAACCGCGGTTCACTACGCAACTTCAAAAGCGGCGATGATCGGGTTTACGAAGTGTCTTTCGCGGGAGGCCGGCACGTTTGGTGTAAAGGTCAATGCCATAGCGGCCGGGATTTTTGACACGGAACTTGCGAAGGAGTTGCCCGAACGACTCCTGCAGATGCATTCGTTCTGGGCGTCAGCCGGGCGTATGGGCCGACCTGAGGAACTGGCCGAATATGCTGCCTTCATGGTCAGCGATCGCAACAGCTTCATGAACGGTGAAGTTGTGATTGTAGACGGCGGCGCGATCACCTAATCCCTGGTTCCTTAGGAACCAAATGTTTATAGCCCGGTAGTCTGATGATGAAAACTGGCTGCGGTAGGTAAGCCGGAGTGGCAACTACCGCAGCCATTCTTTTTGGGTGGCCAGGTCGCTATAGAGGGCCCAACTAGTCGGCGCGCTTCGTCCCTATCAGCTCTTCCAGCTTCCGCTCCAAGTCTCGAAGTTTTCGTTGCATTTCACCCAACCGTCTAAACGCCGCGGTCGATCGGAGCCAATCACGGTTGTCGAAAGCAGGAATACCGGAAATAACTTTGCCCGCCGGCACATCGTGGCTGGTGGCGCTCTTGGCAGTTAGCACGACATCGTCACCAATTGTCAGATGCCCGGCAACGCCGGCTTGTCCTGCGAGTATTACGCGACTACCGATATGCGAACTTCCGGCAAGCCCAACCTGAGCGCACAGCAAAGTGTCTTCGCCGATAGTGCAAGAGTGGCCGATCTGCACCAGATTATCGATCTTCGTTCCCCGGCCAATCCGCGACTCTCCGACCGAGGCCCGATCGATCGTAGTGCCGGCGCCGATCTCAACGTCGTCCTCGATCACCACGCGGCCAGTTTGCGGAATCTTTAACCAGGCGTTTTGTTCATCTTTAGCGTAACCAAAGCCGTCGCAACCGACGACTACATTGTTATGAATGACAACTCGCTCGCCAATCTGCGAGCGCTCACGAATAATAGTCCCGGAATGAACTACCGAGTCTTTGCCAATCGTGACATTCTCGTAGACGGTGACATTTGGGTATAGCTTCACACCCGCGGCAATCGTGCTGCCAGGGCCAATAACAACGCCGGCGCCAATCCAAACATTTTCAGCCACTTCAGCCGATGCATCGATCTGTGCCGATTCGTGAATGGAAGCGACAAATGCAGGTTCGGGATGGAACAAACGAAGAGCGCGAGTGTAAGCGAGATAAGGATTCTTCGCGCGCAAAACCGGGATGTCTCTATCGATGGGAGCGTCTTCCGATAAATAGACTGCCGCAGCCGCGGTCGTCTTTACTTTTGGCGTGTAGCGTGGATTCGCGAGAAAAGAAATGTCGCCGGTGCCGGCGTCATCGAGACCCGCAGCGCCCGTGATCTCGACATCCGCCGCAGTCTCGTCAAGGCGCGCCGCTGTCAAAGCTGCAAGTTCAGAGAGTTTCATAAGCGGGAGTTTAGCATCTCTTACAGGGACCACGGGTGTCTGGTACGCAGGATGTTGCGGAGGCTGGCTCTTGCAGATGTAGAGGCCAGCTCTTCACTGGGACCGCAGGCGTCCCGCCCGCAACGAGCGCGAAGCGCGAACAAGTTCCTTGCAAGAATCGGAAACTAACGCTTAACGCATCAAGCTACCAATCAAAACGCTGACGGAGCCAGACAGTTCATGGCTTTACGACTAGATCGACGACGTAAGAATGAAACCCTTATTCGCGTTTCGCGCTCGTTGAGGCGGGACGCCCGCGGTCCCAGTAAGAGAGTAGCTCGATACTTCCTAAGGCCTGGGCACCGGGACATTGATCACATGATTGAGACTGGGTCGATCTCAACATTAATCGATCGCAGGTTGATCTTTCGTTCACTCAGGGCCTGCAGCGCCTCGTCGATTATTCGCCGCAGCTCGCGCCGGTTCCGACATTTGATTATCAACTGTATGCGATACTCGCCTTTCAATCTTGCAAGCGGCGCTGGCGCCGGGCCCAGAATTCGCGCAGTGCGATCAGCGTTGGCGCGATCCAATTCCTTTCGCAGTTCAACCGCCTCCGCTCTGACCCTGGGCAAGTCGGTGCCATGAACCAGCAGCGACGCCAGGGCGACGAAGGGCGGGTAGGTATGATTCTCCCGGTGACGAATCTCTTCCTGGTAAAAGCCCGCGTAGTCCTGGGCGCTCGCGTGCCTGAGGGCGTAATGATAGGGATGATACGTTTGGATCAAGACTTTGCCGGCGCGATCGCCACGGCCCGCACGACCGGCAACTTGCGTTAACAGTTGAAACGTCCTTTCGGCAGCGCGGAAATCCGGCAGCGCCATGCCCGCATCAACCGACACCACGCCAACCAGCGTAACGTTAGGGAAGTCGTGCCCTTTCGCGAGTATTTGTGTACCAACTAACATGTCGAGCTTGCCGGCGCCAAAGTCGCTGAGCGATTTTTCGAAGTCACCGCGGCGTGACGCCGTGTCTCGATCAATCCTGGCGATACGAAGTTCGGGAAAGAGTTTCTTTAGCTGCTCTTCAATCTGCTGTGTCCCTTCGCCAACGTAGTAGATGTATTTACCTTCGCAGTTTGGGCACTTCTTAGGCGCCGGCTCGCGGTGATTGCAGTAATGACAGATGATGACGCTCGCACTACGATGATAGGTCAGAGTCACATCACAATTAGGACACTGCACGCTCTCGCCACACGATCGACATAGCACAAAGCTTGAATAGCCGCGACGGTTCAGGAGAATTATTGACTGCTCCTGCCTTTGCTGGATTTCGGTGATGGCACTCAGCAGCTTATCGGAAAAAACCGTCGGCTTCTGGTGGCGTGCAAAGACATCACGCATATCGACAATTTCGGCTACGGCCATCGGCCGGTTGCCCAGTCGGTTGGGCATTTGCAGGTAGCGATACTTGCCGGTTTGCGCATTGTGAAAGGATTCGAGCGATGGCGTTGCCGATCCGAGGATAACTACGGCCGCTTCCTTTTGTGCGCGCATGATCGCCGTGTCGCGTCCGTTGTAATGCGGTGAATCCTGCTGCCGATAGGTTGATTCGTGTTCTTCGTCAACGATAACCAGACCTAAATCCTTGATCGGTGCGAAGACGGCCGAACGGGTGCCAATCACAACGCGCGCCTCACCGTTTCTCACCCGGGTCCACTCGTCAAAACGTTCGCCGCGTGACAACGAGGAATGAAAAATTGCCACCTGATCGCCGAAGTGCATTCGCAGACGCTTCGAAAAAACCGGCGTCAGCGCAATTTCCGGTACCAGCATCAAGGCCGAACGACCAAGACTTAGGACCACACGCATTGCCCGAATGTAGACTTCTGTTTTGCCGCTTCCGGTGACGCCATGCAATAGAAACGCCGCATAAGCGCGCGTCCGCAGCGGCTCGTCGAGCTCGGCCAGCACGTTCAACTGGTCAACCGTCAAATGGTAATCCTCAGGTTGGGTCCACGCACTGTCGCCAAACGGATCTCGGCGTAGTCTCTGTTCGAAAATCTCGACGAGGTTTCTCTTCTGCAACGTGGCAACGGTTGCGGAACTAACCTGCGCCTGCGCGAGCAACTGCGGCAGAGCTAGCGAATCGTGCTGCTTGAGTGCTTCGATAATCCTCGACTGGGCTTCCGTAAGCTTGCGTCCCTTAATTTCATCCGGCTGCCCGCCGGCCGCAGGCAGGCGCGCGCGTCGTTGATATTTTGCTTTTACAAATTCACTGCCAGGGCGCTGCTTGATTTCCAGGAGGCCTTCTTGCTCGAGTTCGCGCACGAGCCTGGTGACGTGTGTTGCCTGCAGATGATTCGACAATTCAGAAAGTTCAGTCTCCTCCGTCTTACCCAGTAGTTGGAGCACTCTTCGTCTGCCGCCCTGTGGGTCGTTGCAGTCTTCGACGGATAAACGTTGAAGTTCGGCACCGCCGCTTTCGGTGAGCAAGAGAAATTGGTGGACCGTCGGACTAATACCGGGTGGCAACGCTGCCTTGATCACTTCCCCCCAGGGGGCCAGGTAATATTCGGCGACCCAGCGCGTCAATTGCAGAAGTTCCGTTGTAACCAATGGTATGACGTCAAGGATTTCACGAGCTTCCTTGATCTCAGATTCTGGCAGACTCGTTCTGGCCGCCGGGCTGTCAAGCAAGGCGACGACATAGCCGGTAACAAACTTTCGTCCGAGTGGAACAACGATGCGCGAGCCGGGTTGGGCGATATGAGCGAGCGAAGCGGGCAGGCGATAAACAAACGTCGACGAAACGTGGAGCGGAACCGCCACTTCGGCATACTGCGGACCAACGGCGTCGGCAGGTTCGCTGTAACTTATATCGTTGGTATTTGGCGAGTCTTTACCGAAAGATTCTGAGCGGTGTTCCACGCGTGAGAAGGTAGCGCGAAAGTTGGAAATGCAAAAGTGCGAGCGCGTCGCAGCCGTGCGCTTCAGCTTTCCGGTTTTCTTGTACTGTCGAGGTAGTCTCGCACCTTCTTCAGGTCGTCCCAGGTCTCTTTTTTCTTGGACGGGTCTCGCAGCAAATAGGCAGGGTGGAAAGTGGGCATCACCTTGACGCCTTGATAGTCCTGGAATTGGCCGCGCACTTTGGTTATGCCCTGCTTCATATCCAGCAGGTTCTTCATCGCAGTGTTTCCGAGTACGACTATTACTTCAGGTTGCACGGCAGCGATTTCGCGAAGCAGGAAGGGCTTGCACATTTCAGCCTCTTCCGGTGTTGGCGGTCGATTGCCTGGCGGACGACAGCGGTTAACATTACCAATCAATACTTCTTCGCGCTTTAGTCCGATGGCTTCGATAATTTTTGTCAGCAGTTGTCCGGCTCGTCCCACAAACGGGCGTGCTTGCGCATCTTCATCTGCGCCGGGAGCCTCTCCCACAAACATCAAGCGCGCTCGCTGATTCCCGTCAGTATTGACGATGTTGGTGCGACCCTGATGGAGCGGACAGCGCGTGCAATCACCAATATCAGCCCAGATGTCCGCAAAACTCTCCGCAGACTTCTCGATCCTTGCGGGTTGAGCCGCAAGGTCTGCAAATAGTAGGGAAGCGGGAGGCTGCTCAGGCGGAGGCTGGAGCGACGGGTTCTTCCTGGTAGAAAAGGTGGCAGCTCCAGAGACAGCGGCCACCGCTGATTGCTCCGCTTCCTGAATGACGACCGGCTTGTTGGATAATTGGGAAGGTGAATGCTCCACGCCCTCAACGCCAAGTTCCTTGAAGTATGCGACTTGCTCCCTGACTTCGTTTACCAGGGAGTTTAACTCGAGAATTTCGGCATCAGTGCGCATCGGGGGCAGACTTTCTTAGGACCGGGTATTGGAAAAGAGACTTTTACGCTTTCTTACGGCGCCTCGCGATCGTTCGCACAGCGGGCGGGTTCGCGCGCGCGCGGAGCCGAACAACCTCGTCGAGGATGATGTCCGCAACGCTCGTCTTCAACATCAAAGGGACGTGAATCGGCGCCGTTCGGTTGCGGCTGATTATGGTTACCTCGTTGGCTGCCGCGTCGAATCCGGCGCCGTCTTGGGTGATATCGTTGGCAACAATTGCGTCGAGATTCTTCGTGGTCAGTTTCTCACGCGCATTTCGCAAAACGTTCTCCGTCTCGGCAGCAAAGCCGATCACCAGAAGTCCTTTCCGTCCCGCCCTGGCAACATCCCGCAGGATGTCGGGCGTCCGCTCGAGTTCCAACGATAGGGAAGACTTAGTCTTTTTTATTTTCTGCGGCGAGCGCTTGACCGGTTGATAATCAGCGACTGCCGCCGCGCCAATAAAAACGGAGGACTGCGACAGCTTCTTCATAACGGCAGCATGCATCTCCGTGGCCGAGTTGACGCGAATAAGCTCGATGTCAGAAGGTGGCTCCGCACTGGTAGCTCCGGCGATGGCGGTGACGCGGGCGCCACGTCTCCGGGCAGCTTGCGCAATGGCAAAACCCATGCGGCCTGATGAGTTGTTTGAAAGAAAACGAACGGGATCAATCGCCTCGCGAGTTGCTCCCACGGTAATCAGTAGCTGTTCGCCCGAGAGATCGCTTCGCCCCTCCTTCGCAGAGTCGCGCAAAATCTCCAGGGCGGCTGCGACTATGCGCTCGGGCTCGCTCAGCCGGCCCGGTCCGACGGTGCCGCAGGCCATCTCTCCCTCATCCGGGTCAATAACAAAAACACCGTCCGCCTTCAGTCGCTGCAGGTTTCGTTGAGTTGCCGGGTGGTGCCACATTGAAGTGTTCATCGCCGGGGCAATCAGGATCGGGCACGTTGCCGCGAGATACGTCGAGGTCAGGAAGTCGTCCGCAATCCCGTTTGCCAGCTTAGCGATGATGTTGGCTGTTGCGGGGGCTATTAGGAAGAGGTCGACTGTCTGTGAAAAAGTAATGTGAGCTATGGGATCAGGGTTATCAGGTGCGTAATCGTCGACAATGACGTGGGCGCCTGAAAGCGCTCGAAACGTCAGCGGCTGGATGAACTCGCAGGCCCGCTTAGTCATGCCGACTCTGACGGCACACCCGGCGCGTTGCAGCCCGCGTAGGACTTCAATAGCCTTATACGCCGCAATGCCGCCGCTTATTCCGAGCGCGACTTTTTTGCCGTTGCTGGAGTTGTCCAAGGTGAGCCTCGTGCCGGACGACTTACAAGAAATTAAAGATCAATGTAACATTGCTGAAACCGAGGCGCAACGGAGGTTAGTATGAGTCTGGGGTAGAATCCGGATTTGCTTCAATCACAGTTTCTCGGTATTTACTTTTGCGGCCAGAGGTCCCGAATTCATGCGTTACCTGCGACGGCTCCGCGCGGCTCTTATCGGATCATTGCTCATTCTGGGCAGCGGCTTAACCGTTTCAGGGCAGTCTATCACTGAACAAAGCGAGTTCGGACCCGTTGTTCGCGCGTACCTGGGCTATTTACGAAATGAACAGGAAGTTGTTGACGACCGTGCTAGTCGCCGCGAGGTAAGTGCGTCTTACTATCGGCGGAATTCGAATCGCATTCGCGCCCTGCGGCAGATGGCCATTCAAATTGCACGTGAAACTCAAAACGATTATCTCCCTGAGCTCGAGGTTGTTGCCGCAGACGAGTTGCGGCTATTATTCGATCCTCCGCCTCGCTTTCAAACCCTAAAAATCGGCGAAGTTATCCAAACGACGTTTAGATATCTAGGTGTCGTTCGCAGCGGAGACCTTTTCTATGTTTTTGCCCGTCTCGATCCCTACGAGCAGGCGGATTTGTTGCAAAAGGCAACAGCCCAGCAAAATGCGGCTCATTCGGCGGCTCCTGGTCCTGTCTCTGGCCCAAAGGAGGCAGTCCGTTCCCGCCGGGTCACAACGCCCTGAGCATTATCCCGCAGAGGTGGCTCCGGAGAGTTTGGAAGCCAGAAAGCTCTAGACTGACAGTAGTCAGGGTGATAAATTCTCGCCCAACGGAAAAAAGCACAGTTTCGTGGCAAAGTCGGCCAAAAGTCTGTTGACAGACTACCTCCGTTCATGTCATAACTGCCCGTGTTTCCGGAGTTGCAGACGGCACATCGACTTTTGGACATCGCGTTCGGTTAAGAGGCGACCGCAGAAAGTACGCCTCTAATGACATTCTGGCCGTCGCGCACGCAATTAAGAATTTGTTTACACATTACGGGAGGAAAGTTAATGATTAGCAAAACTTGGAGCCGCAAACCTATAGCGGCCTTGGTGGCAGTTGCCATTTTGAGTGTTTACTCGATGGTAACCTTGGCGTCACCAGCAGCAAAGGCCCCGTCGGGCGAGTTGTCAATCGCGGGCCAGGTTTCAGTCAATGGCGAGACCGCGGTAACTGGCGGCACAGTCTTTTCGGAAAGTATCATCACAACCGCCGAGAAGAGCACCGCAACCGTGAACCTCAGCAAGTTGGGCCGAGTTGAATTGTCATCCAGCTCCAACTTGAAACTGAGCTTTACGGACAAGAGCATCAGCGGATTACTCGAGAACGGCTCAGCGCGTGTTTCGACGTTGGCCGGTACTTCCGTCAACATCACTACCAAAGATGGCGTAGTGGTTGTCGACGGCAGCCAGGCAACTTCGTTTACCGTGTACGTGGTCAAGGGAGTCACGGCCGTCACAACTACTTCCGGCGTGGCCCAGTTGCACGTTGGTAGCACCGTGAAGCAGGTTGCTGCTGGCGAGAGCGCCTCGGCTGGTACGCCGCTCCCGAAGAACGATCCGGGCGACGACGACGACAAGATGAGCAGCGGCGAATTGGCTGCACTGCTCCTGCTTGGCGCCGGTGCCGTAGCTGGAATCATTTACGCGGCAATGCACAACAACGACCTTAACTTCGGCGGCACTGCAATCGTTATCAGCCCTGCGAAGTAAGTTACCGAGTTGCATCTAAAAAATACCGTAGCGCCAGCTCTGAGCGCCGCGGTCACTTATGCCAAACCTTGCGGGTCACGCGACGATATGTCGTGCTTGGCCCGCAAGGTTTTGAATGGGTCTCCTAATTCCTCCCGTAGTTTCTGAAGGTACTCCGTAAATGCATATCGCGGTTATTGGCACTGGTTATGTGGGTCTGGTTACGGGTGCGTGCTTCGCCGAATTTGGAGTTGACGTCACCTGTGTTGATATTGATGCCGAGAAAATTGCCCGGCTGATCGCCGGCGAGATGCCGATTTATGAACCGGGGCTGGAACAGTTAGTAAGCAAAAACACGCAATCCGGACGACTGCGTTTTACGACGGATATCAAGCAGGCTGTAGAGCAGGCGCTGGTAATTTTTCTGGCCGTAGGAACGCCGCCGACGGCCGACGGCTCTCCTGACATGAGCTTCGTTGAAGCGGCCGCTCGCTCGGTTGCTGAACACATGAATGGCTACAAGGTAGTCGTAACAAAGTCCACGGTGCCCATCGGTACCGGAGAGCGTCTGCGAAAGTTGATCCGGGAGCATCTCAAATCGCGCTTGAACTTCGGGATAGTCTCGAACCCGGAATTCCTTCGCGAGGGCGCTGCAATTAACGACTTCATGCGGCCCGATCGCGTGGTTATTGGCAGCCGTGACGAGGAAGCTGTTGCCATCATGCGAGACCTTTATCGGCCTCTCTACCTGATTGAGGCGCCCTTTGTTTTGACGTCACTCGAGGCCGCAGAGCTCACGAAATACGCAGCCAATGCCTTCCTTGCGACTAAAATATCTTTCATTAACGAAATAGCAAACTTGTGCGAGAGCATTGGTTGCGATGTTCACGATGTGGCGCGGGCCATCGGTATGGACCGTCGCATCGGCAGCAAGTTTCTTCATCCGGGTCCTGGCTTTGGTGGTTCATGCTTTCCCAAAGACACCCGGGCACTCGCTTCTGTTGCGCAGGAGTTTGGCTGCGATTCAATGATTGTTGACGCGGTCATTGAAGTGAATCGCCGTCAGCGCCAGGCGATGATTCCTAAGATTGAGAAGCTGGTTGGCGAACTCAAAGGGAAGACTGTTGCCATCCTGGGTCTGGCCTTTAAGCCGGAAACCGATGACATGCGTGAGGCGCCGGCTGTTGATATCATCACCGGCCTAATCGAACGCGGTGCGACCGTACGAGCCTACGACCCTGTGGCGATGAGCGAAGCTGCCAAGGTCCTTCCTGAAGTCAGTTATGCTGAAGATGAATATGAGGCGGTGAAAGGCGCTGATGCGCTTGTGTTCGTGACCGAGTGGAACCAGTTTCGAGCGCTTGATATGAGCCGGATTCGCGACCTGATGAGTTCACCAAAGATCGCCGATTTGCGAAATATGTATGACCCTGCGGACATGCGAGAACTGGGGTTTGATTATATTGGAGTCGGGCGTTAGCTAATTGCTGCGCTCGAGTTCCGTTACTTAATTCAAAATTAAGGAAACGATTTCTTTCTAATGGCTTTAAGTGGAATTGCACTGGTTACCGGCGGGGCGGGCTTTATTGGCTCGCACATAGCTTCGGCGCTTGCCTCGGCGGGCGCGAGAGTGCGCGTTGTCGACGACTTGTCCACCGGTTACCGCGAAAACCTGGCAAATATTCCCGGAGTAGACTTCGTGCACGGAAGTCTGGCCGATGACGAGTCATTGCGGAAGGCGCTCGCGGATGTCGAACTGGTTTTCCATGAAGCGGCAATTCCGTCGGTACCCCGTTCGGTTGAAAATCCGCGGCAAACTCACATCGCCAGCGTCGAATCGACCTTTTCACTTCTCTTAGCAGCGCGCGAGCGAAAAGTCAGGCGCGTGGTCTACGCTGCCTCCAGCTCGGCCTATGGCGATCAACCAACGCTGCCGAAGGTTGAGACGATGTTACCTGAGCCGCTTTCTCCTTATGCAGTGGCCAAACTCGTCGGAGAGCATTACTGCCAGGTTTTCACGCGCGTATACGGTTTGGAAACGGTTTCGCTGAGATACTTCAATGTGTTTGGCCCGCGGCAGGATCCAAGTTCGCAATACTCGGGAGTGGTCTCACGTTTCATTAGCGATCTGCTTGGAGGTCAGCGGCCTGTAATTTACGGAGACGGTGAGCAGTCGCGAGACTTCACTTACATCGATAATGTAGTAGATGCAAACCTGAAAGCAGCCGAGAGCACGCAGGGAATCGGGCAGGTTATTAATATCGCCAACGGAGAGCGAATCTCCCTGAATCAACTCCTGGCGGAGCTGATAAGCCTAACCGGCAAGGCCGGAGTCGCAGCAGATTATCAGGCACCGCGCCCCGGAGACGTGAGACATAGCCTTGCGGATATTACGCGGGCCCGCACGCTACTAGGCTTTGAGCCGCTCGTAAACTTGCGCACCGGCTTACAGTTGACCATAGATTGGTGGAAAACGAGCCGCTTCGCTAAGTAGTAGCGCCGTCGTTACCTCACCCATTTGTCCCGACAGCGTTTCCTTCAACTAACGCCCGCAAGCTCTCTACATATGGTGCTCGCGCGATGCCGCGATCGGTAATGATCGCCGTGATCAGATCGTTGGGCGTCACATCAAACGCAGGATTGCGTACCGCCACTCCGTCAGGGGCCAACTGATGATTCTTAATATGCGTGACCTCTCGCTGTTCGCGTTCCTCGATTGGGATTTCGTCGCCTGACTTCAGGGTCAAATCCAGAGTCGAAATTGGGGCTGCGACATAAAACGGAATGTCATGTTTCTTTGCGAGAACGGCCACCATGTAAGTGCCAATCTTATTCGCGGCATCGCCGTTTGCCGCGATTCGATCCGCGCCCACCACCACGGCGTTAATCTTGCCGCTCTTCATTATGTGGCCGGCCATATTGTCGGTGATGACCGTGACGGGAATATTGTCCTTAGCCAGTTCCCATGCCGTTAACCTCAGGCCCTGCAGAAACGGTCGAGTTTCGTCGGCAATGACGGCGATACGTTTTCCCGCGTCTATTGCGCCACGCACAACGCCGAGGGCGGTCCCGTAATCTCCAGCCGTAGCGAGCGCGCCGGCGTTGCAATGCGTCAGCACCGTGTCGCCATCGGCTAAAAGTTCGCCGCCGAAGCGGCCCAGCGCGCGATTAGCTTCCAGGTCTTCCCGAAAAATGCTCTGCGCTTCTTCAATCAGGCGCGCCTTAATCTCCAGTGGATTCTGCGTGACTGCCTTTTCCTGTAGGAATCTCTGCCGCATGCGCTCGACGGCCCAGAAGAGGTTGACGGCTGTAGGCCGCGTCGCAGACATCACCTGGCACATGTAGTCGAAGTCGTCTTCCAGGTCTGCTACTGAGGTGCCAACTGACTGGCTCGCCCCAAGCGCCAGTCCCATCGCGGCGGCAACTCCGATTGCCGGCGCCCCGCGGATAACCATCTTCTTGATGGCCTCGGCAACTTCTTCATACGATCTCAGCATGAGGTACTTTTCTTCCGTCGGCAGCAATCGCTGGTCGAGCATGCGAACGCCTTCGTGTGTCCATTCGATAGTTTTGATCATTTGTGGCAGCGGCTCTTTTCTGAGTTGAAAACGCGTTGAATCTTACTGGAGGCGTATTGTTGAAGCAAAGCCGCGCCCGTCGCAGGCAGAGCATGGATGCCCAAGAGGGGGCGCACCTTCGGCGCTCAGTACGCAACCGTCCCATCCACACCGCCCTTACTGACGGGACTGATCACTAACGGTCCTTCGAACTAAGAGTGAGCAACTAGTACTTCAAAACGCTGAAGTTTGACACTGCCAATAAGTGCGTGATAACTTCCGCGTCGTTCACACAATTGTTCTTTGGATTTGAAAGCATCAGGGTGCCCCAGGAAAATGGGGAGAATAGGGAAACGGGTGAGAAACCCGTGCGGTCGCGCCACTGTGATGAAACCAACTTGTAATGTTGGTTTCTAAGCCAGGAGACCTGCCCGTGATGCTTCGCAGCTTTTGGACGCCCGCGGAAAGGCGTTCAGGCAGCCCGGACTTCGAAGCCATACTCAAGTCCCGTCGACCGCCTGTAGTCTTTCGCGCAGGAACCAGGATCGGCGGGATTCTTACTGAAACGACACTCATTACATTTCTCAATACTCAGGACAGCGTGGCGCGTGTCGGCGTTCGTGCTCTGTCTGGGCCTCGTCCTGGTTGCGTGTTCGCGACCCAACAGCACGGTTGATCAGCAGGTAAGTTCTCACCGGACCATTGACGAAGCGGGACGTCCAGTCATAGTTCCCGACAAAGTCACCCGCTTCATTTCACTCGCCCCTAATCTGACGGAGATAATTTATGCGATTGGCGCCGGCGACGGGCTGGTAGGCAGGACGACATACTGTAACTATCCGGCGGAAGCGCAGCGGGTAGAAGCGGTGGGCGACACGTTGAAGCCAAGTATTGAACGAATAATCGCTCTGCGACCGCAGATTGTTTTCGTTTCCACGGCTTCCCAGCTCGAGGCTTTCACGAGCGAATTGGAAACCCATCACATCGCCGTTTATGTCACTGACGCACATGATCTCGACGGTGTCTTTCGTTCGATTGAGCGCCTCGCAGACTTGTTGGGGAAAAGGCCGCAGGCCGAAGCCATGCTGCTGCAACTGCAAGCGCGTGTCCGTGCAGTTTCCGAGAAAGTTAAGTCGCAGCCGCCGGTGCGAGTTTTCTACCAGGTCTCCGATGAACCTCTCTACACGATCGGACGCGATGCCTTCATCACCGATTTGATCAAACGAGCGGGCGGGATTTCGGTGACCGCAGACGTTCCGGGCGCCTGGCCCCGGTATAGCGCAGAGTCTGCTCTGGCTGCCAGGCCTGACGCGGTCGTGCTTCCGACCGGAGGTTCGATGGGCAACGCCAATTCCAAACCCGCCAGTGCGCTAAACAACTCTCCAGCTGTCTTGAACGGTCGTGTCTACAAAATTAACGACGATCATCTTTCACGACCCGGCCCGCGCTCAGTTGACGGGCTGGAGGAACTGGCGCAGGCGTTTCATCCGGAAGTTTTCAGTAAATAAATGACTGGTTCAAGCCAAACAGCACTGGTTCCAGATACTCGCGGGATTGACGGCAGGCGCGCGACTTTGAAGAGGACTGTGGCTGTTTGCGCGATTCTCCTCGCGGCGCTGGTAGTTACGATTGCCCTTATGACAATGCTCGGTAGTGAAAAGCTGCCGGCTCGAGCCTCACTTTGTGCGCTGCTTAGTTTAGGTAAGTCGGCTTGTGGTCTAACCGGCGATCAGAACGCGATACTCTTCGACATTCGACTACCGCGCATCCTTCTCGGAGCCGCGGTCGGTGGCTCGCTCGCCGTTGCCGGGGCCAGCTACCAATCCCTGCTGCGAAACCCGCTCGCCGAGCCTTATCTCCTCGGAATCTCAAACGGAGCCGCCGTAGGAACCATGATTGCCCTTGTCTTCATGGGAGCTCACGAATGGAGCCGGCCGCTGCTGGCGTTTTCAGGTGCATTGCTGGCGACGCTGGTAGTTTATCGACTGGCCCAGGGACGAACCGGCGCCAGTCCTGAACGGTTAATCCTGGCCGGCGTGATCGTCACAACGTTTTTGTCGTCGGCAATCGTCTTCATCACCACCTTGCTGGACGCGACGCGCATCCGGTCGTTCACGTTTTGGTTGCTCGGCGACTTGTCGGGCACGACTGCAAAACTCTTGTGGTTAGCACTGTTCATTGCGGTTGCCGGCACTATTGTTTTGGCGGCCCATGCACGTTCGCTGAATCTGCTGATGCTCGGCGAGCGGGACGCATTC
>JANLYH010000146.1:0-67596 GCA_031365545.1 Pyrinomonadaceae bacterium | reverse complement strand
GAGTATCTGGGTGACGAGATTGCGGTCTCGGTGTCCATGGACGAAAAGGGCGAACCCGTCGCTCCGCTCGTACTCGCGGAACTTAAGAACTCCGCCGGCTTCCAGCAGTTTTTGGAGCAACAGATTGCGAAGTATGCGAGTGAGCAGAAAGCAGGTAACGACCGTCCGCAGATCCGCTTCGTGCAGGATCCAAAGACTGCGACCGCCTCCGCAGTTGAAGCGGGCAAGAGTAGCCGCGAACTCTATGTCTGGATCCAAAACGATTTGTTTGCCGCTAGTCCTAAGCTTGATCAGCTTCAGAACCTGGCGACGATTGTTGAGACGGGTCAAACCAGCAGCTTCACCGAAACTGCTTTCCACAATCGTGTGGCTCAGGTTTATCAAGCAGGCGCAGGTCTGGTTGTGGCTGCCAATCTCGAGCGCCTGATCGAGAAGAACAAGCCCGAGATGCTCAAGGGCGCCGGCTCTGAGCAACGTGAAAACGCATTGAAACAACTCGGCATTCTGAATCTGAAATACTTTGTGCTGGATCAAACAACCCAGGAGGGCAAGACCCACACGAGTGCAACAGTGTCTTTCAACGCTGCCGAGCGCGGTATTCCGTCGTGGCTGGCTGACCCTGGTCCAATGGGCTCACTCGAATACATCTCTCCGGATGCTAACGTGGTCGCCGGTTTTGTTGTTAGAGACCCGGTAAAATTGGTTGATGATTTGTTGGGCGTGCTGGAAACCGTTTCGCCTGACCTGCGGAAGAATCTCGAGAAACAACAGGCGGATCACGGTCTGGATATTCGCAAGGATATCGCCGCGCCGCTCGGCGGTGAGTTTGCCTTCGCGATTGATGGACCAATTCTGCCGACGCCGTCATGGAAGATGGTGTTTGAAGTGAACGACTCCGCTCATTTGCAGCAAACGCTCGAACGGATTGTCGGCGAGATTAACAAAGAGGCCGCCAAGTTTGGCAAGACTGGTCTCATTTGGGACCGCGGCGAGATTGCCGGACGCGCTTACTACACTCTTAAGTCAGCGGATTTTGGAGTTGAAGTGAACTACACCTACGTTAATGGTTACGTAGTGATGGGACCAAGCCGGGCAATGGTAGCGCGGTCAGTGCAAATGCAGGAAAGCGGCTACACGCTGCTGCGCTCGTCTCGTTTCACCGCAGGTCTTCCGGCTGATGGGAACGCGAACTTCTCGGCCGTTTTCTATCACAACCTGGCGCCATTGGTGCAGCCGTTTGCAGAACGCCTGGCCAGCTCTGCTAGCAACTTGCCGCAGGAGCAGCAACAGGCGATCAAGTCGATGGCGGCCGACCTGCCGCCAACGCTCGCCTATGCCTACGCGCGGGGCGACAGCATCACCTTTGCGGCAAATACCGAAGGTGGGCCGTTCGGACTGAGCCCCGCAACTTTGCTGGGCGTGCCAAACTCTTTGGAGATGCAACACATTCTCCAACAGGGAATGAAGAAGTAAGACGGAAGTCAGAGGACAAAGGACAGAAGTCGGAGGTTAGAGATCGGTCTTTGCATTAACAAGTGTTGCTAACGAAAGTTCCCATTATTACCACTGACCTCTGACCTCTGATCTCGTAACCCAGGAAATCCGCATGAAACTAATCTGTATCTCAATCGGCTCATGGCTAATCGGACTCTCAGTCATCTTGTTCATGTTCGTAACGGTTGAAGGCGAGAGCTTTAGCAGGGCAGACCTTAAGAGCGCGACCATCACTTCACTGGTTATCGCCGCGCTCGTCTTCTCGCTCGCGTATGCGCCATCCCTGTTTTGGTTACGCAAACGACTCGGCGGCTGCCGTCCCGCAGCGCTTTTTCCGGTCACCTCTGCGCTGGTCATCAACTTGCCAGTTTTTTTAATCGGAATTCTGTCGATCGGCAGAACTTTAGGACCGGCAGAAGCGTTTGCATTCATCGGTGCATTCGTACTGATGGGAACGGCCTTCGGGGTTGCTTTTGTTTGGAATTATCAGAACCGGGATATACAGTCTGCAAGATGGCATTAGCCGAAACCACTCCGGAAGAACCAACCCCACGCGATTTGAGTCTTCGCGATCCGCAGAATTTCGCTCCCGTCATTGATCTCAACGGACTGAGTGTAAAGTTTGGCGGCCGTCCAATCCTGCAAGACCTGCAAGGTGAACTACGCGGGCGCGCGATCGGTCTGCTCGGTCCCAACGGGGCCGGCAAGACCACGTTGATTCACACGCTACTCGGTTTCCACCCACCTTCCTCAGGCACGGCCCACATCTTTGGCCAGGACATCATTACCGAAGCGAAGCAAATACGATCGCTGGTCGGCTATATGCCCGAACGCGATTCGTATATTGCCAAGATGAGCGCCGTGCATTTTGTGCGACTGATGGCAGAGCTGTCGGGCTTGCCATCTGAAGCGGCGCTTGAGCGCGCTCATGAAGCGCTCTTTTACGTAGGTCTGGGTGAAGCTCGCTATCGTAGTCTCGATACTTATTCCCTGGGTATGAAGCAGCTTGCCAAGCTGGCACAGGCAATCGTTCACGGTCCGCGTTTGATTTTCCTCGATGAACCGACAAACGGGCTCGACCCACCGGCGCGTCAACGAATGATTCGTTTGGTACGCGAGATTCGCGACAGCGGCAAAGCCAATATAGTGTTGTCGTCGCATCTGCTGCGCGACGTTGAAGAGTGTTGCGAGGAAATTCTGATTTTGAAGGATGGTCGGCTTGCTGTTTACTGCAATCTGGAGGAAGAGCGTAAGTCGAATCGCAAGTTTCTGCTGTTGGAGACCCGCGGCGATCAGGAGAAGTTTGCAGCAGGCATTGGCCAGCTCGGTTGTGAATATGCAATCACCGGAGATCATCGCGTGAAAGTGATTTTACAGGGAGGTATCGAAGTGCGCGATCTTTACCGCGTCGCTGCGCAGTTTGACGTGCAGATCAGGCGGCTTAGCTACAAGCGCGATTCTCTGGAAGACATCTTCCTGAAAGCGATGGAGAACGGTCATGGCGGTTTATGAACACAGCTACGAGCAGTATCTCGGAAAGCTGACTCCCGAGTGGAGCCGCTTTCTGGTGATCCCGCGCCACGCCTTCCGTGACGTTTTCAAGTCGAAACTGTTTACGGCGTTCTTCGTCGTTTGTTTTATTCCGCTCTTGATCGAAGCCATACTCATTTACCTCCATCACAATGTGAACGCGCTGGCGATCCTGAAAGTAAACGTCAGGGAACTGATTCCAATTGATGCGACGTTCTTCCAAACATTTGTGAACCTGCAGGGGACTTTTGCTTTCTTTTTGGCCTTGCTGGTGGGACCGCCGCTGGTAGCGCGCGATCTTAGAAATAATGCGTTGCCGCTCTACTTATGCCGGCCCTTTTCGCGGACTGATTACGTGCTGGGAAAAATGTCAGTGTTGCTGATCTTGCTTTCGGCAATCACCTGGGTGCCGCAGCTATTGTTGTTTTTGTTTCAGTCGTACCTGGAAGGTTCGAGCTGGTTTGTGGAGAACCTGTGGCTTGCGAGTGCGATCTTGATCGGCAGCGTGGTCTGGATTCTGTTGCTTGCTTTGCTATCGCAGGCCATCTCGGCGCTGGTGAAGTGGCGGGTAATAGCGAGCGCCGCCTTGCTGGGAATTTTCTTTATCCCGTCGGTATTTGGCGAAGTGGTAAACAACCTTTTCCTGACGCGCTGGGGAAACATCGTTAGCCTGGGTGCGTTGATGAAAAACGTTACGGCCGGGCTCTTCGGGACGTTTGTCCAGGCTTCCGGACACATGGTGGACTTTGACGGTCGAGTGGGCCACGAAATTATCTTGAACGAACCGCCGCTTTGGGCGTCGTGGACAGCATTGTTTGTGGTTTGCGCGATCTGTTTGGCGCTGCTTTCGCGAAAGGTCAAGGCGTACGAAGTGGTCAGGTGAATTTCGGAATTCGGATTGCGGATTTCGTGAAGCCGAAGTCGAACGTAATCTTGCTAAGAATTGTATGGGCGAGACAACAACGAAACTCGAGGTTGAGACGCGCGAAATTCGAAATTCGCAAGCCGAAATTCGAAATTCCATTGTCTTCGACAACGTCTCCAAGTTTTATGGAGAGATACTTGGTGTAAACCGCGTCAGTCTGCAGATCGCGCCCGGCATTACCAGTTTGGTGGGACCAAACGGGGCGGGGAAGTCGACGTTGATGAATCTGATGACCGGATTGCTGCGTCCCAGCCGGGGCAGCATCACCGTGCTTGGCATTCCTACCGATCAGCCCGAACAGTTGTTTCGCAAGCTTGGCTACTGCACGCAGTTCGATTCTTTCCCGCGCGGAGTAACGGGTAAAGAGTTTATCAAGTCGTTTCTGCTCGTGCATGGCTTCGACAAGAAGAAGGCCGAGGAGTTTACGGTCACGGCTCTGAAACGCGTGAGCCTGCTCGACGCGGCCCATCGTAAGATTGCGGCCTACAGCAAAGGCATGCGTCAGCGAATCCGTTTGGCGCAGGCAATCGCGCATCAGCCGGCGGTATTGATTCTTGATGAGCCTCTAAATGGGCTCGACCCCATGGTGCGTGCGGAAACGATTGCGCTGTTCCGCAAACTTGCAGCCGAAGGCCTGCACCTGATTATCTCCAGCCACATCCTGCATGAAGTGGACACCATGTCTGACTGCGTCATTCTGCTGAACAACGGTTATGTAGTGGCGGAAGGAAACGTACACGGTGTTCGCGACGAGATGGAAGAGCATCCGATGCAGATTCTCATTCGTTGCGATCAGCCCTCGCGGCTGGCGGCTCGTGTTTTCGACAAGGACCACGTCGTCGAAGCCCGGCTACATGATGACCGTTTGGGTCTCTTCGTCAGGACGCGCGATGCGGACAGCTTTTACCTGCTCCTGAATCAAGTAGTTGCTGAAGGAGAGATCAATATCGAATCGATCGCGCCGGTTGATGACGACTTAAGCGCCGTTTACCAATACTTGATTGGCTCGGAAGGAGGAGGCTAGCAGTTTAGAGTCTCCCATCAGCAAACTAAAGCTTGAACTCTTAATTGCGGGCCTGACACAAATGATGAGCAGCTTAACTGTAGACACAACCCCAGCGAAGACGCCTGCCAAGCAGCCGTTTCCCTGGTCGCTCTGGCTGCGCCAGATTCGGGCGATCTTCCGGCTTGAGATTGAGAAAAACTTTCTCGGTCGGCGCTCGATTCTGCTTTACCTGCTGGCCTTGTTGCCGATCGTTCCGCTGGTGTTGCTCGCTCCCTTTACGCCCCCCGGCCGTGACTGGCAAGACTTCCCGCAATACAACACGATCTTTTCGATTTATTACGGCGGCTTCATCCTGCGCACCGTAGTCTTCTTTGGCTGTGCCTGGATATTTATGAATCTCTTTCGCGGAGACATTATCGACCGAAGTCTGCACTTTTATTTTCTGAGTCCGGTACGGCGTGAGGTGCTGGTGGTGGGAAAATACATTTCCGGACTGGTAACGGCAATCATACTTTTCACCATCACAACCGTAGTTTGCATGCTGCTGATTTATTTCCCACACTTTTATTCTGACAGCGTGCGCTTTTTCCTTGATGGTCCCGGCCTTGGGCACCTGTTCACTTATGCCGGAATCACAATGTTGGCGTGCGTCGGCTACGGTGCCTTCTTTCTAGTGGTTGGGTTGTTCTTCCGCAACCCGATCATTCCTGCGCTCCTGCTTTACGGTTGGGAGTGGCTAAATTTTCTCATGCCGCCGCTGCTGAAAAAAATCAGCGTGATTCACTACCTCAACTCGCTCGTGCCGGTGCCGGTTTCAGAGGGACCGTTTGCAGTAGTCGCGGAACCAACGCCGGCCTGGATCGCAGTGCCTAGTCTCATCCTGGTAACAGCGCTGGTATTGATTGTGGCAAGCTATCGGATTCGGCGGATGGAAGTTCGTTACGGTAGCGACTAGCCGAGATACGCTCTACCTTAGATAATCGGATTGCAAGATTCCTTGTCTTAGCGGCCAATCTGGGGTCGCTCGTGGACCATTGACGAGAGTTAGCAGGTGTCATATCGTGCCGGTGCCGCACTCGGAATAGCAATCAATAATGAATCGAACTGATCTGCAAAACTTGGCCAGAATGCGACTAAGGGAAGCCAAGGTGCTATTTGACAATCACCGCTACGAAGGTGCTTATTACCTCTTAGGATATGCTGTCGAGTGCGCTCTCAAAGCGCACATTGCAAAACAGACGAGAAGGTACGACTTTCCTCCCGATAGAAAGTTTGTGAATGACATATACACCCATGACTTGAATAAGTTATTAAGTGTTTCCGGCCTCGAACCAGAATATCGCAGAGAGGTTGATAGGAATCCCAACTTCGAATTGAATTGGACAATAGTGAAAGATTGGTCAGAACAGTCGCGATACGCTAGTGGGGTAAGCAGGGCAAAGAGCAAAGACTTTCGTTCGGCTGTCGTCAGCAGAAAGACCGGAATCTTCCCATGGTTACAGAAGCACTGGTAAAGGAATCGCTGTCCAGCGAAATGACCGCTGCTGGTGCAGAGCTAACTCGGAGGCTCGATGCGGCAGGATTCGTCGTGTCTGCAACGTTGTGGCTCTTCATAGGGGAGACTAATACTTGGCGATTTGTGATTGGAAGTCCGGAGGTAAGAACCCACGGTCCCAAGAGAGCCTATCGGAAAGTCCAATCGGTTATCTCTCGGATACCCGAGCAAGAAATTAGAATATCTTTGAAGGACATAACGGTAATCGATTCAAGCGATCCTGTTCTGTCGTTATTACGAGCGGCCGTGAAGACAGGAGACGGAATATCAGGTATTCGATTCACCCACAACGTCATCAATGGAACTCTTATCGAAGACTCGTACATTTATCGAATGACTTAATACCTAGCGGCTCACCCACGGATTATCCTTGATCCAAAAGCGCCACGGTTTGTCGATCCACTCCTCAGCATAATCAATGCCAATGCGCGGTCCGGATATGATTTGCCGGCGCGGAATTTTCTCATCCTCCTCCAGCCAGACCTTGTTGCCTAAGAGATCCGCGCCATCGAGTCGGCGATCGATATCCATTGCCAGGCACAGTTTGCCGGGGCCATTCGTGAGATTGCGATCTGGTTGGCCGGCACGTCGCCGGCGCATAAACTCAATTCCTTCGACCGGTTCAACCGCACGAACCAGGATCGCGTGGGGCGCGTCAACCACATTCGTCACTACATTGAACTGGTTGTACATTCCGTAAACGAAAAACACGTAAGCAGTGCCGCCAATGCCATACATCGGTTCGACCCGCTTAGTGCGGCGTCCGCCGTATGAATGAGCGGCACGATCTTGTGGCCCGCGGTAAGCTTCGACTTCGACAATGCGTCCGGAAATTCGTTTGTCATTCCGGGCGCGTACAACCAGGAGCTTTCCGAGGAGTTCACGAGCGATAGTCAAAACATTGGTGCGGGTGTAGAAGTCGCGGGGAAGTCTCAAGTTCCGAGTTTCGAGTTTTAAGTTCATGTGTGACGTTCGTGCAGCGAGTGATGCTGTAGGATTCTGAATTCGCCTCTCCGAACTTGAAACCCGGAACTAGAACCTCGAAACTTATTTCTGCCAGAGCTTCCACAGCATAACGAAAGTGATTACGAATCCGATGCCCACGATCGCCCGGCGAATAATTACTTGATCAACGCGCACGGCCATCCGCGCTCCGCAATATCCTCCCGCTAAGGCGGCGCCGGCCATCACCAGAGCGTCGGGCCAAACGACCAGATGCTTCAAGCTGAAAATCAGCACTGCGATACTGTTGATGCAAATGCCCAGAAAATTCTTGACGCCGTTGGCGCGGTTGATGTCGTGCAAACCAAGAACGCCCAGCGCCGCGAGCATGAGAATGCCGTTGCCCGCGCCGAAGTAACCACCGTACATGGCCGAAAAAAACTGAAATACGATTGCGCCCAACCACCAGGAGAATTTCGGTTCAGCCTCTATCTGCTGCAAGCGCAGGCGCCGATTGATGGAGCCCTGCGCCATGAAGAGTATGGTGGCGAAGAGGATTAGGAACGGAACTAATCGGGCAAAGGTCGGCGAAGGTGTCCTCGTAAGTAACCAGGCGCCCACGGCGCCCGCAATGACGCTGGTAATCCCGAGGCGAAGGAGAATCGTCGAACTGTTTTCCAACTCGCGCCGGTAACCAAAAAGCCCGCCAAACAGTCCCGGCCAGAGCGCCACGGTGCTGGTTGCATTGGCGACCTTGGGATCCAGGCCCAGCCAAATGAGCACCGGAAAAGTAATCAACGTGCCGCCCCCGGCGATGGAATTGATCAATCCTGCGGCAAATGCCGCCGCGACGATCATAAGCATATTTGGGAGAGACATTAATTAGTTTCGAGTTTCAGCTTTCGAGTTCAAGTTCAAGGGTTTGAGTATTCAGCGGTCTCCAGTAACTTGAAACTTGAAACTTGAAACTCGGAACTCCCCCGCCATGTTAGAATGCGCTGCACAGTTTCACAACGCAGAATGGTAAGGAGATAAGAATGGGAGATGTAACTATTCGTCCTTCGAAGAATGGACCGCTAATCGTGGAAGGCCCAGTCGAACTGTTTGACACCGACGGGAACAGGATTACGGTGGATAAGCCGCGCATTGCGCTTTGCCGCTGCGGTGCGTCGTCGAACAAACCATTCTGTGATGGCACGCACAGCCAGATTGGATTTCAAGCTGCTGAGGCGATCAATCCTGCTAGTGCGGAGTAAGTGCGGGATGATCAACCGTCGTTCGCTCTTCATTTGCTTCATCGGGCTGCTGGGCACTCTTTCGCTGGGTGTTCCCGCGGCGCGCTTGTCTCGCGCTCCAGGTTTTAGTAAGAAGACGCTCCGCGTGATGACTTACAACATTCACGTTGGCGTAGGCATGGACAAGAAGCTCGATTTGCAACGCATCGCTGATGTGATCAACGAGCAACGTCCTGATCTGATTGGCTTGCAGGAGGTCGATCGCGGAGTCAAACGCACCGAAGGCAAGGACGAAATCGCTGAACTGGCAAAACTCACGTCTATGAACTACGCCTTCGCCCACAATCTTGACTATCAGGGTGGGCAATACGGCGTGGCCATCCTCTCGCGCTTTCCCATCGGCGCTATTGATCATCGCAAATATGAAAACAAACGTGAGGCGGAACGCCGCGGCATGATTCGTGTCGAGGTAGACGTCGGTGGCCGGATGATAGATTTTGTAACCACCCACCTCGACTATCAATTTGAAGATGGGAGGGTCTTCGAAGCCCAACAACTGCTCGAAGTTCTTTCGGCGCAGAAGTCTCCACTGATCGTCGTTGGCGACTTTAATGACGAACCTACGGGCGCCGCATACAAGTTAATGCTCGCCAGTTTCCAGGATGCGTGGGTCCGCAGTCGCGCGTCCGGAGCAGGATTGAGTTATCCCGCAGACAAACCTGCAAAGCGCATTGATTACATTTTCACGCGCGTCTCTGATCGCATACGAGTGAAAAAAGCATGGACAGTAAACACCCTTGCTTCAGATCATTTGCCCGTGGTTGCTGACCTGGAACTACGCTAGTCAAGCGGCCTCGCACCTAGAGCGTTGTGTCTGCCAGGTTTGATTTGTAAATGGTATTCGTTTGCCGATCATTCAGCTGGATATAGACATAGCTGGGTGGTATTACGCCCTCTTCCAGGGCAAACCAGATTCCCCCCAGGTTGGACGACTTGCCGAGCGCGCAAAATCCGTACAGCCGTTTTCCTCGCTGATCAAAGATGTCGACCCACGTGCGAGCGGCTTTGGTGTTTTGGCCGCACGGCGGCAGAGCGGGCGCGGCCTCGAACATTGCGTCCGGGTAAGAATCTTTGTTGAGGACGTCGTAGTTATAGCGGATATAGTTGTGGCCGCTTTGTGTAAAGGACTCGGTGCCGATGAGATAGAGCACGGGGTTGGGGAGTAGGGGATTCGGACGAGCGTGAGAAGTGGTGTGACTCACCATCATCGTCAACATCACGCTGCCCAGAAACATGGTGATCGCTTTTGATATTTTCATTGGGGGACCCTTTCATTTGAGTGAAGATGAAGCGGTTTGTTTTCTTCTAAATGTTCATTTGAATTGGCCCGGAGAGAATGCCACTAATGGCAGGTTCTTTACAAGAAATTTTTGACTAAGAGCCAAAGTCTGAATAGTCCCTCAAAGTTTAACGCTTTTAGCCCAACTTGAACTTCTTCCTCATCCTTCTATTCGACTGGAGGTGAGCGTGGGTTATGCTTTCGGAGCGCGGCGAGTTTTGCGTTGAGCTTATCTTGCTGAAAAGTCAGACACGCTCTGAGGTTTTCCCAGTAGCCACGATTTAAGAATGCCGGGATTGTCCTTGTCGGTCGCGAAATATTCCTGAATAAGTTTCGCGTATAAGTCGCGCCGATCGGAGGGTTTGAGTTCATGGCCGAAGGGCATTTGCCCTCCGGTTACGAAAGATCGAATCAGAATCTTATCCATCGGCCAGTTGAGTGCGCCCAGTCGTTCCGAGCGGTGACAGGAAGAGCAGACCATAGCTCCGGCAGCAACGGTTCCTTCAAAGTTTGGCCCGAAGCGCCGCCGTCGATCTTCCGGACTGGCGAAACTAAGTCCAGGTCCAAGGTTCCTCGGATCAAGATATCCACCAAACCTGGGGGATCCATAAGTTCTAAAACGCTCATTCACAGCAAGCAGCGCTGGTTGCTCAGCAGCGCTCACGCTGCCGCGTACGGGAAAGATCGGCAGGATGCCGCTCTTATGACACATCGCGCAGTTATCGTCACCTTCGTCCAGCTCCCAACGTCCCTTGATGGTTATTGAGCCGTCCCGCCGATAGGTGCGGTAATAGTCTTTAAAGTAAGCGTCGAAGGTGCCGTCTGCGCCGCCTACGGCCGTCACTACCGAGACATTGCGGACGCGGGCACGCGCGCCCGGATCGGGAACTCCGAATTGCACCCATTTGTCAGGCCGGTTGTTCTCCGCCCGGCCAGGAATCACTATCAACAGGCGTCCATAGCTGGCATCGTTATCGGGCGTGCCGAGATGTCGAGACTTGTAACTAAAGAAGATGAGTTGGTCGTCCGGCTCTTTGCGTGAGTTGAGCTGCCGCAAAAAAGCCTTTGCTCGTCCCAAAGTCTCGAAGCGACTGACGTAGCGAAGGAAAGTCGGGTCCTGGAGAAACTCGGGAATTTCAACAAACTGGCGAGTCTCGGCGAAGTATTGTTCGTCGGGCACCAGAAAACCGAGCTCGTGATCGGGCAGGCGATCGAGGGAAGCAGCCGAGACGTAATCGAAAAATGCTCGATACCGCACACGGAGCCCGGGATCAGAGGAGAGATCACATTGGCGGATCGTGCTGGTGATCCGGTCGAGCGTTCTCTCGTAAGCGGGCAGGGCATTGTCACTTTGGTAGGCACCGCTTGCCGTCCTAACGAGGGCATCGACTTGAGAGGCGATCCAGGCGTTAGGCTGCGCCTTTACGAGTGCGCAGCGAGAAGCTTGAGCGGCGTTGGCCGTTAACAGGAGTACACCGATGCCAATCGCTATCCGGACGCAGGAGCGAGTTTGCCGAGGTTGGTTTTCTTTAGGACTCACCATCAAAAATAAAAGAGTTCCGGGGCAACACTCAGCGCCCAGTGAAAAGCGTGCCCTCATCAACGAAGCAAACACCGTTGCCCCAGGGATCGGTGACGTAGAACGAGCGTTCGCCCCACGGTCGCACCACGATCTCGGCGGCACTGGCGCCATGAACATCCGCGCGCGAGAGACAACCCAGGCCGGTGGCGCGTGCGTGAACCTCTTCGAGATCTCCGACCGCGAAATAGATGTTATCGGGAAGTGGTTTCGGTGTCTCGCCGCCGGCAGTAACGTCGACCAGGGCCAGAATAACCGGACCGCAATCGATGTAGTGACGCGAGCCACGCGGAATCGGGCGACCGGGATCGTCCAGTAACTTCGAATAAAACTCCGCAGCTTTACCGAGGTCGCCAACTTGCAGGATTATTCGGAATAGTTTGTCGGCCACATTGATTACCCTTCACAGTTTTCTCAGGCACCAGTTGGACATCGAACGCATGTCTGCCACTACAACCGTTTTGAATGGTTCAAGCCATTCACCGCCGAGGGAATCAGTTGTCTGGCGCAACATCCGCTCGTCAACCAGGAATCGATCGCTGCCGTCGGGAAGATGATAACGCCGCCCCTCAAGCAGTTCTATCTTTGCTTCGATTCCGACGCTGGAAGCCAGGCGAGCGAAGAAGATTCCGCCTGGCTTCAACACTCGCCACATCTCCCTGACCATGCACAGCCAGTGTTCTTCGTCCCTGGCAAAGTGTAGAACAGCACTACTGATTACAGCATCGAAGCTGGCCTTGTCGAATGAAATCGTTTCAACAGCCTCGACGCGAAAGTTTTCTTTCGGGAGCTCAGGGGCAAGCGTCGCGGCGAGCTGCGTGACTTGTGCAATCGCCCTGCTGGATTCATCGACGCCGCAAACATCGTAGCCGCTCTTCAGAAAATAGATGAGATTACGACCGCCACCGCAGCCGGCGTCGAGCAAACGCATCTGGGGACTGAAGCGATCCTTGAGCAGTTGATCGAACAGGTAAATATCAATCCCGCCGAACCACTCCTGCAAATTCAGTGGTGAAGTCATATGGGCGATGGCGCGAAGCCGCTCGTTTCAAGCGGAGGTTCAATCTTTGTATCGCGATTACCAGCGACGTCAGATAAGACCTGCGAATTGTGATTCCGTTTTCGGTGGTGAGTCTACGCCAAGGAGTGTCATTCGCGAAAAGGGAGACGGAATTCGAGACCAATACCCAGAATTTTACAGTCCTTGTCCAAATCGTTGTGATCAGCGTAATCTGCCGGACGATCTAAAAGGACGGAGTTTCGAAGACGGAAGGTGAACAGCAATTATTGCAGGTAGTGTCTCGCTAAAAAGACCATGGGCGCCGACCTCCCCCAAGACCGACGCCCTTGCCTTTATCTCAGTTCTCCCCTGGAGAATTAACGATGCGAGATATTAAGATCGCTTAACTCGACCGTGGTTGCAGTATGCTTGCAAAGATTTCACGACACTGTAACAAAAGCTTCCGCGAAATTTTTCGAGAACTCCGGAAAACGAAGGCATCGCACTATCGCGGAAGAGTTGTTGTCGAAAAAGGCCTAATATCAAAGTAATTCTGAGAGGGAAACCCAGTCATGTCTGATTACCGCAGCGCTCCCTACGGCTCCTGGCAGTCTCCGATTACTTCCGACTTGATCGTGAGCGGGTCTATTGGTGTGTCCCAACCCCGGTTCGATGGTGCTGACATCTACTGGGTTGAAATGCGTCCGACGGAAGGCGGTCGTAGTGTGGTTGTAAAGAGGGACGGTGCCGGAAAGGTGACCGACGTAAATCCGCCGCCCTTCAACGCGCGCACACGCGTGCATGAGTATGGTGGCGGAGATTATGTGGTCCAGGACGGGAAAGTTTACTTTTCGAATTTCTCCGATCAGCGCATTTACACGTCATTGGGTGCGGGCGAACCAAAACCAATTACGCCTTCTGCCGACCTGCGTTACGCCGACGCTGCGATCGATCAGGCGCGAAGCCGTTTGCTTTGTGTCCGGGAAGATCACAGCGTGGCTGGTCGCGAAGCCGTTAATACACTGGCGAGTGTAAGTCTCCGCGGCGACGGATCTCCGGATCAAGTATTGGTTTCAGGAAACGATTTTTATTCTTCGCCGCGCCTGAGCCCCGACGGTTCAAAGTTGGCCTGGCTCACGTGGCAGCATCCAGCCATGCCCTGGGATTCCACGGAACTGTGGGTCGGCGTCTTTGATGAGAACGGATTACTGGCAACGAGCGAGCGTGTCGCGGGTGGCCATATGGAATCGATATTTCACCCGGAATGGTCTCCTGATGGCCGACTCTATTTCGTTTCCGACCGCAGTGGTTGGTGGAATCTCTATCGGATCAATTCTGACGCCACAGTTGAATCACTCTGTGAGATGGACGCAGAGTTTGGAATGCCACAATGGGGATTTGGCATGTCGACTTATGCCTTCTCATCGGCCGAGAGAATTATTTGCACTTACATTGAAAGCGGTTTCTCCCGACTCGCTCTGATCAACACACGCACCAAAGATTTTGAAAAGGTCGATTGTGCTTACACCGATATACGGTTTGTCCGTGCCACACCGGGACACGCGCTCATGCGCGCTGGTTCGCCTGCTGAAGCGGCGTCGATCGTAAGGTTTGATTTCGACGAGAGGACCTTCGAAGTGCTGCGACGGTCCAGCAGTCTCGAGATTGATCCCGCCTATCTCTCAACGCCGCGCGCCGTCAAGTTTCCCACTGAAGACGGACTGACCGCGCACGCATTCTTTTATCCACCAGCGAATCCCGACTACCGCGCGCCCGCTGGGGAACAACCGCCGTTGCTGGTGGAAATTCACGGTGGACCAACAGCCGCCGCCACCACAGCCTTGAATCTGGGAATTCAATATTGGACCAGTCGGGGCATAGCGGTCCTCGACGTGAACTATGGTGGCAGCACTGGTTTTGGGCGCGCGTATCGAGAACGACTCAAGGATAAATGGGGAATTGTGGATGTCGACGACTGCGCCAATGGCGCGCGTTATTTGGTTGCGCAGGGGCAGGCCGACGGCGATCGCTTGATGATCACCGGCGGCAGCGCCGGCGGTTACACCACACTTTGTGCACTGACCTTCCGTAAGGTGTTTAGTGCCGGTGCCAGCCACTACGGTGTTAGCGATGCCGAAGCCCTGGCGAAGGAGACGCACAAATTTGAGTCGCGGTACCTGGACGGATTGATTGGGCCATATCCAGAGGACCGGCAGACTTATCTGGAGCGCTCGCCAATCAATTACACCGCGCAGTTATCTTGTCCGGTAATTTTCTTTCAGGGACTTGAAGACAAGGTGGTGCCCCCAAACCAGGCGGAGACAATGGTTGAGGCGCTGCGGGCGAAGGGAATTCCGGTGGCATATCTTCCGTTTGCCGGCGAGCAGCATGGATTTCGTCAGGCGCAGAATATCAAGCGGGCTCTCGATGGCGAACTCTATTTCTATTCGCGTGTATTTGGGTTTGCACTCGCAGATCCGGTTGAGCCAGTGGAGATCTTTAATTTGTAAAAAAGGTTACGGCACCCTGCTTACTGTTCCAGTGGTTGATCCGCAACGGTGGCGGCACCGCCGCCGTGATCGCCGCCGCGCAGGACCTGACTCTCATCAAGGAAAAAGGAGAGCTTACCGGTTTGGCCATACTCAAGAGGGACAGCCGTAATCTCAAATTTATCCTTTGAGGCAGCGATCTCAATCCTGTAGCCATATTTATCCGCCATCTCCTTGCCAAGAAATCCGGCTGAGACCAGTTGATCAAGCGTGCCGTAACTATTCTCTGTCGCTTTGAACGTGGCCTCAGCGCTGCCCACGCTGCGCATCACACTCTTCGCGACGGATTCGTTGCTGGCTGGCAATGATTCATTGGCTTTTGCCGACAACGTTACTACCTGCAACATAAGAAGGTTTTTGGGAACATGCAGCTCGTGAAGCGGGCCCAGGCCGTCGTTGGTTAATGCATAGGTTAGCGGGTCGATCGTCGGATTTATACGAGACAGGAACTCGCTTGTCTGCTCGCTCGCAGGGCCATAGCTGCCGCCGCCGGTCAAGTATTGCTCAACAACGCGGGGTGACAGATAAACCTGTCCCAGCACCTGGCGCGGTTGCCAGTGAGTCGAATTTCGGAAATGGCTATCCGAAGCAAGTGTTTGATGGTTTAGATAAGCATCCACTACACGTCGCGTCTCCGCGGGATCAGGCGAGATCACGAGGAAGTCGCTAAGAAAGGCGTAGGAAAAGACGCCCGCGTAGGAAACGATTTCAGTGCCATCACGTTTTTCGGTTTGGGCCAACATGCTGGCGCCCTTCAAGCCGAAGCCCTCAATAATTTTGGGGATCAGCTTTCCTACAGCTTCGCGATCCTTGATGGCAATGGCGATTATCGGGTTCGGGTTTTGAACCGGGACAGGTGGGTTTCCACTGCCCGATTTTTCATCTGCTGGCTGTGGTCTTGCTGGTACCTCCGCGACGGTAGCAAGTGGCTTTCGCGGAATCGCAAGCGCCAGTTCGTTTCCCAACAACGGCAGCAAGTCGTCTTTGATCTTTAACCCCAATCTTTTTTCATAAGCCGCAAACGGCGTTTCCCGTGCTGTGCCATCGGGAATTGGGACCCGACTCATCTTTATCATTTGTTCCTGGGCGCGGGCCATCGCTTTCACGAGGCCTTCGTAGATTTGCGGGTAGTCAAGCGACACGCTGACGAATAAATCCGTGTCCGCGGGAAAAATATTAGGAGACTCTGGAGTGATCGCCGGCCCGGAAAAAAACTGCGGCACAAATGGAATCGCATTGTTTTTGGTTTCTGCGCCGTTGATTATTAGAGTGCGCACAACGTAGGCATCGCCTTCAAAAACCAGTCCCGCGCCAATCGCTTCCGGCCATTTGCTCTCGCCTCCGAAAAACGCACCATAAATCCCGTAGAGCAGCGGAGTGAATGCGTCAGGTTCGCTCGGTGACGGCTCAGCGACTGTAGCTTCAGTTGAGCCGGGGGGAACCGTGGCTACCAACTCTGCAGGTTGCTCAGATTCAATGGTCGTCTCGGCCGCGGGAGTCGGCACAGCTTGTTCCTCAGCAGAAGGGATCACCGGCTCCTCCATCTCCGGCGACTCCTCCGGTTTTGGCGGGTTGCGAGTCTCTTCTTCAATGCGCTTTTGCTCTTCCTCTTCGTACTTCTTCCGCCGCTCCTGATCTTCTTTTTCAATCGCATTCACGTCGATGTAAAGGAAGACCGACTCGGAGGCAAAGCGATTTCGCGCCAGCAGAAAATTCTGATCTTCTTCAAGCGACTTGCTGCCTCGCGGATTGAGATTTCGCAAACTAAATGCAGTATCGCTAACTAAGACAAGTGACCCGAGCTGTTTCATCTGATAAGGCGGTGCCGGTGGCGCAGTTTCTTTTTCCGCGACAGCCGCAGTCTGCTGAGGTGTAGCCATCGGAGCGACTGTTGTCCCGGTCGCCGGGACAGTTGTCTCCTTCGAAATCGGCTTTGGCAACTCGGCTGGTGTGGGCGATGGCGTTGGTGTGGGCGTGGGGAAGAGGGTGGGCAGGAAGTTGCGCAACTCCGGAAAAAACTTCTTCGCTTCCGCCGGAGAGGAAAACTCGATAGCCACTATGACGTTGGGGAGATTGGGCCGCGATGCCCAACCCGCCACCATCATGCGCGAACCCGCAAGCGTGTCCGAATGGGCGTTGAGCCATGTCACCAGTTCCTTGAATTCTTTTGGCGGACCACCGAGCTTTATTACCGGCTCAAGCAGATCGCTTACCGCAGCGGAACGAATCAATCCGCCTACCCCTCTAACTTCGCAATAGATTTTATAACTGTCGGCAGCCAGCAAGGTGTCGAAGGTTGGCGCGGGAGTTGTCACTTCAGCCGCAAGTGTCTTCGGTGCGTTATGCTTCTGCTGCGCCTGCAGCGGCGACGTGGCCACGACGAGCGCGACAAATAGGCTAATCAGCCTGCCGAAACGCTGGTTTAGTTTGCTGGTTTTCATCGTGCGCAATGCCGACAGTGTCATCCGGATCGAGATGTTATAAGACTATTCGCCTGCTTGCGAGCCTTTCGTTGCATCGCGCGCGCTAATTGCCAACGTTAGCGGCGCGTCGCCAAACGCCGGCCTCCCCTTCGCTATCTAGCAAGCGCTTTACTTCGCTATAGGCGGCGGCATAGGCTGCGCGCATATTCGCTGAGTCAGCCCCACCATTGTTTGCAAGTTGCTTCTCAATTGCTTCGATCGACATTCGTGTGCGCGGCTGGTAACGGGAAACCATTCGCCCTTCGCCCGCCAGGTGCACCGCGAGTCCTTCGGCAAGCCAGCGCGGGGCTCGCCCGTGACTGACAACATCAACCAGAGCATGAGCGAGCTCATGGCGCAGTGTGGTTTCGAGGATCAGGCGTCGCTTTAATGTTGCCAACGGCTGCAATTCAATCTTACTTCCATTCGTCGCCGCGGCCGCCCAGGCGGGTTGCCCGGTCCTGCCAACAAAGTCGCCAGTAGTTTCATTCACAAAAACCTCGAGGGCAGGCAACTGAACATTAAATCCGGCGGCGGCAGCGCGCGCGAGCAGTGAGGTGCGGCTTACCTGGAGCAAGTTCAGCATTGCTTCAGCTTCGCGCCGGCTTACAGTAGCAGGGTAACTGAGACGAAAATACTCGCTGCGCAGGGTAAATCGAGCTCTGTCACGATAGCTTCGAGTGATCGCAGTGCCACTAAATGGCGCCAGAGGAACTTGCGGTTGGCTTCCCCACATTAGGTCAGCCGCCGTCAGCCCGCTGCCATTGGCCACCCGGGTAGAGGGGAAGTACTTCGAGAGTATTTGCCGGTAAGAAGCTCCCCGCTCCGCCATGACATGCGCCCCTTCCTGACAGAGCCCCAGCCCATGACCAAATCCTCTACCGCGAAAGATGAAATTTGGACCGGATCGCGAAATTGCAAAATGCGAACTCTTGAGCAAGTTCCAACCAAGCGTGCGACCGACAATGATCTTGAAGTCCCAACCTTTGACTGTTACCCGGCGATTGCCCTCTAACTCGATCAACTCCGCGCGGCCACTCGCGTCAACACGTACAACCTTAATGTTTGCCAGACGTTCACCAACATTCGTTCGCGGATCTGCCTGCAGCGCCTTCAGAAGTCGAGTCTGGGGAATGACATCAGTCCAAATGTGATGGGCCTCGTTAGCGCAATATTCGTCTTGCACTCCGCGCAAGTAGAGCGGGGCACTGCCACCCCACAGCGTTGCCAGGTTTGCTGTTGTCCCTCCACAGGAGGCGCTGAAGTAAGAATCAGCAAGCTCATTATTCTCATCACGAAGAGTTTCTCCGCGCGTTGCCGCAACAGCTTCGCGGATCAACGACGAAACGTTACCGCCGGAATTTGAGTCGGCCGGACGGTATCTTTCACAGTGAGTCGAAGTGCAAAAATCGTAACCGTCCCGAGCATGCCGCCCGATGTTTTTAAGGGCATAAGTGCGAACAGCAACAGCCAGAGCTCTTAAAGCCTCAGGCTCAGTTTCGATGCTGCCTTCGGCAGCGACGACGCCAAGAACGTAGTCTTCAAACGCGACAGCGCTCGTAGTGTTTTCGCGCACCAAGTGGACCCTGATTGTCGGTGCTTCAGATCTGTCGGGGGAATTCGGCGCTCCCGAAAAGTTAACTGAAGGTTGGGTTTCAGCACTGACACTGTCAGTTTTGATTTCCGGCTTGAGACTTGGAACTTCAGCGGCAAACTTCTCAAAGATCGGACGCGCTACCTGCGCAGCTTCAAATCCGTGACCACGCGATAAGAAAACAAGTACCGCGAGGTTGACGTTTTCCGGGGCCGCATCAGAGTCGGACGTGTCGTTACTACCTGTCCCTGAGGAAAGACCGACAAACCAGCCATGGGTTCGGAAGCCATTGATCTCAGTGGCCGTGCCTGTTTTGCCAAAAATGTACAAAGGCAGTGAATAGAGGTTCGCTTTTTCGGCGCTGCCGTAACGAACTGCGCCGCGCATGCCGCTAACAATCAGGGCCCGCTGATGAGCATCGATCTCAATATGCGCTTGCACCCTCGCAGCGAAGCCGGCTGGGCTTGCGAGGCGCGGCGAGAAGAGACGACCGCCGTTGATGAGCGCTACGTAAGCGTTGATTACCTGAATCGGAGTTGCCTGAAGATAGTTACCTTCGCCGATTGCATTTTGCGGCCGCCAATCGCTGCGCTGGAGTTGTCCGGCAATTTCTTCATTGACGTTGACCCCGGTTGTCTTGCCGAAGCCAAGTTCGCTAAGCGTGCCGGTAAAGCTCTCTTCTTGAAGGCGCTCACCAACAGTGCTGAAGAAATAATTGCAGGAATAAGCGATAGCCTCGGTAGGATTGAGCGGCGGTAGATCGCGCGGATGTGAACACGTTGTCTGAAAAGCGTGATGCGAGTACTTCTCATGACAGAGAGTGCGAGAGTCCTCGTCAATCACACCAGACCGGAGCGCTGCCAGAGCAGTGAAGGGTTTGATCGCAGAGCCAAGCGGATAATTTTCCGCGAAAGCGATCTCGGGATTGACGACGGCGCGCACGCGCCCGGTTTGCGGATCCATCACAATAATGGTGCCGCGGCGATCGCCGAGGGCCTGCGTCGCAGCGCGTTGCAGATGTTCATCGACCAGGTCTGCATTAGCCGGCATCTTCGATAAGCTGAAGAAGGTCGATTGCCCGGCGCCGTTGAGACCAAAGATGTAGATGAACAGTACGCTGGAGATCGCGAGGGCTGAAATAAGAAGGACGCGCGTCAGATTCGTCACACTGCTCCAACGCCACTGTTGCCATGACGAATCCGCCGGGAGAATTCCCGTGCTCTCCAGACGCGATGAGCGGCGCGGCTGCATCAAACTGCCTCGTCTGCTCGATCGCGCGGCGGGTCCAGCAAGGGTTGCGCGAGGGCCCGCACAGTTATGGTCCAACCAAACAGCGTCAGGGCAAACACGGTCGCCAGCCGCCCGACCAGCAGGACAAGTTCGAGCCATGCATGTTTCGTTTGTGTCGTCTTGATAAGCAAAAAGTAGGGTGCGACCGCAAAGATAAGAAAGCCGAGGACATATATGAGGACTGACTGCGGACCAAAAGCGCGCGACAGAAGCGTCGTGATCCTTTTAATTGCGCCGACCAGCCCTTCGCGGGCAGTAGCGAGCCACAGGTGAATAGCAGCCAGCGGCAAGACCAGACCGAAGGCCAAATAGCGAACCGTCGAGAACAGCGCGACTCTCCATTCGATAGGTTGAGCATGCGGTTGGTTTGTAGAGGCCAGTGTGTGCAAGGTGGTGCTCACTGCCTCGGGAGGTTGTCCCCAGTGGTGCTGCGCTTTTCCCAGAAGGTAAGCGATGAGTATCGCTAAACCGATCAAGGGCAGAGTGATCAATATCAACTTCCAGAAGTTGGACAAGGACCTTTTGAGTACAGAACCGGCGCTTTCTTGATCCGGTTGGGAAGTGATCTCAGGTTCGCCGGCGCGCCCGCCCCCGCCTGCAATCATTGCCTGAAGCACGAAGAAGAGCAGGGGCACTGCGACCGCAGAGGCGAACGTCAGGGTCACCTGCGCATAGGTAGCTTCCTTTACCCAGACAAACAAGTAGAGGACCGCGAGCAGGGAAGCGTAGACGATGGCAATGAGCAGCAACGATTGCCAGTTTCTAAAAACGTTGCGGGCCGCAGCCACAATCGAGCGAAAGGTTTCAGTCAGCATGTTGTTTTGATCCTTAGCAAGGTCTATCGGCCTGATGGCTGGTCCAGGCGTTTCACTTCCGCTCAAGAAATCCGAGTTTTCCTGAGGCCGTGTTTGATTGCGTTGCTGCCCGATACATCAGCTCCGCGCGCGCTGGAGCAACACGAAACTGTCCCGGCACCTGTACTCGCATTGCATACTGGAAAGTCGCCTGGCCATCAAAGTAGTCAAGGAAAAAGACCGTCCGGTTATCGCGAAACTCGCGCGAGCTATACCAGTCAGTCCAGTCATGTCCCGAGGTGTAATCGAGATTCAGGTTTCCGACATTCTCAACCTGTTCTGCCCCGGCGGGAATCGGATCTTCGATCATCAGGTGGCGGGCCTTCGCGCCGTTAAGTTTGAGCCGCACTACCAGCATGTCGCCGGAATGAATCTCGCCGCTCAATGGTTCAGTTTTCCAGGTAAGTTTGTATCCGTCTTCGACTACCTTCAGACGCAAATACTCACGCGTCAGATTCAGTTCCGCGGAGCCGCGCGCCGCGACATCCTCTTCGCCGGTGTAGTAGTCAAGCGACGAAGAAAAATAGACCATGCCTTTGCCGCGCTTTACGACACGGATTTCGTTGTTGCCGGCGACGTCGCCGGCCTTGCGGTAAACGGAGAACGTTTGCGAAGCAGCTGCCGCTGAGACGTGTTGCGTCAGCACGTTTTCACCGTTCAGGTAAACTTCCAGGTCGTAATCCGGCGAGAGTTCCCGACTCACCTTCAAGTAGTCTATGAGTCCAAGAATCGCAAATGCCGTGTCCTTGGTTGAATCCCAGTAGTAACCGCTGTGGCGATTAGAAACCAGCCAGCGCGCCACTTTGGGAAGAACAGGACTGTCGGGTTTGATACGAGCAAGCGCCTTCAGAGACAGCGCGGTGGCCTCGGTATCGTTTGTTTCGGCAAAGTCGAGCATAGCTTTGCGGTTCGAGGCCCAGTATGCCGAGTAGTCATCAGTTGTGACGGTCCTTTCGATTTCCGCGGCGACGTCGCGCGCGCGCTTATCTTCCTTGCGTTGTTTCAGAGCCAACGCCAGCAGGGCGCGTCCATACGGTTGCAGGTTTCCGCGCTCGTTGACGATCTTTTCGATGTAACGGCCCTCGCTGCCACCGCTCTCTTCGAGCGCGTAGACCATGAACGCTCGAGTCTCCAGATCGATTTGTGTTCCCGCCTCGGTAGTGCCCGAATCGAGCATCTGCTTCAACTTCTCGCGGCCGCTGCCGATGCGACTGTCGTCGGGTTGGTAGCCATTTTGCTTGGCCAGCGTTAGTCCGCTAACTACGTAGGCGGTCATGAAGGGATCGCTCTGGTCGTCTTTCCACCAGCCCCAGCCGCCGTCGTTGTGCTGGTAGGCATAGAGGCGATCCATTCCCTTCTGCACTTTCCGGGGAAGGTCGTTTGAATCTCTGATCGACGACGACTTTACGTTTTTCAAAGCCTGCGTGACGATCACGTTGGGAAGAAAACTAGACATGGTCTGCTCCGTGCAGCCGTAGGGATACGTCGTCAGATAGTCGAGCGCGCCAAACAACGTGCCGGCCACCGACGGCGCAACCTCGATTTTGAAACTACGCGCGCGGGCATCAGCGTTTCCCGGCAAGTTTAAGGAAAAAGTTTTCTCCGCATTTTCGTCAGAGAAGGCGGCCGACTCATTCTTGACTTGATGCAAACCACGCGGCACTACGGTCAAGGGTAATTCGACTGCGTCTGATTCGGTGTCGGTAAGAGCTTTGGCCAGCAGCTTGATTTCGCCCACATTCGGGGCCGTGATTTGCCAATCAATGCGCTGCTCGCCTTGCCTGGTGATAGTGACTGTTTGTTTTCCGGAGTTTTGCAGTTGCGCGCCGTTCACCTCGAGCGATATCTGCGTAGCCTTATCAGCGTTCAGATAATTGTGAACTATTCCGGATAGCGTCACGGTGTCGCCCTGCGTGATAAACCGCGGCGTCTCGAGTCGCATGATTACATCTTTGCGAGCCAACACTTTGTATTTTGTCGCACCCACTTTGGTGTCTGCTGTGACGCCGCGCGCGGTGGCGCGCCAGGTCGTGAGGTTGTCCGGTAGATTCACCTGGACGGTGGCTTTGCCGTCAGCGCCGGTGACGACGTCAGGCTGCCAGAAGGCAGTGTCCTTGAAATTTTTCCTAATAGTGGGCTGGACCAGATCACCTTCATTCTTGAAGTCGGCAAGTTGGTAGGTCGATTTGTTTTTCGCGAGGTCGATTGGTTTATCGCCGGCAAAGCCGGTGAAGCTGTAATTGATCGAGAGATGCGTCTCGACGGAGCTGTAACGCATGCCATAAAACTCGCTCTTGATGTTGCCGGAGTAATCCGGTGAAACGCCGTAGATTGCTTCGTCAACGACGCCGAGACTCACTTCGGCGCCAGAGACCGGTGCGCCATCGGCGTTGCGCGCAAGGATTGTGTAAGACGCCGTTTCGCGTGGTTTGTACTCCTTCTTGTTCGAGATAATTTCGAGATTGAGCATCTTGTCGCGCGCCGGCACCACGAGTCGCTGGTCGCTCGTGTACATGTCGCCGCCTTTAACATAAGAGACGTTGAGAAACACATTGGGCGCGTAAGTAGCCTGAATGGGAATATCGAGGACGATTGATCTGCCAAGCGAATTAACATTTTGAACTGCCATGACGGAATTGAGTTCCGTGCTTACCAGGAGATGGGCGTTGTCAGTCGGCAGAATTGCCAGGACGTGAGCTGTCTCGCCAGGTTTGTACGACTTCTTATCCGGCACGAGCTTGATGGAGCTGTAGTCTTCGCTGTAGTAGGAAGACTCAGTCCAGGGATACTGCCGGTCAGTCACCCAGAGATAACCGCCAATCGACGCGACCGCGCGACCGTTCTCCCAAATCACTGTCTTGATGGAAATGTTGCCGTCTTCGGTGGTGGTGTAGTCGTAGTTGGCCTGACCTTGAGAATCCGTTTGCACGTCAAAGGTGGATATTTGCCGCTCATGCATTTCAAATTCGGGGTATGAGTATTCATCATCCTCAGGCTTCTTTTCCTTTTTGGTCCAGGTGCGTTCCACAAACTGAAGCTGCACCTTCGCAGAAACGGGATGCCCCTCATAGTCGCTAGTCGTAACGCGGATTTTGGCAAGCTCGCCCTGGTTGTAAACGTAGCGATCGGGATCGGCATTAGCGACAACCGTGCCGCGAGTGGCGACAAAGCTGGCGGCGCCGTCGATAGTGCGACGAGCGGAGTCGGTGACCTGGGCTTCGAGACGGTAGCTGTAGTCTGAAGTGTCAGTTTCATCTGACTGCGGAACCGGGAACTCGACGTTCAGGTGACCGTGCGCGTCAAGCGTCCCCTCGCTCTCCTGGACCATGTCGTCGCCGCCGCCATAAAACTGCGAATATTCGTCTTCCGTCTCGGCGTCGCCAGTGGTTTCGTCGGAATCAGTGTCGCCAAACCAGGCGTAGTAGCGCGAGCGATAGATGTAGTAATGAACTTCAGCATTAGCGACCGGCGCGCCGAAGAAATAGCGCGCGTCGATCGAGAAGTTTGCCTTCTGGCCCGTCTGCACGAATTTTCCCGGCGCGGAGACGGTCACTTTGTATTCAGGCTTCTTGTATTCGGCAACTTCGAAAGTGCCGCCCGCTGAACCGCTCGCCACTTCCGCCGCGATGCGATAGCTGCCCAGCGGCGCTTCCTCCGCGACATCGACAGTGCCGTTAAATGTGCCCCGCGGAGATATAGGAAGTTCCTTGGTAAGAATGTTGGCGCCATTTGGATCTTCAACGGTAACGTTCACGGTATTATCGGGCACGGGCTTGTAGGCGCCGTTGGCATCTATGGATCGGATGATTCCCTTAAAACTAACCTTGTGAGTTGGCCGGTAAACTGGCCGGTCGGTATAGATGTAGCCCTTGAGCTTCTCCGAGTCGCCTTCGCCTTCGTATCCGCCATAAAACATTGAACCGAGATCCGAGATTGCGAAATTGTTATTTTGCTTCGCGAGAATCAGCAGCGATTCGGAATCAGTTTCGTCGGGTGCAGGCTCCTCCACATCAGCTTCGGCGTCAGCATTGGCTTTGGGAGTGGCTTTCTTTTCGATCTTTGTTCTCAGTATTCCCTGATTGTCGGTGACGCCGGTGGCCACGGTTTTTTGGTTTTTGACAACTTCAATCTGCGCGCCCGGACGCGGTTCACCGGTTTTCCGATCGACTGCGTAAACCAGCAACTCGCCAGCGGAAGTGGTCTTGTCAATCATAGTTAGATCTGTAACCACCACCACGGTGTATGCCCGCAAATCATTGGCAACGGCTTCTACCAAATACACACCCGGCGTCTTCTTTCCCAAAGGGATCATCCGCTGGTCATACTCGTTTTCCAGCGGCGGTAAAGGCTCGCGCCAACTGGTGACGAGCATGTCCGGGTTAAGCAACGGCACGCGTGCATAGTCAGAAACATTCAAAGGTGTCCGAACGGGATCAGTTTCCTTGCGAAACTTCTGATTGAAGGCAGCGCGCGAATCATGCTGCAACTGACCGCGGACAAATGCCTGGATACCGCTAAATGCCCAACGCTTAAGGGTACGCACGCGCTCCAGGAACGATTTGCGATGCGGCAACGAACTGGCAACTTCCTGTTCTTCGTTCTCACCCATCTGATGAGGGTTTTTGAGTCCGGTAAAAAACTTGCGCGGGTCCTTGACCTGATAAACGCGAAAGTCGAGATGGTCGACCGCCTGGTAATCGACCCAAAGTTTGGCATTGTCGCTGGCGCCATACGTGCGGTGTGTTGACAGCGAAAAGAACGGTTTGTTTGCCGGACGCTTTTCGGGATAAGAGTAAGCGGGCTCGCTCTCCGCGGGTTTTACTCGAGCCCGGGATCGCAGCGTGGCAACCGTCAGCGCACCGGCGATGGCGACGAGGTAGATTAACGAAGTGGTAAGAATGCGATAAGAACGTGAGTTCATTTCAAACACGGCTTAGCCTCCTTGGGGCCAGTCGAACAGATCAGTCGAGTATCTTTAGCCTGTAAAAGCCGAGAAAGTTTGGATTACTTTCAACCGGCCGCCAGCGCTTGTTTGGGTGGTGATCTAAAACCGAGAGTTCTACTTTCTTAACGGTTCCCTCATCGGTTGGCGATGAGCCGGTGTGGTAAACCACCCAGTCTGAAGCTTGGTTCCCAGCCAGATTTGCGCTACCCAGAAAAACCATGACGTGGTAGGGAAACTTCTGCACCCAGGGTTGATAGAAGAACAACAGATCGCCGGACTCGCCCTGACGGCGATCGCGGCTGATGAATTTAGTATTGAAACTTTTGAGAGTGCGCGCGTCAGCAAACTCCGAGAAGGTCCCATTAGTCAACTCACCCTCTTTGTAACTGCCAAATGCAGTGCGAAATAGCTTTTCACCCAGCGGACCCTGCTCGAGGGAATAGCGCGTGACATCAGGCGCAATTGGCGTGTAAGACGGCCCCATCTTTTGTAACCAGGCGCGATCATGGCGGCGTAAAGCTTCGCGCCACGCAAAGCGCACCAGGCCGGCGCAATCACGCTGCTCCGCGTTCCATTGATCGCTTAGGTGATAAAACTGATCTTCAGCGATAAAGGTGAACCAGCGACGAAAATCTTCGCGGTCCATGAAGCTCTGTAATTCCGCGCCGTCAGGAATGCCGTCGTTATCTGAGTCGAGAGAAACCGGATGCGCCAGGGCGTGATTAGGTGCGTGGCTATAGACGGCTGGGGGTTGCTCGGTAGATTGCGGTTTGTTTCCCTGATTGCGCGCGAGGGAGAAGTAGGAGCCAAGGAGAACGATGACGAAGCAAACCACCAAAGCAAGGGCAAATTGTCGTCGTTTCATAAACGCGAGCATGGGGGAAGTATTGCTCCTCGTTGCTGACTCTGCGAGGCGGCGTTAATCAGTAGCCGGTCATGTTAACACGTCAGCCCTCACGGTTTGGTACGGATTCAGTTACTGTGGGAAACCACAGGGAAACGGTTCTGCGTTTGACAGCAAGACTGACTTTCCTGTCAGTCCCTTTTCCGATGCAAAGGACAGGCAAGAACGCTTGTCCTGCCGGGGCAAAAGGCCGGAAAAAGAGTATTGCAAAAACCGACAGGCGCGGGTAGATTGTTTGCAAGTTGGGTAAAGCGTCATGCCGTATCACGGAGACGCGCAGATCTGTTGCTGCCCGCTAAATATTGTTGGAGGTAAAGAAGTGCCGACTGGAACATGTCCTGAGTGTGAGGCTGATGTGCACGTTGATACGGACACCGATAAAGGCGAAAGCGTTTCCTGTGAGGAATGCGGGATTGAGCTTGAAGTGGTGGGGCTCGATCCGGTAGAGCTCGACATCGTGGAAGAAGAAGATCTGGATGACGACGAGGACGAAGACGAATTCTAAAAAGACAGGTGGCAGGGGCAGGAGGCAGGCTGCAGGATGAGCGCTACGAATCCGATTTCAACGAACGAAACTTCTTCCGCAGCCTGCCTATTGCACCAGCCTCCTGGACCTTACTGCCCCTGCCTCCGGCTCTTTTCCGCCTGAAAACCCGCGCGACTCTGCCTGAGAACTAATCCTGCCGGACCCTCAACCCTGACACTGTGAAACTGCCCATCGCGCCGCTTCAGCTCGGGTGGATAAAACGCCAACACATATGCAGACGTGACCTCCTCAGCCAACGCCCGAAATAACGGTTCGTAGTTATTCTCCTCGGCGTAAACACTGCGCCCACCTGTCAATATAGAAAGTCCACTAACATCCAACGGCGTCGGTAAGGGAGTTTGCGATGATGCGGCCATCAACCGCGAATACGATGGCAGAGTGACTATATAAACGCTCGCATCTGCGGCATTCGCACGTTCGATAACGGTCGCTGCCGAGACTGTGTCGCCAACCGGAAAACCGTCGGTAATCACGACCACTGCACGCTTCATCAGGCGACGCTCACGAGTGCGGGGCGCATGGCGTACCAGCATGCGAATGGCGTCGTCCACGGCATCGTAAGTGTGAGTTGACAAGCCGTTTGGCTCGCGCGCAATTCGCTCGAATGCTCGATCCAACTTGTCTGCCCCAGAGGTAAATTTCTGAAGCACCTTTACATTCATGCCAAAAGCCATCACTGCATAGAGCGCCGAGTGGCCTGAGAGCTGCGCAGAAAACGCGTTGAGCGCGCCTCGCAAGCGGTCGATCTCCTCCGCTGTCATGCTGCCGGACATGTCGAGTGCGAACACGACAGCGAGCGGACGAGGCTGGCCGCTTCGTTGCTCCACGTCGAAAAATGCGAGGGGTTGTTCGACGTTGTCCACAAAAGTCTTGAAGTCCTGCTGCTTGAGGTTTCGGATCGGTCGTCCCTCGGAGTCGTTGGCCAGGACATCAAGCGAAACGAGATCAGTGTCAAACTTCAACACTTCGTCAGGTTGTCGCTCATCTCTGGGGAAAACCTGGCGCGGGCGTTGTGCCTTAGTTGAGTCAGCTTCCTGTGCGAAGTTAGGCGCCAGGGTTGCTCCCCAGACCATAACTGCGGACAGTAAGGCGATCAACTTGCTTGTGTGCCGATAGCGATTCATTTGGGATTGCCGGGGCTGGGAAGAAATCCTTTCCTGAAAATTATACGAGGCCGATCGCGCCGCACCAAGTGGTGGGTACCGGGCTCATCTTCCAGCGAAGAGTGATACGCAGGCAACAGGGAACGAGTTCTAGACATCAACCAACTTCTGCTGTATTCGCGACGTACGCGTGACCTTGCTTCTGACACAATAATTGCGACGGTGGTATCATTGGGCAAATGAAGGGACAGTTTAAAGTTACGTTGGTGCTTTTAATCGCCCTCGCGGCGGTTGCTGTGGTCGCGCAGGACCGTTCCACGGGTGGGATCAAGGGCAAGGTTCGGGTCGAAACTGGATCGCCCAGCGGCGTTGCGGTGATTGTCAGGCAAGGCGAGCGAGAAGTAGCCCGCGGGGTTACTGACAAAAACGGCGAGTTTTTAATCGCGCGTCTAACACCCGGACGCTACGGCATAACCCTGCGCAAGCCCGGACTCAGCGTTGGCACTATTGAAGATATTGAGGTGAAGGCAGGGAAGCCACGCTCACTGGGCGATCGTCTCATCCTGTCGATTGACGAAGGCTCGATCGCGTTTATTAAAGGAAGTGTCTTCAACCAGGACGATCGCAGCGCTCCCAATGTGCGCATCGAGTTAGCAAAGATCGAGGCCGACGGTACTACCAGGAAAATTGACGGCAGAATCACCAACGAGATTGGCGCTTTCACGTTTCGTTTAACGCCCGACCTTGCCAAATATCGCGTCACTGCCAAACCCAATAACGGCGATCCCGTCAGCAAAGATGTCGAGATTGATGGCCCGGCGGTTTACCGTGTGGCGCTTTCCCTCAAGCCGGCGGGAAATAAGTAAATCGTGAATCGATAAGATTGAGCCCCGCACAGTGGACAGCTGAAGGGTCGTCCACTATTTACCATTTACGATTGACGATTTACTATTAGATCAATGGAAGACCGGGAAGAATTCCTTACTGCTCGCCAACTCGCCAAAGTGTTGCAGGTTAGCGAGTCAACGGTGCGCAGGCTCGCGCGCATGCGGCGCATCCCTTCGGTCCGAGTCACGCCCCACATTATTCGCTTCCACCTTGACGCTGTGCGTGAGGCGCTGGACGTTCCCCGCAGCAAAATTCGTCATGGCGAGTTTGTCGAGCCGGTTGACGATTCACAGTTGTCGTTTGACGATTTGTCGGTGTTGAGCTAGCAGACAGCAATCAGCGAAAAGTAAACAGCCATACAACGATTGCTCACGAGTCACTCTCCGCGTCTTACTCTTCACTTTTTACCATTCACTGGCATTCTGAATAGCACCCACTTGCCATCTTGTTTCACGTAAATAGTCGGTTGGCGAATAGGAAACTTCCGTGCGAAGGTGGGGTTCGCTTTGAGAAACCGTTGAATCGTCGTGGTATCGCCGGTTGCCACCCGCCACTTGCCATCTTCGCGCACCACATACTGCTGCACCACGATTTTCCCCTCGGCTTCAAATGGTTTGGCGACTCGGCCGTAAAGTTCGGTGTCGGCGACGGCAATGTTACCGGAAACCCTGATGGCCCCGACGTTCAAGCGATCGAGTACATAGCGATCCTGAGATCGTTTCAGCAAGCTGATAAAACGATCGCGCGAGGTGCGGGTGCGAGTGGCGCTGGGCAGCGAATCGTAGACCGCACCATAGTCTTTCGACTGCAATTGTTGAAAGACTTGTTGGACTACTCGGCGAACTTCGGCTTCTTCGGAGGCTGAAGTAGCGCCCGTCGTCAAGGCGAACAACGCAGTTAGCAGCAACACGACCGCGCAAGTTTTGAATGCAGTTTTATTAGTCCTCGTCCAAATCTTCAACCGCTTCATCTCTATATCCCCTATCTTCTTCCTTGAGCTCCGCCGCGGCCGCAATAGCCTTCATCTGCGCGCGGTAATTAAGAAACCAGGCCACCAATCCGATCGCAGCAGTCACAAAAGCTGCGTCGAGGTTCCGCCGCCAGAGGAAAATGCCCGCTAGCACAATGGCCACTCCGGCGACGATCATCCAAAAAAGTTTCACGTATGTTCGCGTTGCGATTAATTAATGTTAACCGGAATTGCCAGTTCAATCGTTCCGGGCGCATAGCAAATCTGACTGTCGCAGGCTTGGATGCGCAAGCTGGCGGGAATGGATCGTTCACCCTTTTTTGCCGTCTTCTCAGTTTTCAGCACAGCCTTCAAGTCAGTTTCGCCCTCGTAAACCGCGAGCGGCTTTTCAGCGAAGGGGAATTTCTTGTTAATCGCTTTTGGATAAACGACGGAGCCAACAGATATGCCATCCGCTGGCTTAAGTTCCAAGGTGGTTGCCTTCAGATACGGGTAGGTCGGTGGATTTGCGTTGACGTGGTAACCGTTCTCGATCGTGATCCGAACTGTCGCTTCAGCCGACCCGCCTGCGGAAATCTCAACGCGTGGCGCAGCCGCCTTCACCACGCTTTCAGACGTGATCCTTTGAGCGGCCGGCGACGCTGCCGGAGTGGTTACGGGTTCCGAAACCGAATTTGAAGTTGTCTTAGAACAGGCTGCGTTAACGAAAACCATCAGCAGGCAGCTAAGCCACATGTAAAGGGATCGATTCATGGTGTTAATTTCCAATTGAAACTTTGTGAGCGGACACTGAAGCTAATCAGCCGCTTCCCTGGATCCTTCCGGCTTCTTAATGCCAAACTTCTCCAGCCGGTATTGCAAGGTACGAAAAGTCAGTCCTAACAACTTGGCTGACTTGGTAATGTTGTAGTCGGTTTGCTCCATCGCCTGCATGATCAGATCGCGTTCGACGTCTTCAAAGCTGATGCCTTCAGGTGGCAGTTTGAAGGCGCCTTCGGCCGCCGGACGAGATTCCTGTCTTACTTCCAGCGGCAGATCGTCAATCGTTATCTGGTCGCCCTCGCAGAGGAGAATCGCGCGTTCGATGGCCGACTCGAGTTGGCGCACGTTTCCCGGCCAACTGTAGTCGAGCATCAGCTTGCGCGTTTCCGCCGTCAGCCCGCGCACCAGCCTCGACGTGTTGCGCGTGTGCTTTTTGACGAAGTAGTCGATGAGCACCGGAATATCTTCGCGTCGCTCACGCAGGGGTGGAACATCAACAGATAACACGTTGATGCGATAGTAGAGATCATCGCGAAACCTACCGTCAGAAACCATGGCGCGCAGATCGCGATTGGTGGCGGCAATCACGCGGACGTCAACACTAATTTCATGAGTGCCGCCGACCCGCCTGATCTTGCGCTCTTGCAGAGCGCGCAGCAGTTTTGCCTGCATCGCAACGTCGAGCTCGGCAATCTCATCCAGGAAGAGCGTGCCGCGATCGGCAATCTCGAAGAGTCCTTTCTTCTCGGCGTGCGCGCCGGTGAAGGAACCTTTTTCGTGGCCGAAGAGCTCTGATTCGAGCAGATTCTCGTTTATCGCGGCGCAGTTGACGGCCTGAAACATTTCCTGAGCGCGCGGCGACTGGTTGTGAATGGCGCGTGCTATCAGCTCCTTGCCGGTACCGGATTCGCCGCGAATCAACACGGTGGAATTGGAGCGCGCCACTTTGAGGATCATCCGCTTGACTGATTCCATGTTCGGGGAGGCGGAGACAATCTCAGTGTCCAAAGCATCAAGCTTCTTAAGGGCGCGCTCAATTGTTTCGAGGAGTGCCGCCTTGTCGTACGGTTTTTCGAGATAGTCAAAGGCGCCGCGACGCAAAGCTTCCTTGGCCGACTCAATCGATCCGTGTGCGGTTAGGAGAATGACGATGATTGAAGAATCAAGACCAAGCAGATGTTGGAGCAGCTCGATGCCGTCCATGCCAGTCATCTTCAAATCGGTCAGAGCGAGGTCGAAGCGCCGGTCCTTGGCAAACTTGATTGCGGCTTCGCCTGAGGACGCTGTGGTTACGTCATAACCTTCTCCGGAGAGAATAATCTCCAGAATTTCACGCTGCGATTTTTCGTCGTCTACTACGAGTATGGTTTTACGCGCCATATTGTTGAGGGATGAAGGATGAAGGATGAAGGATGAAATGACAAACCGAACGATCCGAGTTTTTTCATCCTTCAGCCTTCATCCTTCAGCCTTGCCCCTTTCCTTCGTCGTCTTGTTTTACCGGCAGAATTATTAGGAATGTAGTGCCGCTGCCTTCCTTGGAACGCACGCTTATTGAACCGCCGTGATCATCAATGGCTTTCTTAACAATGGCAAGTCCAAGGCCCGTGCCGGTCTCTTTCGTTGAATAATAAGGCTCGAATACTTTGGAAATATCTTCTGCTGCAATTCCTTTTCCGGTGTCACTGATCTCAACGCGCGCTCGGTCGGGAGTTTCTGCTGTTAGCTTAATCTCTACAGAGCCTCCATCGCCATCTATTGCTTCGAGACTATTGATCAAAAGATTCGTGAAAACGGAGCGCAAAGAATCCTTGTCGGCGACAACCAAAGGGAGATTGTCTGGCGCGCTCAGGTTGGCTGCGACGCCTCTTTCTGCTGCCTGGCCGGCTATCACACGCAACGCGTCTTCGGCCTCGACACGAAGATCGAGAGACTCCAGCGCAAGTGCGGAAGGTCGTGAGTATTTCAGAAAATCGGTTATGTGGCGGTTGATTCTCTGCACCTCCGACTTCAGCTGGCTCGTCAGACGCTCGAAAGTTTCGCGCTTCGCTGGTTCCTCCGGGGCGAAGGATGAGCGCATATGATCCAAAGTGAGATTTATGTAGTTGAGCGGATTGCGAATTTCGTGGGCGATAGCGGCCGCCAGCCGGCCCACAACCGCAGCCTTCTCGACCTGATGTAGTTTTGATTCCAGCTCTCTTAATCTTCCGAGTCTCGCAGTCATGTCGTTAAAGGCGACTGCCAGGGCGCCCATTTCATCGTGTCTATCCGTCGGCACCCGCACGTCGAAGTCGCCCGTTGCCACCCGCTGGGCCGCAACTGACAAGTGCTTTACCGGACGCGTAAACCGCCAGACGAACAGGCCCGTAACCAACGTCGTGGCAAGCAGGAGCAAGAGCGTGTACAGAGCTGAGCGAGACGCCTGGCGCTCGAGAATACTTCGTAGTGTGTTTGCGGAGTCGAGGACGACAATTACGTACCAGCGTCCTTGCTGAGTTTCTACAGGAAAATAGAAAGCGCCGGGTTCCCCGGCCAACGGCGCGCGCGATGACGTGAGCCAGGCCGGTAGTTGCTGGCTTTCTTCCGGTAGTTCTATGGCGCTCCTCAAGGAAGGCAGTGGTACATCCGCGATCTTCGCGTAGCGAGGGCTTTCATCGGAGTTTTTCCGTGGGGCAAAATCCTTGCTCAGGCTGTCCAGGACATTTCCGTTGCTGTCTACCACGAGCACATTCCGGACGCGTCCATTCGGCTCATCCAGAAGCGGCTCGTGTACATTGCTTCTGATTTGGTCGAGATACTTGTTGCTCGAGATACTGTTAACCCCAAGAGCGACCCCGGCCATGATTGCCTGCTCCTGAGCTACCAGCATGTGGGCATTTCGTTTTACGGATTGCAGGTTTACGTAGTACTGAACCCCGAGCGTTAAGCCCAACAGCACTACCAGCAGGAGTACCAGACGGGCGCGGAAGCTGCTAAAAACTTGCGGAGTCATCATACGAGTTTGAAGGGGGCCAGACTGTGGATCGTTGTCATCATTGTGTTTTCCCCCTTGTTAAAGAGCACAATCAGAAACTGAGCCTTGCAAGTTATGTACAAAAGCTTACTTTTTAAGTTGCCGCTCCAGATTTCCGATGTTATAGTTGCCGCGGTCTCGAATCAATGTCCCCAGGGACCGCCAAATTTGGGAATTCTCCCGCCTCAACGTAGCAGGACCTAGGTCCATAAGAAAACAAGGGTTTTTTGTGAGAGTCATTCACTCTCAGGGCTGCCAAGTTAGCTTTGGATTTGAGAAATCGACGTTTCACGGGCCTTTCCTGGTGTGTTACACGGCGTGGAGTTTTTCGGCGAACTCAGATAGCTGAGTAAAGAAATTTGTTAGAAAGGTAAGAAACCCCTGATGACATTGATGAATCGCCACCCCCGTGGTCTTCGTTTCGCTTTCATACTAATTGCCTTCCTCGTCCTTCCTTTTCAAATTACAGAAGCCGCAAAGAAGCGGCATGACAACGATACCCGCGGAAAGAAGACCAGCCGCGTTGCCGCGCACACCGAAAGGGGTAAGAAACTCTCGGCCAGGGATCGTCGCTCAAACAAACGTGAGCGGCTGTCTGCGAGAGAATCGCGCCGTGGCGGCAAGTCTCATTTATCGCGAAGAGAGCTTAAACGCGATCGTATTCAAAGCGCCAGGGAACAGACTGCTCTCCTAAAAGCGCTGGAACGAAGACGGGGACGTCCTTTGAACAAGCGTGAGCGGGCTGCGGAACTCCGTCGCCTAAACTCGCAGCGTCGCCGCGAAATTCTTGAGGCCCGGCGCCGCGCCGAGGCTGCCCGCCGTGCGGCGATTGCTCGCCAACGCGCGCTTGACCAAGCCCTCCGCGACGAAGTTCAGGGAATGATTGCAAGGGATAACACCACCGGTGAAGATCCTCAGGTGCGTCAAGTCGCAATCAACGCTCTGGGCAATCACGCGGGTACAGTAGTTGTCATGGATCCCATCACCGGGAAAGTCTATTCAATCGTCAACCAGGAATGGGGCGTGCGACGAGGCTTTAAGCCCTGCTCGACGATCAAGCTGGTGACCGGTGTAGCGGGCCTTTCAGAGAAAGTAATTCAACCTGCAGACCTAACGCCGGCCTCCGAGAGTCCTCGCATGGACCTGACCTCAGCGCTGGCACACTCAGACAACTCCTACTTCGAACGCGTCGGTAGTGGCCTCGGCTTCGACAAGATGATCCATTACGCGAAAGAATTGGGATTGGGTGAAAAGACTGGCGCAAACGTTCCGTTTGAATATGCCGGCCGGCTACCGGAAATGGGTCCCGGCTTTGCACTGCATCGTATGTTTTCTTATGCAGACGGATTCGAGGTTACCGCGTTGCAGTTAGGTAATCTCGTGTCAGCGATGGCTAACGGCGGCAAATTGCTGGTGCCTCAAATACCTAACCCTCAGGATCCTTCAGCCAAATTCAAGCCGAAGGTGCGGCGCAAGTTAGACATCGACGGCGATGTTTTGCAGCGCATGATCCCGGGAATGATTGGTTCCGTCAACTATGGTTCGGGACGCCGTGCTTATGATCCGCTGCAAACAGTTGCTGGCAAGACCGGTACCTGTAATGGAGGCAGTGGCAGTTGGGTAGGCTTGTTCACTTCTTATGCGCCCCTGGCCAATCCGAAACTCGCGGTGGTTGTAATCACGCGCGGCACCGACGCTCACCGGCATCTCCCGGCAGCGGTTGCCGGCCAGATCTATCGCGACTTGCATAACCGTTTCGGCACGCCGACAAACCTCCAGATCGCCTCCACACCGGATGACGAGGAAAAGGAAGTTGGCGCCGAAGAGGGCGACGACATGATCGCCGATCAGAATGGCACAGACACGGAGAACACTGATAAGTCAGCGGCGACCGCGACGCCTTCGCCAACGCATAAGCTGGTGCCCGAGTCGTCACCTTCGAACGTCAAGCGCGTGATCAATCCCATTAACTCGCCGGCTCAAAAGGTGGAGCCCCAAAAGTCCGCTGCGCCCGCAAAGAGTTCCGTACCGCCACCGACTCAGCCTGACGACAGACCGCGTAGAACGCACGATCTGGAGCCATAGTCGCAACGAACTTGTAATATCAGGGAAACCAATTTGCGCCGGAGACTCGTAAACTCTTACGAGGCCGGCGCAAAGGCTTTTAGTGGTCAAGTTTTTTCTTTTGGCTGTGGAGCGCTCGCGCCTTGACAGGCCTGTGAGAGTTGCAGGAATATTGCGGGCGTTCTTATTGGGTTGGATTTTCAATTCCCCTAAGCGGTGGTTCTCTCCTAACCACTATCGTAGAACAGCAACGCAGATCGGCAACCGGCGTTTGTCATTCCGCATCTTAGTGGGGCGCTATTGCGGCGCCAGCGAATCACATATTGACTCAGCGAGGACAGCTGAAAGAGAGAACTTGGAGGTTGTGAACGACTAATGAAAAAGACTATTCGGTTAATGGCAATTTACGCGAGCCTGGCTCTTCCACTAGGGTTTGCTGGTTCGAAAGAACTGCAGGCGCAAACTCCGACTCCGGCGCCGGCTCAAGGACAGTGCACAGCTGAAAACAAGCTTGCCTGGTATACCGAGTTCCGCGCGACCTTCAAAACAGACCAGAACAAGGCCTACGATCTGGCGCAGAAGTATTTGGCTTGTCCGGCAGAACCAGGCGAAGAGTCAATTCGAACATATCTTAAGAACAATTTTGTTGCTGTCATCGACAAGGCTAGACGAACGCCCAGAGTCACCGAGCTGGTGTATGACAAGAAGGATTACGCCAAGGCTTTTGAACTCGGAAAACAAGTCCTGGCTGATGAGCCTGACAATGTAAAGGTGCTCATGGATCTTACTTACGCAGGGTACCTGGCCGCCAACTCCAAGGTCGACACCTTTACTGCGGATACGATGGTCTATGGCAAGAAGGCCATTCAACTCATTCAGGCGGGCACTGCCCCGGACAATTGGGTTCCCTATACCAATAAGGACGAGGCTCTTGGTTATCTAAACAATACGATCGGCTGGCTTACTCTCCAGAAGAGCCCAGCTGAGGCTTTGCCGTATCTTCTGAAGGCGGCGCAGCTTGAGGGCAAGCTGAAGAAACAGCCGTTCATCTATGGTTTCATCGGTGACGCATATCAGACTGGGCCGTATGACAAATTGTTCGCCGACTATCAGAGGCTTTATGCAGGCAAAGACGAAACCCCGGAAAGCAAGCTTGCACTTGAGAACGTCAACCAAATCATCGACCGAATGATCGACGCGTATGCGCGCGCAGTTTCCCTCTCAGGTACTGATCCTGCGAATCAGGGAAGCAAGAAGGCCTGGTTGGAGACCTTAACCACCTGGTACAAGTATCGTAATAAGGGGTCTGAAACGGGTCTTACAGATCTGATTGCGGGGGTCATGTCGAAGCCATTGCCACCCGAGCCCACGCCGTTGACGACTTTGCCGGTTTCGGCAACGTCAGCTACGCCGGGGCCAGCCAGCACGACAACTGCCGGTTCAGCCACCGCGCCAGGAACTGTGGCTCCGACAACAAACAAGACTACGACAGCCCCTGCGGCTTCGACTACGACGACAACTGCGAAGCCTACTACTGCGGCCGCCGTCGTTAAGCCCGCAACTAAACCTAAAACTCGCAACAATCATCGGCGTCCCTAAGATCAACTTGACGCCAAACAACCCTTCAGTTTAGGGAAGCTACAGCCGGAAGCTTTGTCGAGTTGACGACGCTTCCGGCTTTATTGCAACTGAATCTACTTTGAAGCAACAGGGTCTACAACTTCCGGATCTCGACCTCCTGGAAACCATTGTCGCCTACCAGTTTCAAAACCGTTCCTTGTTGGAGCGCGCCATCACGCACCGCTCCTGGGCGCACGAACAGGTGGCGCCCGGAGCAGAGGACCAGGCTCGTCAACTTCATAACGAAGCGCTGGAGTTTCTTGGCGACTCGGTGTTGGGTTTGATCGTTGCGGATTACCTCTGCACCGCATATCCCGCGGGCACTGAAGGTGAACTCTCGCGAATGAAGCATCGACTGGTTAGTGCGCCTACCTTAGCGCAGGCTTCGTTGCGGCTAAATCTGGGTGACTTTCTTCGTTTTGGGCGGGGGGAAGAGAAGAGCGGTGGACGCCGTAAAGACGCGCTGTTGGCTGACGTGTTGGAAGCCATAGCGGGAGCCATCTTCGTTGACGGCGGCTTATCTGCGGCAACTAGTTTTGTCCGACACGCGCTGGGCGAGGAACTACAAAAGGTTACGCCTAGCGCAGCGGCAGAAGCCGACTACAAGACGATGCTGCAGGAGAAACTACAGGCGGAACGGCGGCCGGCGCCGAAATATTCTGTAGTCGAATCGAGCGGTCCGCCACACAAACGCCTTTTCAATGTTGAGGTAAAGTGGGACGAGGGTAGCGTGCGAGCCGAAGGACGCTCAAAGAAGATAGCCGAAGCAGCCGCCGCAAAAGAAGCGCTCGCGCTGATAAGGATCGATAAACCTGAGTTGTGAACACTACGTATTAGTCAGAGTTCCGTCGCTGTTTGTAGCTCAAACTGTGAGTTTGCGTGCGCGTTGAGTACCATTCCTTCAGCCCGGACTGCAAACATTTTGCGTTACAAATTAAAATTCCGAAGACCGGGCAAACTTGACCGCCGCATCTAAGGTATTTAGGATGATTTGATAATGAGCAATCCAGTCAACGGGCCAATTTCAACCAGCGTATCGGAGACGGAAGCGACTCCGAAGACATCTGCTTTCTCCCGAGTCTTCAATCGCAACGGTCACGATGCGTCGCCCCAGCCGGAAATCATTCAAACGGGGCCGCCCAAGTCCGTTTGGCGCGAGTATTTTGAGTCGGCAGTTGTGACGGTGATCATGGCTCTATTTGGAATGACGTTTGTAGTGCAGGCCGTCAAAGTTCCCACCGGCTCGATGCAAAACACCATCACCATCGGCGATCATCTCTTAGTCAACAAGTTTATCTTCGCACCCGGCAAAACTCTGCCCTTTCTGCCGCAGCGCGAGATCAAACGCGGTGACATTATTGTTTTTAAGTATCCCGGCAATCGCTACGATCCCCGTCACGACGACAGGCCTGACAACAAACCGATCGTTACTAACTACGTTAAGCGAGTAATCGGCGTACCCGGAGATCGCATTAGAATTGAAGGGCGGAATGTTATTGTCAACGGAACGGCCTTGCCGGAACATCGCATTGAGGGCGTCGATAAGAACGACAACAAGTCTCCACTTGTGGTCTCTGACAACCCGCCGCCCAAACCGGGCGAGAGTTACAACGTCTACTACCATCCGGGTTCCGGCGACGACCAGAGCAGCGAAGACTATGACGCCTTTAAGTTTGAGGGGAATGGGAAAGAACTAGTCGTCCCGGAGACTAAATACTTCGTCATGGGCGACAATCGTGAAAACAGCGAAGACAGCCGCTACTGGGGCTTTGTGCCGCGCGAATTCGTCATTGGGCGTGCGATGTTCGTTTACTGGTCTTACGACGAAAGTGCTCCTTCTAATGGCAATTTTCTCTCCGACTTTTTTCTCAATACGCGTTGGGGCCGCACCGGAACAATGGTGAAGTAAACTGTTACGACCACCAAAGACATCTCTCCACCATACTCAGTTCTAACAGAACGGGAGTTAGCGACGGGACCTCATGTTCTCCCAATCCTCTACATGCTAGAATCCGTTAACTCTAAAAAGTGACCTGTTAACGGATTTATTCGATTGGGTTTTCGTGCTTTGTCCTGGAAAAGTTTTGTAAGCCATATCTGGACCCGTATCAACGACCACGATATCTTCGGGCGTGCCGCCCAACTGTCTTACTATTTTCTGCTCGCGGTGTTTCCGCTGATGCTGGTTTTGGTCACCCTGCTAGGCTATGTCGCCGGGGCCGGCTCAGACCTGCGCAACAAATTACTTTCTTACCTGGCGACGGTCATGCCGTATTCCGCGATCTCGCTGGTGCGGACGACGCTTGATGAGATCACGAACGCGCGCGGCGGTGGCAAACTGTCCCTCGGAATTCTGGCTGCTTTGTGGGCCGCCTCTAATGGAATGGGCGCGATCAGTTCAACCTTAAACGTGGCCTACGCGGTAAAAGAAGATCGTCCGTGGTGGAAGGTGAGGTTGGTAGCGATCTTCCTGACGATCATGTTTGCGGTGTTCATCGTAGTGGCGCTGGCTATCGTATTTTTCGGCGGACATTTGGGCGATCGGATCGCGGCGCATTATGGTTTCAGCGCGGCTTTTACAATCGCCTGGAGAATTCTCCAGTGGCCCATCGCCCTGCTGTTTCTGCTTCTCACTTTTGATCTCATTTATTATCTGGCACCAAACGACCGGCGACCAAAGCGCAGACTCTGGACTGGCGGCGCAATAACTGCGGTTGTGTTGTGGCTGCTGGTTTCGTTTGGTTTCAGGCTGTACCTGCATTTCTTCAATTCCTACAGTGTGACTTATGGTTCGCTCGGAGCACTGATCGTCCTCATGTTGTGGTTCTATTTTACGGGCATGGCAATTCTTATCGGTGGCGAGGTTAACTCGGAGCTGGAGTTGCGAGCGCGACATTCATGAACAAGGGGGACGCTCGAAGACTTGTTGGTCGCGTGAGGCGCCGCCTCATTAGTGGGATCGTTCAGCGAAGTTTATCGGGCGCTCTGCTTGGCATGGTGGTGGTAATGCCGATTAACTTGCCAGCGCAGACAAAAGTCGCAACCAAACGAGTCGCTGCGCAGAAAAAGAGGCAACCGGCCAAATCAACTCCGGCCGTCAAGCCGAAGGACGAACTGTCCCGACTCCGCGACGAGTTCATCAAAGCTGCCGGCGAATATAAGACGAGTCTCGAAAAGCTGCAGGCGAGTTACGAAAAGAGCGTCGCCAAAGCCGAAGACGAGCTGGCAAAGTCAAAAGAATTATTTGCGGCCGGACTGCTGGCAAGAAAAGAAGTTGAGGCATCCGAGGCGAAACTCACTCTCGCCAGGGATAAGGTTGCTGAAGTGAAGCAGCGAATGACCGCTGCGGACTCTCAAGTCGCCGACACGTTGCTCGAGGCGGAAGCGGAAACGAAGATAGCCAGGGCCGGGCGGATCCCGAGAGGTGGCCTGGTTAGCACTACGGCGATGATTCGTTACAACGGCGGAGCGCCTTGGGCCTTGTCCGATGCCTGGAAGGTGCTGCGATTCTTCCTCGACGCTTTCAAACGACCCTTGCCGGTCGCGGTGTTTGGTCAGGGCGCGATTCACGATCGCTGGCGTCTCGACCACCACAATGCCATGGATGTCTCGCTTCATCCGGATGGACCGGAAGGCCAGGCGTTGTTGGGCTACTTGCGGGCGAATGGCATTCCATTCCTCGCTTTTCGCCAGGCGATTCCTGGCACGGCAACCGGACCGCATATTCACATCGGGCGACCTTCGCACCGCTACTGAAGTGATTTTGAACTATCCAACGACTCGGGAGGAGCAGTGTCTAAACAAAAACTCGCAGGCCTACTCGTTATTGTTCATTTGCTATTGTTCGCGGGTTCGACAGAGGCACGGGTGACCAATCGTGCCAACGCAAATCTTACGCTTACGCAGGCCCAGGCGTCGCATTTCGCCAAGCTCGCGCTGAAGTGTGTCGCCAGGGAATACCCAAACAAGCCTGAACACGTCTTGAATGACACGACAGACGTCCAGAGTCCCAAAGCCTTGCATCCTGCTTTCTATGGCTGTTTCGACTGGCATTCGTCAGTTCACGGCCACTGGATGCTGGTGCGCCTGCTGAGACTGGTTCCGGACCTTCCGGAAGCAGGGGAAATCCGCCAGGCGCTCGGCGCCAATCTGAGTGCAGAAAATATCCTGACCGAGACCGCCTACCTTAAACAGAAAAATCATCAGTCGTTTGAACGAACGTATGGCTGGGCGTGGTTGCTGAAACTTGGCGAGGAACTTTCCGTATCTAACGACGCTGAGATGAAAACATGGTTGCGGAACCTGCAGCCGCTGGTCGACGCCTTGGTCGATTCATACCTTCAGTTTCTTCCCAAACAGACTTATCCGATTCGCACCGGCGTTCATCCGAACACAGCTTTTGGCCTTGCCTTCGCGTTTGATTATGCGAGGGCGAGCGGTAATGAAAAACTTGCGGCGCTGGTGGCCGAGCGAAGTCGTACCTATTTTGCAAAGGACAAAAACTATCCGGGCGCCTGGGAGCCGAGCGGAGAAGATTTCTTTTCACCGGCGTTGATGGAAGCTGATCTGATGCGACGCGTGCTGGACCCGGCAGAGTTTCGCCGCTGGTTTGCTGGGTTTCTTCCGCAAATAGGAACCGGGAAACCAGAGACCCTGATGAAGCCGGCCACGGTAGGAGATCGCAGTGATCCCAAACTGGTCCATCTGGATGGCTTGAATTTGAGTCGGGCCTGGTGTATGCGCAGCGTCGCGGCCGCGTTGCCGCAAAGCGATCCGGCGCGACGGGTGCTCGCAAATGCGGCACGCGTTCACGCGAACGATGCGCTGGCCCACGTAGCCAGCGGCGATTACGCCGGGGAACATTGGCTGGCCTCATTCGCTGTCTATCTGCTTTCAACACCTGAGCCCTGACAGCAACCGCCGTTTTCGTACGTAAAGCCGCACAAATCAGAACCGGGAGCTATAGCACCGGGTTCTCCGGTTCCACTTCAGACGCATCGCAACAGTACCCAGTTTGCCGCTCAGCTTGCAGTAGATTGAGGCTCACGTTTAAATTGACATCATGTTGAAAAGTATCATCGCGATAACAACGCTGGCATTCATCTGTGCCGGCTGCTCCAAACAGTCAGTAGCGGTGGAACCAGGGGGCTCGGCAACGAAACCCTCGGCTAGTGCGACGCAAACATCACAACTGCCTGCGGGCGAGGTGCACTATAAAACTCCTGAAGGTTGGGTAGTGGAAAAACCAACTTCCGAGATGCGTCGGGCCCAATACAAATTGCCAAAGGTCGAAGGCGATGGCGAAGACGCACTGGTCGTTGTCTATTATTTTGGTCCGGGCCAGGGTGGTACGCCCGAGGCAAATATCGAGCGCTGGTTAAATCAAGTCAAGCAACCCGATGGCTCGCCCTCCCAAGCCAAAGCCAGGACCGATACCATGACTGTTAACGGGTTGAAGGTCAGCACGGTCGACGTACTCGGTAACTATTCAGGCGGGATGTCGATGGACAGCGCGCCGAAAGATAACAAATCGATATACCGGTTGCGCGGCGCGGTTATCGAAACGCCAACGGGTTCCTATTTCGTGAAACTAACCGGCCCCGAAAAAACTGTGGGTCACTGGGAACAGGCCTACAACGACTACATCAAGTCATTTGAGTTCAAGTGATTGTCTACTAACAACCCCAATCCTATCGTTCTCTACGACGGAGTTTGCGGGCTCTGTAACCGGCTGGTCCAGTTTCTTTTGAAACGTGACCAGCATGATCGCTTTAGATTTGCGTCGCTACAAAGCGAACTTTCGCAGCGTGTACTGACCCGGCATGGTTTGGACCCTCACGATCTGGACACGGTTTATATTGTGCAGAATTTCGACCAGTCTAACGAAACGCTCCTGGGGCGTTCGGAGGCGATTCTTTACATGCTCTCGCGGCTCGGCGGTATTTGGGGCCTGGCAGGCATCGGGCGGGTTTTGCCGCGAGGACTTCGAGATGCGGTCTATAAAATCGTGGCGCGCAATCGCTATAGCGTTTTCGGCAAGCACGAGTCGTGTATGTTGCCGGAACCAAAGCACCGCGCCAAGTTTCTGGATGTCTAGTTATAAGTCTCGCTCAGCACCTAACCTGGCGCCGGATCGCAAATCATCAAGGGAGTGTGAGTTTACTGTGTGGCCAGTCTTTGCAGCACGGCCATGGCATGCGCCAGCTCGCCGCGGCTGAGCGGTTTCTGTGGATAGAAAGAGCTGCCGGCTGGGAGTAAGCCCTTCGCGATCGCCAGCGAAACATACCCTCGGAGATTCGTCGGAATGGAAAGCGCATCGAGAACCGTGAGTGGAGCGTTGGACTGGCTCTCCGCCTGGGCACGCAGGCCGGCAGCCCGGACTAATGCGACGGCGGCCGTCAGGCGATCGACAGAATCGTTTGGCCGAAATCTTCCGCCCACAGTAGTGTTGAGGAACAATGGCCCACCCGGCGCCGCCTGAGCGCTTTCAACAAACGGCATCGTTACTGCATCTCCGGTGTCTGAGAAACTGGGTCGGCCTGGTAAGTATTGCGGCACCCGACCACCAAGCACCAATGCGGTAGCCAGATTCGCTCGCGTCACCGCGAAGTCACTACGAAACTTGTTGCCAATCGGCCACATCGTGTAGGTCCGCAGAGTCTGATAGATGTCACTGCGCAACGCTTGATCCAGACTCGAAACGTCAGACATTGGGGCGTACTTCGCCCGGCTGACTTCCAGGACGCCAACGTAGTTCTGCGCGCCGGTAGCTACGGCGAGAGTGTTTGCAATGTTTGCCTGCCACGAGCCGGCTGCCGGCGTGTTAATGGCGACGCGCTCGCGCTTACCGGTCAAGCCCGGCAAGTTGAGGCTGTTGGATTGCGAATTCAGCGTGCCCGCCGGGTCATACAGCTTCAGGCCGAGATCGTTGATGCTGGAAAATGGTCCCCAGGAAATCTGCACGGACGCGAGCAAGGAGTCGCTGGGGATGAAAAGCGGCGAAACGGCTGCGACGCCGGGCTGAACGACGCCGGAAAAAGTTGTCGCCGGATCGTTGATGAATTCCACTTGGTTACGATTAAGCGTACCGCGCCACTTTCCGAATGGTCGACTGGTGAAGGCTGCCTGCAAAACTGCGGCGTGAACATTGAGCATGCCATTGCCAACCTCGTGTTGATAGTAAGGCGGCAGCGGCGTCGCAGTGCGTTGCAGAGTGTCTTTCACCTGAGCTGGGGTGAGACTCGGATTGACCTCAAGCAGCAGCGCGATTGCGCCAGCCACCTGCGGCGCAGAGAAACTGGTGCCGCTTGAAGTCGTGTAATAAGGAAGCTCCGAGGAACTGAGGCGTTGCGCATCAGCTCCTGCCACAGTGCCTTCCGCACCAGTGACGTTTGTGATTCCCGAACCACGCAGACTGATCACGTTCACACCGGGTGCTACTAAAGTGGGATGAAACAGCGCGCTGGCGAAATCGCCACGGGATGAAAAAGTCGCCACATGCCCCGGTGTATCGGTAGCGCCAACACTTACGACCCACGGCGCAACCGCATAGGGATTGAGCGTGTGCAATCCAGGTCCAGTATTTCCTGCAGAGAAGACGACATTGATGCCGTGGTCCGTCAGCATTCGCGTGGCCACATTGACAGGGTCATTCATGTCAAAAACTGTGTTGGCGGAAAAGCTGCAGTTGACCACGCGTACTCCAAGATCGCCGCCTCGGGTGAGCAAATAATCAAAGCCCTCAAGAACATAAAGCAGAGTGAGGTCGCCGGCGCTCAGGCCCACCAGACGCGCTCCCGGCGCCACACCCTGATACTTACCACCCGATTGCGTGCCATTCCCGCCGATTAGACCGGCGACGAACGTGCCATGCCCGTAAAGTTGGTCCGTGTTCGGCAAATTTTCAGCATTGACTGGATAGTCAAACCCGACTGCCGCGCTTTGGGTGCTGGCAAGCTTTACGTTTTGCACCACACGTCCAGCAAGGTCGCTGTGACTGGCGTCAATTCCAGTATCCAACACCGCTACAGTGACGTTGCGACCATTAACAGAGAGACCGCTGTTGTGATTTATGACTTCGACGTCGCGGCGGGCGCGATCGACGCCTGTCGCCGCGCTTACTTCCGGCTCGGCGGTAAGGTTTAGAGTGCGGTTGCCATAGATTGAGCGGACTGACGTGAGACGGGAGATGGCAAGTATTTGATCTCGCGTTGCGCTTAGAGTGATCATGGGAAGGACGCGATAGCGCGTGCCCCCGACAATGCCAATCTGCTGGAGTGTGGCAATGTCCGCATCAGTAGGCATGCGATGGTAGACGACTACCGCGTTCACGCTGCTGTCGTCAGTCAACTGATTTAGTTGCAACGCCAATTCCGGATCGACACTTTTTAGACCGGACCCGGAACCGCTATTTGCTCCGGTTGCGAGCATGCCATAAGCGTCTGTCATCGTGATGCCGTCGGCGCCGGTCATGACGATGCCATCAGCGCCGGTCATGACGATGCCGGTGACGCCATCGAACCTCATACCGCTCGGAGCAATAGACGAAACCAGACCATCGGCACCAGTCATGACGATGCCGTCGGCGCCAGTCATCACGATGCCATCGGCACCAGTCATGACGATGCCATCGGCGCCGGTCATCACGATTCCACTTGACGTGGTCCGTTGCACTCCATCTGCGCCGGTCATGACGATGCCATCAGCGCCGGTCATGACGATTCCATTAGCTTGGGTGATTGTGACGGAGGCTGCGTTGTAAGTGGTCCCGTCGGCGCCAGTCATGACGATACCATCAGCACCCGTCATCACGATGCCATCGGCGCCGGTCATGACAATGCCGTCCGCGCTTACCAGACGCACGCTGTTTGGATATGACGAACTATCGGCGCCGGTCATCACAATCCCATCCGCGCCGGTCATGACAATGCCGTCGGCCTGATTGTTAAGGACGCCGTCAGCACCGGTCATGACAATGCCGTCAGCACCGGTCATCACGATCCCATCGGCGCCAGTCATGACGATGCCATTTGTATTGGTGATTGAGAGGCCGGCGAAGGCTGGCGCAACGGCCAGAAGGATGATCAATGTGACCGCCACAATTCGTGTGACGGGTTGATTCCTATTTGGAAGAATCGTTCTTAGCAGACTAAACCACCTCAGTCGGGAGTATCGGCGCCAGTGATGCTAACCTTGATATTGGGGCGAGAAGGCATTTCCGCTCCTCACCGAGCAACCAGTTCGTGCTTTGGAAGTAATGCATTCTAGTTTGCGCTACCTATTGAAGTGTTGCGCCAAAGTTGCGATTTCTGAACGAATTCGTCGCTGGACCCCAAGTTAGGCTGACGAACCAACCAATTCCTGATAAATCGTCTGGGTTTCCACGCTTGGTTCCACTCCGAGTTCGTTCGCGAGTAATCGTTTCAACCCTTCGTACTGTTCCTTGACCCCACCCTTGTTGCCCTGGGCCGCGAGGGCTCGCATCAGCAAACAATGCATGTCTTCGCGAAAGGGATCGTCACGCAGGATTAACTGGGCCAACTGCGTTGCTTTGAACCAATCTTCCAGTTTTTGTGCGACACCGGCCAGAGATTCAAGTAATTGCAAATACTGCAGCCGGTAATACGATCTTTGCTCTTCAACCCAAGTGTCGTAACTGCCCTGCATGAATTCGCCACGATATAGGGCTATTGCAGACTCGTAACACTTTACGCACTGCTCAAACTGGCGAGCGCGCCGGGCTGCTTCGCCTTCGTTCAACAGACGATCGAATTCTTCAGTGTCGATGCAATAGGCAAACTCCGGGTTAAGTAGATATGCCCCGTCGCGATACAGGAGGAGATTTTGTTTTAGCGCCTGATTGTTGTTGAGGGCCTTGCGAATATGCGAAACCGTTGGATGGAAGTTTCGCTCCACAACAGTCGGATCTGTTTCCCCCCAAAACATGTCAATAATCGAATCTTTTTCAGCGCGACGATGCCTGCGCGAAGCGATGTAGCACAGAATATCGCGGGCCCTACGGGTCACCCAGGCGTCAGCTGCGAGCGGCCGGGTCGGATCGCGCACGATCTCAATTGGACCAAGCAGATTGATTGTGAGATCGACGAGCGGCTTGGTCGTCAGGACTGTGGCAGCCACCACCACTTCCGGCGTTGCCAGCAATTGGCGCGTTTGGCGATCGGTGGTTAACTGGGCGCGCAAGTCCGCCGGCAGAATTTCCGCAGCTTCCTCGGTTACGAAGAGTTCCGGATTGCAATTTAGTTCCCGTTGCAGCCAGTATTCGTAATCATAGCGAAGCGCTAGATCGAGCGCCCGTCGCAGGTGCTCAAGCATTTCGGGCTCCCGCGCGAGCTTCCACTCGCAGATCGCCAAACCCATGCACGCCTGCGCTTCATAATAGTAGAGTCCCTGAGCGCGAAAATAATTGGCGCCACTAGCCAGATCACGGCGGGCGGAATCGTATTCTCCCTGCGTGCTCATTACGCGAGCCCGAGAAAGGGAAGCGGTGTAGTAGCGCAGCTCGTCCTTTCCGATGGGACGCAGCTGGATGAGTCGATCCAATTGCGCCCGAGCGGTTACGAGATCGCCCGCCCGTAGACTGAGCAGACCTCGCTCTTCAAGCAACTCGGTAACCTCCGGATTGATCCCAGCCTGGTGATACGCGCGCTCGGCGCGTTCGAAATACTCAGCGGCCCGCTCAACTTCACCCAAATCCCGATAGAGATTGCCGTAGGCTTCAAGAATCTCGCCGCGTAATGCTGCCAGGCTAAACAGCTCGCAGCGTTCGAGCGCCTTGCCGAGGTGTTCTTCGCAGGCTGCAAACTCGCCGCGGTACAGGTAGCAACGGGCCATGTTCAGATGCGCAATGGCTTCCTGTGGTACCGGCGGCCGTTGACTATCCGTGCGCAACATGCGGCTGAGCCAGCGCAGCGCTTCGCCAAAGTCGCCGCGAATCCCAGCGGGTGTTCCGAGATTATGAGCGATCAATCTGGCGTAGTACTCATCATGACGTTCTTCGGCGAGTTGCAAGGCTGTCCGAAACTCTCTTTCGGCTGTGGTCCATTGGCCCATTGCAACCAGGCACAAGCCGCGCGTGTTGCCACACTTCATTCTGACGGCTGAATGTTCGTCTGTGAGTTCAACCGCGCGATCGAGGTAGGTAAACGCGACTGTAAAATCACGCTGACGCCGGGCAATGGCGGCGAGCGAATGCAGAGCTTCGGCCTCACCCTCGCCGTCTTCCTGCTGTCGCAAAAGAGTTATGCTGCGCCGAAACAAAGCCTGTGCGGCGTCGTATTCCCCGCGCAGCCGGGCTACTTCGGCGCGATGGGCCAACGCTCGCGGATAATTTTCGAGTGCCGTCGCCGGAACGGCGTCTGCCAGCGTGGCTAATGAGCCCAGCGCCCCGGAGGCGATCCACTTTCCGCCGTGTTCCGCGATCAACTTCGCGGCGCGATTGAAGTCTTCGGCCTCGAGGAAGTGGTGTACTGCCGGTTCCCAAAGTTGAAGCGCGGCAAAATACTCGGCGCAGCGCATTTGCTCAGCGGCAACCCCCGCGCGGCCGATGTCGCTACGCAGCCGGCGTCGCAGAAAGCTCTGAAATAATGGGTGCAGCCGATACTCTTCGCTGCGCCGGTCTCCGGCGACGGTGAGGAATACGTTGCGGCGTACTAAGGTCGGCAAAACGCGCGCGCAGTTCATATCGCGGTAGAGTGTTGCGCAGGCGTTAAGTTCGACGCGTTCGAGCAGTGAGATGTGCAACAGGAGTTGCTGAATCGTTTCCGTCTCGCTGGAAAAAACTTCTTCTGCGAAATAGTCGAAGATGTCGCGCTCGGATTGGCGGAGAATCTCGACCAGATCCGGGAGCTGGTGTTGGTCGTCTGGTTTCGCGCCACCCAGTGTGCGCTGCGCCACTTGTCTTACTAACTGGAGCGCGGTAATCCAGCCGTGCGTACGTTCCCGATATTCTGCAAGCTGCTCTGGGGTGAGTTCCAAATCGAAAACTTTGCGAAAGAGTTGCCGCGTCTCTTCGTCATTAAACAATAAATCGCTGCGGTCGATGATCGAATGCGGCGTTTGCGCGCGCAGGCGGGCCAACGAAAGCGGCGGCATTTCTCGCGAGATAACAATGACGTGCAGCACGTCAGGAAGATATGCCAGCAGGCGATCCAGCACCGCGTGCACCGGAGTGTCTGCGCCCAGGTGATGGTAATCATCGAGCACAACTACGAGCTGTTGATCAACCTGCTCTAAGACTTCATTTAGCAGAACATCGACGGCGCGCTCGGGCTGTTGCGCGAGTTCACCCGGCGATTCCTGCAGATAGGCAAACGTGGCGGCGCCAAAAGCCGGCACAATTTGCTGAATACCGTAAGTAAGATAGCCGAGGAAAACTGAGGGGTCGGCATCAGTGTGATCCAGCTGATACCAAACGAAGGGGCGGCCGTGCGTGCGCAGGACATCAGCCACCAGTGTCGTTTTGCCCGAACCGGCGTTTGCGGTTACGAGCGTCATCGGCCTGGAAAGATTGGCCAGCAGTCGTTCAGTCAGGCGTGGCCGAGACAGCAGTTCGGGAGCCGGACGCGGCGGCAATAACTTAGTGCGCAGAAAGAGCCCCGGCTGGCCGCTTGACCGCTCGCCTGGTTTTACTGCTGGTGTCTTGCCGGGCTTTCCCTGCCGGGAGCTTGGCGCCATTGAGCTTTGCCTCTGGGCCCTGTGGAGTGGTGGCAGGTTAACATAGGGCCGCAGGCTCAATCTATCGTCAGCGCCAAAGACGCTGTTCTCCAAGACGTAGTCAGTAACGACTGGGACGATTGATTGAGAGAGGGTCATTCGTTTCTCGTGTGCGGGTAAGACCTACTAGTCCCCGGCATTCGATTGCGCAGATCGCCGGCGCCAGCTCAGGATCGAGGGAGGGCCGGCTAGCTCCACCGCTGTGTTCCCTAACATCGCGGCGTATCTGGCCAGGGAGCCGGCGCGCCCGTGGGTGCGATCGAATGCCAGATAGGCTTGTGGACGAGTCAATCCATAAGTCTCAAAAAGAGTAACTGCTTCTTCCCGAGTGAATGCCAGTGTGGCTTCGTCGACTACTGCCAGCGTTTGTTTCGAGCGCATGCGCCACAGGGGCGCGGGTGGCAACGTCCGTCCGGTAATCAGGATATGGACTTCAGGCGGTGTCAGGCGTAGGAACCGCTCGAGGAATGGCACCAGCCACTCGGTATCGCCGACCAAATGCAGATCCTCAATGACTATTAGCAAGGGTCGACCGGAATCTTCGATCAGTTCAAAAACAAGCCGCTCCGAGAGTAGCGGGATGTCCTCGGGGTTTGCTGTCGCCGCTAATGAACGGATGGACGCTTCGTCAAAGTTTGGCCTTTGTTGCCAGATACTGGCAGCCAGATAATCAAAGAAGACAGGTATCTCCCCATCTGATGCATCGACTTTGTACCAGGCGACTGGGCGGCCGCAACTGCGCGCAAAGTCGGAAGCTAATGTAGTCTTGCCGCTGCCGGCTCGGCCGCTGACGACAGTGCACGAGTACGAATCGAGATTATTCCGTAGTAACGTTGTAAGCCGCGAACGACCAATGGGTAATGTTGACGAAGGTTTGGTTATTTTTTCGAGGATTAGCTGCATTTTCGTAGTCAGACCGAGGGTCTGAAGGTTTCTCTGAGACTGAATAAGGTATTGGGCTGTCATTGATTTCGACCCGCTTTCGACTTCGCTCCCTATCAGCTAAGGTTTTATTGCAATCACCTTGAGAAATTCTTGAGTTGTTAAAACATGCTTTTCTCTGAGGAATCGAGAGAGGGACGATTCAAGTGGAATAACGGTAGAATTAGTCAGAATTATTGAGGTAAGCAGGGAACGGTCAGAACCTCACAGCGTCTTGATGGACACTTCGGGAACGATCTGATAAACGGCGTTTTTAGAAAGGAAATGGTGCCCCCGGCGCGATTCCAACGCGCGACCTTCCGCTTAGGAGGCGGACGCTCTATGCAACTGAGCTACGGGAGCAAGAAAAGACGGTAAATAGTAAATGGTGAATAGTGATTGGTAAAGACCAAAGCCCATTTTAGCTTTGGTACTTGATTAGCGACCGCACGTCGTAACCTTCGAGTTTCTGACGGCCGGGCAGGAATTCCAGCTCCACGACAAACACGAGACCCACAACTATTCCTCCCAGTCCTTCAACCAGATCGCAAACTGCCTTCGCCGTGCCCCCGGTTGCCAGCAGATCGTCGGCGATGATCACGCGATGACCATTGCCAACAGCGTCGCGATGAATCTCCAGTGTGTCTTGCCCATACTCGAGATCGTATGAGATGGAAGCACACTCCGCCGGCAGTTTCTTTGGCTTCCGCACGGGCACAAAGCCGGCGCCAAGGTGATACGCAAGCGCCGGCGCGAAGATAAAGCCGCGCGCCTCAACGCCGATGACGGTATCGACCTTTTCACCCTCATACTCGGCCGCCAGCGCATCCACAGTTTGGCGCAAGCCGTCGGGCTGTTTCAGCAAGGTGGTAATGTCGTAAAAGTTTATGCCCGCTTTGGGAAAGTCGGGCACTTCGCGGATTAGTTTTTTGAGTTGATCCATGCAGTTAGTTTTTGTTGGTCAGCAGTTTGCAGTGCGCTCTTCGTAGGCGACTGACAATCGTTAACGTTCAATTCTAAAACTGGCGTACTGTCCGGTCGGCTCAAGGTGGATGGCCTCCACCTGTTCCACTCGCGACCATTGCGGGCCGACAACCAGATCTTTCTTAAACTCTTCCACCTCGTTCGCCGAGCCTTCGGCAATTACTTCGACGCTGCCATCAGCACAATTTCGAACATGTCCCAAAACTTGATGTCGCGCCGCTGCACGCTGAGCGAAGAAGCGATAACCGACGCCTTGCACCTCACCCCTTATCAAGAACTTCCACGCCACTTTAGCCATTGTTACTTGCAAACCTAATTGAGGGAAGCATCTGTTAAGTCACATGCACTTGAAGACTCTGCCCGGGCCGCCACGCTTCAAAGTGAAAGTATCAACTACCTCGTTGGTACCCGCCAGCTTAACCGTCAGCGTCATAGTCTCGCCTTTGATAGTGCCAGTATAAATTGCCTGTCGATTGTTAGAAACCTCATCGACTCGAATTGGTCCGGGATGTTCGTGGTGGTGTGTGCCACGCCAGGTAAAACGGCCTTTGCTGTCAAAGGTGAGCGGCCCTTCGATTGTGCCGTTGGCACAGTCGTATTCGATCGTGGCGGAGCGAGGGCCAACCTCAATCCTGATATGTGGGGCTCCCCATGAGCCGGTCGCAACGCGCTGCATCTTTCGTGGCTTCGATTGGGCTGAGAACGCAAACAGCAAAACTATAGTGACAAGAAGGAAGAGTCGGGTTCGATTTTCCGAAGACATAAATACCCTCCTGATTGTTTAGAACTTCCATTGTAGCGAACAGTTGACGATGTCGGCCAACGCCCGTTCACTGCAAAAGAAGAACGAACTGCTGGGACTGTTGATGCGAAACCGAAAAATGACGGGTTTCTGTAGAAGAAATATGGTAATCGGACTATCTTTAGTTAGTTAAGTCTATCTCGAATATGAGCGCAAAACGATGCTTCGTGTCGAGTACGGGGTGGGTATGTTCCTGTTAGCTGCGAATCTCAAGGGGTTAACCGCGTGTCTGCACCAAAGCAAAGAGCTAAATCGACCGTGAACCAACAAGTCAAAGCCGGGATACTTGCCATAAGGGATTTCCTCGCCGGCCGTTCGAATGAAGCAGAACCCGCCGCCGCGGAGGACAAGGCGACTCGAGCAGAGGTTGCGGCCGAACTCGTCGCCGCGATGTCCGGACCAAGTGCGGGGGGCGAGACACCGGCGAAACCTGAAAACCTGGCTACTGATTCACCTGAGGTTACCGCCGTAGAACCTTCTACCGAGCAAGAGCAGGAGCGCGCGCGGCAAGTTTTCGTTGACCACGGATATTTTGACGAGGCAGCTCACAATCTGCGCGCGGCAAACTCGCCGGTTGAGCGAGCGGCTGCCGCTCGCATCCTCGGCCTGGTGGGAAGCCGGCGCGCTACCGCGCATTTGATTGCCGCAATGTTCGATGAAGATCCGGAAGTGAGACGCGCCGCTGAGGATGCCATTCGGAGGATCGATGATCCGACCGTGAGTGATCTGGACGCCGGTGCTGAAGTCAAACAGAGTGAACTGGTACAAATTGCAGGTGAGGCGCCTGCTGTTGCTGCTGATCCGTTGTCAGGTGACGCCGCCAAGAATGCCTTTCAGGTGCCGCCGGGACTGCGCGAGACTCCAACCGATCTGGAGGAAGCAACTTCCGCAACGACGAGCGAAGAGGATCAACTGTTAATCGAGGAGCAGGCTATTAGCGAGAAGGTTGCACAAATCGAACAGCAGGTGATCGAGATGACAGCTGCGTTCAAGCAGTTGGCAGAGGACGCTCGATCGAGAACCGAGCGCGAAGCACAGTTGCGGGCTGAAGCTGTCGCGCGGCTAAGTGAGGAAGAGGACCAGCGTAAGCGCGCGGAAGAAGCAGCTGCGGCTCGCCGGGTCGAAGAGCGCGGAGCTTTAAGGATTGAGCAAGTGGCTCGGGCAAAGATGGAAGCCGAAGCGCAGCGTGTTGCAGATGAAGAGACGAAGCTGCGATTGAAAGCGGCCAGCCTGCGACTTGACGCGGCAGAAGTGGCGCGGCGCCGGGGCGACTTGGAAACGGTGCGCAAAGAGGCCGCGGAAGCAGCTCGTCAGGCGGAAGCGATGCGCGAACGCGATGAGGCCCGGTTGCGACACGAAGCCGAGCTGCAACGACTCCGTGATGAAGAATTAGCCCTACGGCAGGCGAAGGATGAAGTTCGACTACAGCAGGCAAATTTGCGAACCGCCCGCGAACGATTGACGGACGAAATTGAACGATTGAAAGAGGAACACGCAGCGGCGGAAGCAGCTCAACGCGACGAGGCTGAGCGCCTCCGCACCGAGGCCGAGCGAAGGAACAGCGACGCCCAGGAGCAGTTGCGGTCTCAAGTGGAAGATTTGCGTCGTGCTGAAAGCGAAGTTGCGAAACGTCGAGCAGAGATAGAAACCGCGCGCGAAAAGGCAGATGCGGAGGCACAGAGACTTGGCGAGGCGCAGGCTCGAATGCGCGCCGGGGAGGTGGCTCGCGCTGAGGCTGAAAGAGAGCGCGCGCGACTGGAAGCGGAAATCAGTCAGCAAGTCGAAGCACAAGTTCAACTGCTTGAAGAAACTCGTCGCCGCGGCCAGGAAGAGCAAGAGCGAGTGCAAGAGGAGATTCGTCTGCGCGCCGAAAAGGACCAGCAACGCCTGAACGAGTTGGCACTGTTGAAGACCAGGGCGGAAGTTGAATCGGCGCAGCGGGCTGAGAAGGAGCGGCAAATTCGGAGTGAGATCGACAGTTTGCGTATAGCCGATGCTGAGACGCGCCGGCGCATTGAGGATGCCGAGGTGAGGCGTCGCGCAACTGAAGATGCGTACCGGCTGGTTGCTGAGAAGGTTCAGCGTACAGAAGCGGAAGCACACGCGCGCGAAAAAGAAGAAGAACGGATGTTGGCGAAGCTCGAGGCTGAGCGCCGCACTGTTGCCATCGAAGCACAGTCAAGAGCCGAACAGGAAAAGCGGATCAGGGAAGAGATCGAAATGTACCGCCGGCTTGAGGAACAGGAGCGGCCGAGACTCGAAGAAGCAGCTTTGCAGGTTGCCGCCGCCGAAGCCCGCTTGCAGGAGCGGAAAGAGCGACTCAGAGAAGAGGAAGAAGCGCGGTCCCTAGGCGACGAGGGTTTAAATGTTGCCAGTGAAGCCCAGGATAGTTTGACGCGACCATTGGAAACAATTTCGCGGGATCGAGGCGCAACAGAAACCCCAGTTCTGGAAGCGTTGCCAGCGTCTGAGGAAACCACTAGAGTTTTTGCTCCGCCTGGCAGTTCCGTTGAAGGATTCCAAGGTGTCAACGAAACCTGGGGCAGTAGTGACACTCCGGTGTCGCCGGCAATTGCCACTTATCTTAACAGTGTCGATCCTTACAAGCGTGCTGCTGCAGTCGCTGAATTAGCGCGTTCGGGTGGGCCAGGTGCTTTTGGTCAGATAGTCGAGTGCTTTGACGATCATTCACCACACGTTCGGAATGCCGCCGCTCGTGCTCTTCGTAAGCTCGAGCCAAACCGAATCGTCGACCTGCTTAACAGAGCACTGGAAATGGCCCCAGAAGGACGGCGCCGAAACATTGGCGCCGCGATAGCCGCTTCGGGTCTGGCGACCGAGGCCATTGACAATCTTGTCAGTGAAAATCGCGAGGACACTTACAACGCTTTGTCCATCCTTTTTGTGATGGCCAAGACTGGCGAGGTCCAACCACTGGTTCAGGCAATCGAAAGGCACGAGAGCGTACAGGTTCGGATGGCCGCCATCAAGCTGCTAACACTCACCGGCCAAGCCGAGCTTGCGAACGGCGCCGCAAAACGACGTCTGGAAGGCCGTGCACCGGAAATCGATCACTGGAGCTGAAGTTCTACGATAGCGATTTCACCGGGCGGGATGCTCACCGTAATGCCGTCCCAAATTCCCGCTTGCTTCTTTATTTCCAGCGTCTTGCCCGAGAGCCACTCCTGGGCACGGGCGATACGCGCGCCGGGCAAGCTGAGCTCAGCGGTGACGTAAGCGCCACGATCTACCTGGGCAAGGCCCTGCTGAGGCTTGAAGACGCCGTTGTTGTTGATGAGCGTCACTACCCAACCATTCTCATTTCGGTTAACCAGGTATTCGACATTTCCCTTCACTCTGATCGGCGTGGCATCGGCGAAGATATGCGCCAGCATATGTGCGGCAAAAGGAGTAAGGCGTTCGTCTTCGCCGAGCAGATCAGGCACAGCGGCAAAGACAACCGTGCCCTTGCCGACTTTGTTGACGGTAACGAGCGGATCGCCGCCGGTCGAAGTGATCAGCGCGACGGCCCCCTTCAGTTGCAACCTCTCATACCGAAATATTTGACCGCTTAGGCTTTGCTCAGGTTCGCCGGGTGAAAGACAGCGGGCGTTATGCGCCTGCGCAGTCGCGCCAATCAATTGCACGCCGAGCAACTCAGGTGGTAGACCATCGACCTGTGCGGAGTTGACTACGACCATGCCGCCGGCTTTGACGTAATCGGTGAGTCGTTGCACCCACAACTTCGACCATGCGATGTGCCCGCCGACAACAACCGCGCGATAAGCAGGGAGCGGGGAAGCGAGAATGGGTGAAGAGGACACGGCGGGAACACGCGCGCCAGGTTGCGTCGGCAGCGATGTACCGTTTGGGTTGTTGCCCTCGTAATCCCAGTTCTTGCCCTTACTCGCTTTGCTTTTGGTTACGGAGTTCTTTCCGTTGCTTCTCTTGACGCGTGCTGCAGCGGTTGCCGGCGGGATGCGCGCGCTCCCACCGCTATCCGGACGTTGAACCGCAAGCGCTGGCCCCTGGACTTCGGAAGCGACCAGCACATCGAAGATGTCGCCGAAGACGCCGTTAACAAACGCCTGCCGATCGCCGGTCGCTGGTTCACCTTCCACAACCAACCCCGGATAGTAGGCGACTCCAAACAGTTCGCGCAGTGCGCGGTCGCTGCGGTTGATTTGCGAAACCTCAAATGGCCACTGCGGATAATCGGTCATGTCCCAACCGTGAGCTGGGTCGAGCAGAAAGGCAATGGGCGTGTAAGGCGTGCCGCGGTCAGGATGTTTTTCCGCGAAGCGCATAAACTCATCCGTGATGCGACCGAGCGGGTTTAGCTGAAACTCGTGCTCGCCGGGGCCGGGTTTGAAGAATTGATCGAAGCCCTGCTCGAGATAAATTCCCGACACGCCGGACATGTAATAGAAGTAATAACTCTTGCGGTACCAAGAGAGCGACGGACCCATCGTGGCGCCGTAGCGCGAGTGAAAGAAATTATCCGGCCCCGCGAAATTTTGTTGTTTCGTAAACGTTGTAGCGGTATCGCCGAAGTTGGGTGCGTGGTAGTAAAGAAAACCGGCTCCAGATTGCCGCGCGGCGCCGCGCGTGAACGCAGTGCGCATGGCAAACATTGGCTGTACCGCAGAGGTTTCAACTCCCAGCAGCCGCACGCCCCAATCGGTTAGTGCATGCGCGAAGGAAGTGCTTGAGGTCGACAGGGCCGGAATGAGTTTGTCCCACATCGCACCTGTCTCGGTGTGAAAAATCCCGGCCCATTTGCGGGCGATGGCCTCGGTGTAAAAAAGGCGGTGCGCTTCGAGCAGTTCTCGCCGCGACATCGAGGCTGAAATTTTTAGCTGCGCCGGCGCCTGCTCCCAAACGTAGCCGACACTCTCGCCGGACATCCAACCCAAAAACTGATCTTTGAATTCGCCGTTCAAGAGTTTCCATGCTGCCGGCCCGTCTGCCACAGACAGTTCCGCCGAGCCGTAGTTGATTAAGATTGCAAACGGAACTCTCGTCTCGCGCAGATAGCGCAGAAAAGGACTGCCCTCCTTCAGATACTCGGGAAGGTTGTTGATGTAGATTACCGGTACGACAAATTTAGAACTGAACAGCGGAACTTCGCGTGCGCCTTTGTACTTCTGCACGAAGTCTTCGATCGGTTCGGCATTGAATGGATAGAGTGGACGTTCGGCAACCGGCTGGTCGTAAAGCTTCCAAAACTCTGGGTTGATATTCCAGGGCATTAGGAAGTCGCGGCCGGCAACCTGAGGCCGCCGCCAGGCAATTGGAATGGCGCCAGTGTCCGGCGCAGTCGCTGTGAGCAAAGAGGAAAGTTTTGTTCCCGCAGTTGACCATTCGCGGAGGTAACGCGCGGCCGCAAAGTCTGGCTTGCGCCGGCCATCGGGAACATAGGCCAGATCATTTGTCAGCAGAACGCAATCGACGTGGCGTCGAGCTTCAGCAGGTTTTTCAATTTCAATGGAGAGCCGAACCGGGCCTTCCGCGAGCTGCAGCTCGATTCCATCCCATGCGAATGCCCAGCCCCAGTACATGCTTACTTCATCATGCGGACTGATGACTTCGCGCGTGCCAAACTCATGATGAAAGATCTCGCCATCGCCGCGCTGGGTGGAATCAACGCGCTGCGTGATGCGTACCACAAAATTCTCAGTAAGATTGGCCCAATCCGCGTAACGCACCCAGAGTTTGTAATTTCCTGCACGCGGTATTTCCAGGTCCTGGTAGATCGTCGCTTTCGTTTCGGCGGCGCTCGCAGCCGCAGAATTCCATTCGCTCTCGCCGCCTTGCGACCATTCGGCAGAGACGCCCGGACCATTGATCCCCCAACCGGGCGCCTTGTCTCTGGGCAGATTCAGCCAAGAAGGATTCTGAATTGGTTCGCCGGTAGTCTTGGTCGCAAAGCCACGCATGTTTTCGGCTTCATACCAGAGGTACTCGGGGGACGGAGACGTGGGCTGCATGCTCGGTTTTAGTTGAGCGGTTGCGAGTGAAGGGAAGAAACAAACGAACCACAGGAGCAGGGACATGAAGGCAGCGGGGGCAAGCCCGCCTTCCCGACCACGAGCGGATCCAAGTTGGGTGCTAATATTTGTCTGAAAGGCTCTCAAGCTGAGACTAACCCTGCAAGTAAATTCAACTCTCAGGTTGGCAGGTGGGCTTGCTGGTTTCTAACCCAGAGCCTCGAGACACTCAGCGAGGGTGCGCTGCCGGCACGTGAACATCGGCGTGTCGCGCAAAGTATAAGAGCTTGCTTTTGTTTCGCGCAGCTCCTGCACCAGATCGAGAAAATCAGCCGGATTGTCAGTCTCGAAAGCAACTACGAATTCCTGATCGTCGAGGCCAAATGAATAGGTAGTGTGAAGTTTGACGGAACGATACTTGGTGCCGATGCGAATATGCTCGTCCATCATCTCCTGACGCTGGTCGGGAGTGCGCGAATACCATTCACGGGTTTTCACAAACGGATAGACGAAAAGATAGTCTGACTTACCGGGAACAATATGCAGCCGGTCTTCAACGTGAGTAGGATTGTCTTTGTCGATATACATTGACCGCTTCGTCATCGACAGAAAAGATTGGGAAGGCTCCAGATACTTGGCCATCTCTGTGTGATTGAGCCGGGAAGTCATTTCCTGAAGCGGATCGAGCTCGGAACCAATGCGCCAAATCATGAAGTCTACGTTGGTACGCAGTCCTATTGTTGAGTAAGTGTGGATCAATAGTTGGGGACGCGACTCAGTAACCGCGCTGATAAACTCGTCTTTGCTGCGTTGCTTGTCCGCTTGCGCCAGAGTGCGCCACTCGGGACGGGCGCGATAGAAGGTGAAGTTGACGAACTGCCGTGGCAGCTTCGTTTTTTGTTCTTCGATCTCCTCGCAATTGGGGGCCAGCCTGAGCGAGCCTCGCGCCGCGATGCCTGGTTCCTTGTCCGTACTCATTTGCAAATAACCTCTAATTGTTGACGAGAATTCGCTTTGAAAAGTGCAGCGATGATTTGTTGACGCGCGCAGGTATTCTGCCTAGTCTGGGGAGTGATTGCAACCGGGCAGAGACGCGCGAGGGTTTGGTCCGGCGTCGAATCTTCGAGCCAAAAACATTGCGGAGACTCAGGACAAAATGCAGCGACTGATTTTCATCGGGCTTGCGGGCGGCGCCGGCACCTTAATCCGGTATTGGCTCTCAGAATGGGTAGCGAAGAGATTTGGTGAAACGTTTCCTGCCGGTACGCTCGTGGTCAACCTAGTCGGTTGCTTCCTGGCTGGATTGCTATTCTATTTGATGTTTGATCGCTACCTCATCAACCCGACCGTTCGCACGATTCTGCTAATCGGCTTGCTTGGCGGCTTTACAACATTCTCTTCGTTTGGTTTGCAAACGTTTACACTGCTGCGCGACGGGGAGATGGGCCTGGCGCTTTTCAATATTGCGATCTCAAACGTCGGGGGCCTGTTGCTGGTTTGGGTGGGCTATTCGTTAGCGAAGATTTTGTGAAGTGCGTAATGTGGCCACTCTTGTAAAGCCAGACGAATGCAGAACCGGGAGCCAGAGCGACCGGGTCCCGCTTCCACTTCACACGAGCTTAGGGGACACCGACCCGGTCGTCGACAGCTCCCGGTTCTGTATACGCGCCGAACTGCTCCAGTCTTTTCCCATGTCATAGTCGGCAAGGTCCGTGAATACCAATCCCAGCCCGATTGCGGTCGCTGCTCTGTCACCTCGCGCGTGTTACAATCTGGATTCCCCTGCAATCAAAAACATTTTATGGAGACGTTTAAATGAAGCTCGGCATACTTGCGTTGGTTTTACTTTTTTCGCTGCTCCTGGCTAGTGGTTGCGGTAAGCCCGCGAATGAAAGCGCGAATAACGGTGCGAAAGTGGCGCCGGCAGCGACCGCCACGCCGGATGAGTTTGCTTTCGCGCGCGCAACCTATGCGAAGGAATGTTCAGCGTGCCATGGACAAGATGGCGCCGGCGGACTCGTAAAGACCACTGAGGGCACCAAGCTGAAGGTTCCAAGTCTGACGGAGGGTCGCGTTGTCAAACATTTGGATGAGGATTACGTCGACCAAATTAATAAGGGTGGCGAGGGCATGCCTAAGTTTAAGGATAAACTTTCACCCGAAGAGATCAACACAATGGCGCGCTTCATCCGGCATGAGTACCAGGGAAAATAGTGAAGAGTGAAGAGTGAAGAGTGAAAAGTCGGACGATGCTAATTATGGTTTTGCAGTTCTGCTCTTCACCATTTACTATTCACTTTTCCTCGTCCGCACGCACCCGTAGCTCAGTTGGATAGAGCGTCTGACTTCGGATCAGAAGGTCGCAGGTTCGAGCCCTGCCGGGTGCACCAACTCTTTCGGTACGCTACAGCGCCGTTACTGGTTGCGCGACTTTCCTTTGCTCAATCGGAACATAATCCCGCTTCTTGTGTCCCAAATAAATCTGGCGCGGCCGGGCGATCTTTTGGTCCTTATCTTCCAGCAGCTCCACCCACTGCGCCAGCCAGCCTGACGTGCGCGGAATCGCAAAGAGCACCGGAAACATGTCCACCGGAAACTTCATCGCCTGGTAAATGATGCCCGAGTAGAAGTCGACGTTCGGATAAAGCTTGCGCTTTACAAAGTATTCATCCTCGAGTGCGATGCGCTCTAATTCCAGCGCGAGATCGAGTAGCGGATCTTTGCCGGTAACTTCAAACACTTCGTCGGCGACCTTCTTGATGATGCGCGCGCGCGGATCGTAATTCTTGTAGACGCGGTGACCGAAGCCCATCAGGCGAAACTCACCGGCTTTGACCCGCTTGATGTAGTCCGGCACGTTGTTCTTTGAGCCGATTTCCTTAAGCATCCGCAACACCATTTCATTGGCGCCGCCATGCAGTGGTCCATAAAGTGCAGCAGCCGCGCCGGCCAGGGAGTTAAACGGATCGGTCTCGGCGCTGCCAATTCCGCGCATGGCGCTCGCACTACAATTCTGTTCGTGGTCGGCATGGAGAATGAACAGGACGCTCAACGCTCGCTCGAGCACAGGATTGGCTTGGTATTTCAACTCCGTGGTCTTGAACATCATGTTCAGGAAATTGCTCTCGTAACTGAGATCGTTGTCGGGGTAGGCGTACTGCATGCCAATGCGATGGCGATACGCAAAAGCCCCGAGCGTGGGAACCTTTGCGATAAGCCGGTAGATCTGTTTCTGGCGGCACTCGGCATCAGAGATGCGCTTGGCGTCGGGGTAAAAAGTTGACAGCGCGCCGAGCGTGGAGATGAACATCCCCATGGGATGGGCGTCGTAGTGGAAGCCGTCCATGACCTTCTTGATGCTCTCGTTAATGAAAGTGTGATACGTGATGTTACGCGTCCACTCTTTCAACTGGGATTCGGTTGGCAGCTCGCCATAGAGAAGGAGATAGGCGACTTCGAGATAAGAACTCCTCTCGGCAAGCTGATCGATCGGATAGCCGCGGTATTCGAGAATACCTTTGTCGCCGTCGATGAAGCTGATACGGCTTTTGCACGAAGCTGTGTTCATGAACGCCGGATCGTAAGTCATCAAGCCGAAATCGTCGTCCGAGGTTTTGATCTGGCGCAAATCCATCGCCCGGATAGTGTCGTTTTCGATCGCAACTTCATATTGTTTTCCCGTGCGATTGTCGGTGATGGTTAGAGTGTTCGCGCTCATGGCGTGCTTCTCCTGGCGTCTGACTGTCAACAAAGTCTTGGGATTGCACTGAAGGTTAACCTCCAGCAAGTAAGTAATCAAATTTGCAGCGCTATATGGACAGGAGAAACAAAAGAATTGGCCCGCCAAGATCGGCGGGCCACTCTCTTCTCTCAAGCTGAGCCGTTGAAACCGACTAGGTTGGGTTATCTCCTGCCTTGTTTGATTTCCCGTTCAGCCTGCTTCTTCGCCGCATGGGCCTCACGCGAACTCAAACCAAGGTTTTGCAACGTGCGCCCGAGACTATCGCCTGAAGCCAGGCCGGATAGAATCGCATTCCGCGTGACGTTGGGAAATCTCGAATTCAGATTTTGCGAGAGGCGCGTAGCAGCTACATATTGCCCAAACTTCAAGTTGGGATTGACTGCCAATGCGGCCTGATACCCGCTTCTTAAATCGTTTGCGTTTACGTGAAGCGTGTCTGCGATTCCCGGATGATCTCTAAGGTCCCTATCAGCTTGACGACGGTTGTCCGCCGCCAACTGAGCTCGTTCTAAACCGGCATCCGAGCGTCCATTCGAGCGATCGGAGGCATTGTTCAGTCCGTCATCTGATCGTCCGTTTGATCTCCCCGATGCGTTACCGAGGCCACGATCAACTCCAACTCCTGACGGTGGGCCGCCGACGCTACCGCCGCCGCCAGAGCCTCGTCCGGCACCACCACTCTTGCCCTGACCGAATGCCGACGCCGTCATACTGACGACAAACAGGGATACCATCGCCAGGTAAAATATTTTCTCAAGTCGTATCTTCTTCATGGGTTAACCTCCGAATACTTCTATTTCTAACTAATCGAATCTGAATGAATGAGCCAAGGGGTGCAAGGAGAGATTCTTACCTTAGCAGAATAAGTTGTATCGGAGCGTAACGAGGCTAAATGGAATGAGAATGCAACAGAACCATGACATCAAAAAAGCGCCCGACCAAGAAACGCCTATCGCCTGTTGCCATCGTGTGATATCAGGAATTATCCGTCCGTTTACTTCACTCCCAGCAACTCAACGTCGAAGACCAGGGTCGAGTTTCCGGGAATATCAGGCGGCCTGCCAGTAGGTCCATAGCCAAGGTTTCCAGGAATAACCAGATGTCGCTTACCGCCAACTTTCATCGACATCAATCCCTCATCCCAACCCTTGATCACGGCGCCAACTCCAATTTTAAAATCCGCCGGCGTTCCGCGATCGAGCGAACTGTCAAACTTCTTTCCGTTCAGAAGTGTGCCCGTATAGTGGACTGTAACGGTCTGGCCTTTTTGAGGAGTGGCGCCTGTTCCTACCACCTCGTCGAAGTATTTGAGTCCGGAAGCGGTTGTGATTTCGGCGTTGCCCTTACCGGCGCGACTCACGATCAAATAAGTGATGACTGACGCGGCAAGCGCGAGCACAATTACAATCGCAATGACTTTGGTGCTGTTATTACCGGCGGCGGCTGCTTTAGGTTTGGCTCCCTGGTATGGGCCTTTAGGACGCTTCTTAGCCTTGTTAGTCTTCCGATGTCTACTTTGCGGCAAGTGTCAATTTCTCCTTCGTGTCTTTAGGTGCCGTCCTTTATATCCGGTTTCGGAAAGAGGTTCAAACGTAGCGGGCAACTGGGTAGAGCGACAAGACGTTCTTCCTATTTCGCCCTTCTGCATTCGCGGTAATTAGAGTTAGAATGCGGCCACTCGAACCCGTCTCGGTATTTCCCATAATTAAAAGGAGTCTTTATGAGCATCAGAATGCGACTGTCTCTACTTTTTGTCATCGCCGCAACTCTCTTTCTGGTCGGCCTATCGCAGAGTCCGCGCCCAGCGGTTGCGCAGAGCGCCACGCACGATCCCACCTGGTGGGACAAGTACCAGTTCATTCTAAATAGTGGTTCCGACGGTGGCGCCGGATCGATCAGTTCCGTGAGTTTTGGATCCAATGTGGATGTTTCCAGTGAATGCGGCCCCCAAAGCGAAACCTTCATTACTCTCGATCCGAGTAAACCGAAGACGCTCGCCGCCGGTTCAAACGAAATCTTCCGGCTACCGATGCGCGGCTATTTTTCTGCAAACGGCGGAACAAGTTGGGGCGGAGTGGATCTGCCGCTGCCGCCGCCAAAATCGAAGACTGGAATCGATTTCGGATCGGATCCCACACTTGCCTTCGACAGTCGTGGCAATCTCTTCTATGGCTATATCGTCGTCTTCTTCGCCAGGGGCAATGGCATCAACGGAACGCAGATGGCCGTAGCCCGCTCTACCGACGGGGGCAAGACGTATCCCGGCGTCACATACTTCGATTTTGAAAATGGCGAGAACCATTTCAACGACAAGCCAATGATAACTGCCGACGCGAACCTCGGCAGTCCATTTCGCGACAACGTCTACATTGCCTGGGACGCGGCTTCCGGTGGATCCATCGGCGGCGGGGTTCGACTTGCTACCTCCACAGACCACGGCGCAACCTTCTCAACTAAACGCGTAGATAACCCTTTTGGCCCCGGGCGATCCATCGGCGCGTCCCCGGCGGTTGGCCCTAACGGAGAAGTTTACGTTGCCTGGAACGACTACGTAACCAACGCCATTGTATTTAATCGTTCCTCCGACGGCGGACAGACATGGGGCAGTCCCGTTACGATCTCGCCGAAAACTTTACCGTTTGATGTACGCATACCGGCTGAGTCATTCCGAGGGGCGCTGGTTTATCCTTCGCTGGGTGTCGATACCTCAAGCGGAATTCATCGGGGCCGGATCTACTGCACCTGGATGGATCTGACCATTCAGAACACAACTGACATCTTCGTTTCCTATTCAGACAACCAGGGAACGACCTGGTCGGCAGCAACTCCGGTTACTGATCAGTTCTCATTTGCAGTCGATCGGTTTAACCACTGGATGTCGGTTGATCCGGTAACAGGAGATGTAAATGTAGCTTTTTATGACACGCGGAACGATCCGACCGGTTCGCGCTATCAGACGGATTTCTACCTGGCGCGTTCGACCGACGGTGGCGCTAGTTGGGACGCTCCAGATACCAGAGTCAGCAATGCCAGTTCTAATGAGCACGATTGCAATGGCATCTTCCCCTGCGATGGGATCAACTACGGAAATCAGCAAGGTGACTACGAAGGACTGGTTTCCTATGGTGGTACCTCGTATCCCGTCTGGACAGATAGTCGCAGGCAATTGGATCCGTCGAGCGGTTGCCGCCGGCCGCTCTTAATGGAGGAAGTGTTCACAGCGAAAGTGAAGTGAGAATAATGCATTTCACCGGCTAGCAATTACAAAACTGAAAGGGCACCTTAGCGAGGGGCCCTTTTGTTTTTTGAAGCCGCCGGAACTCTTCGGTCAATGATAAACTGGTCGCCCTGTTGGTAGTTCAAACTGTGCTGGGACAGATTGGAAGGTTGTCCAGGGTAAGCGAAGCGGCACCCCTGGGCTGGAGGTCGCAACCGCTTCGCAGTAACCGACCAGAACCTCATAAAGTGCGTCGGACAATCGTAATCATTCCAAAGTTCTGGAGAATAGAATGTTCCTAACTAAACGCCTCCTCGGTCTCTCCCTGGTCCTGCTTCTGAGTGTCGCGCTCAGTTCAGCTCAAGAACCCACACCTTCGCCGAGTCCCGAGGAAACTCTGACGGCAAGCATTAACAAAACTCCATTCGAGACTGCATTTGAACGGCTTGAATGGCGCAGCATTGGCCCGGCGAACATGGGCGGCCGCACCGCCGACGTTGAAAGTGTCGCGGGAAACCCAAACATCGTCTACGTCGCCACGGGTTCAGGCGGCTTATGGAAAACGACGAATGGGGGCGTGACCTGGAAACCGATCTTTGAGCGCCAGGGAACTATTTCGATCGGAGATATCGCGCTGGCGCCGAGCAATCCTGACGTCGTTTGGGTGGGTACGGGCGAATCAAATGTCAGAAATAGCGTTTCGTTTGGTGATGGTGTCTACAGGTCGACTGACGGCGGCAAAAACTGGCAGCATATGGGGCTGAAAGACACCGAGCACATTTCTGCTGTCGTGATCAATCCACAAAATCCTGACATCGTTTACGTCGGCGCTCTGGGCCACGCCTTCGCCCCCAACGACGAGCGCGGCGTCTTCATGACTACTGACGGCGGTAAGAGCTGGACGAAGACGCTTTATATCGATAGGGAGCATGGCGTTTCAGATCTTGAAATTGATCCGACGAATCCCAACATTCTGTACGCCGGCATGTGGAGCTTTGAACGCAAACCCTGGACGCACCGGAGCGGCAGTGAAAAGGG
>JANLYH010000094.1:0-1639 GCA_031365545.1 Pyrinomonadaceae bacterium | reverse complement strand
AGTCTGCACCGTAACCGGACCAGTCGCAGCATCCGCGGGAACCACAACGGTGAGCGCGGTGCGCGTTGCTTGCGTCACCGAGCCAAATGTTTGACCGCCACCGGCCTGCTGTGAACGCGTGAAGCGAACGACGTTGCGCTCAGGCCCGCGGCCATCGAAGCGCGCGCCGTCAATCGTGACCGTATCGCCCCGCCGCGCGCTCGCTGGATTTATGGCGCGGATGATGGGAGGCAGCAAAATGCGACGCAGGACCTGATTGCCCGTGTCAGCCACGATGATCGCGCTGGAGTTGGAAACCGCCAAGCCACGCGGCGTAAAGAAGCGCGCGACGTTGCCCGCGCCATCCGTGAGGCCGCGAACGCCGGTGCCCGCCAGGGTAGTAACTGCCTGGTTCGATCCGTTTATTACGAGATCCGGATCAACCAGGCGAACCAGAGAATTCACACCGTCGGCAACGACGATCTTGCCAGCCCCATCCATCGCGATGCCGGAAGGCTCAGCGAAGCGAGACTGAGTGGCCGAGCCGTCCTTGAAGCCACGTTCCGCCCCCGTCACAGTGATTACCGTGCCGACAACATCGAGGCGACGAATGCGGTGATTTCCCGTGTCTGATAAGTAAACGTAAACATTCTGTCCCTCGACGGCTACGCCAACCAATCCATCAAAGCGCGCGCCGGGAGAATCATTTGATCCGATAGTGCCATCGCCGGCGAGCGTGCTAACCGTTCCGCCGGGATTGATCACGCGCACCGCCGCGTTGCCCGTATCGGCGACATAGACGTTGCCCTGATTGTCTGTTGCCACTCCTTGCGGCGCGTTGAACCGCGCCTGGCTACCAGCGCCGTTCTGCAAACCCGCAATGCCATCGCCGGCTACAGTTGAAACCGTACCGTCACTAACGATGCGCCGTATTCGGTTGTTCGCCGTGTCGGCAACATAGACAACGCCGCCGGCATCAACGGTCACGCCTTGTGGGTTATTGAACCGCGCCGAAGCGCCGGGACCGTCCGCGAAACCTGCCGTCCCATTACCTGCCAGGGTAGAAACCGTCCAACTGGTTGCGCCGCCGCTGCCCGTCTGGCTTCGCACAACCCGGATACGTTGATTACCGGCATCGGCGAGATAGATCGCGTCGTCTGGGCCAACGGCAACGCCGCTAAGCTTTTGAAAGCGCGCCTGAGATCCGTTTCCATCGGCGAAGCCCCCTATGCCGGAGCCGCCCGCAATCGTTGAAACACTTGCAGCGGAAGAGCCGGGCGGTGTCGCGGCATCGATAGTGAAGCCATCGGGCAAGCTGAGGGACTGGTCGGTTCCTCCGCCCAGAGGCGTAGTTAGAACTCGCGCCGTCCGTGGTTCGAGCGCCGCGGTGGGAGAAACTACGACGGCGGCTATTACCGTCGTGGCGTCAACAACAGTGACAGGACCAGGCTCGCCGTAGCCGGCGCTGCCGACCGCAACTTCGCCGCCGAGCGAGACGCGCGTTTGTCCTGCGACCCAGTGGGTGTTGGAGCCGCGCAGCGTGACGTTCAGAGTTTGGCCTTGCGTAGTGCGAGCTGGAGAAACGCTGTCGAGTGTCGGTTGGCTCGCCACGCGCTTAGCCGTGAAAGTGATCGTGAGATAAGAACCGGGAGCGCTCGCC
>JANLYH010000079.1:0-12657 GCA_031365545.1 Pyrinomonadaceae bacterium | reverse complement strand
ACTCGCATACTTCGCAATCTGTTGCTCCAAAAACTGCTGGAAGCCGGCGGAGTTCTTAAGTTCCGCGAGTACGAGCGGAGCGACGGGTTCGCCCTTTTCGTCCATGGACACCGAGACCGCAATCTCGTCACCCAGATACTCGCCAAATTCGCGAATGGTGCCGATCACCTGATCGACGTTCGGACCGCGACCGTTAACATGTTCCTTCTCCCACCATGCTTTCAGGGCGGCATTCTGATTGATGCGCTCCTGCATAATCCGGTGCGACTCGAGGATGGTCGTGGTCAGATTAGGCAATGCTGCATAGACGATCGTGTTTTCGGGCATCAGATCCAGCAGGTGGGTTGAATTGCGAACGCCCGGCTGCGTCACCTTGCCCAATTCCTTGTTTAAGGAAGTAAACGCGGCAAGCGTCTCTGCATAACGAGCAGCGTTGCGGCTCCATGCCACTTCGTCTTTAACCGGAATCTTGTCGATCACGACGTTCGTCGTTGCCTGTTCACCACCGTGCAAAACGCGTTCGCTGCCGGCATGATCCAGATGCACTTCGCCTTCGATGACTGAAACGCGCGAGCCCTTCGTGCCGCTGTTAACGGAAAACACCGTACCGGTAACCGCCACGTGCGAACCGTCAGCGGTGTCGACGAAAAGATGTCGCTTGCCTTGTTTGGCGGCTTCGACAACGATCGCGCCGCGGTTTAAGTGAATGGTGGTGCCCAGTGAGTTGTTGGTTAAGGAAAACTCAGAACGATCTTTCACTTCGATCACTGAGCCATCGCCCAGACGAATGAACGCATGGGCATCCTTGGCTGTGCGAATGCGTTCGCCCTTTTGCAGCTTTTGTCCGACGGCCACCGGCGCGCTTTGCGTGTCGGCAATTTGATAGACCTGTCCTTCAGCAGCCTGCACGGTCGCTTCCAGGTTTCCGCCCAGCGGCGACCAACGCTGAATCAGCGGCAGCGCGATCAAACCCAACCCAATAACCAGCGCCGCCGCAATTCCCCAGCGCCAAACAACGGGTTGAATCCGGTAGCGGCTCGTGACCATCGCCTTTTTCGCCGGGGCCATTCTGCGCGCGCGCGCATCCTTCATCGCTTTGCGACAAGGAACACACTCGTGTGTGTGATCCGCCAGCAGTAGTGAACGAGCTTCCGACAAACTGCCCGTTAAATAAGCGGGAATGAGCGATTGAAAATCAGCACAGTCTCCGATCCTATTCCTATCGGAGGCCACTGGCTTACTTGTCATGTCGCTTGTTTCTGCAGCCAGGCGCGCCCAAACACGCTCAGCCGCTCCGTCAACCAACGTCGAAGCGACGGGCTCGTTTCGAATGTCGTCGGTAGCTTTGTCGAGGATTGCGTCAAAATCGTTATTGCTTTTCATGATGTTCTCCCAAAAAGTGCCCTATCTCTTTTCGTAGTCTAGTCCGCGCACGATGCAATACGACGCCCACAACCATTTGTGAAGTGTCGAGCATTTTCGCGATTTCCTGATTGTCGTAGCCTTCGTAATATCGCAGTACAAACATCTCGCCCGCCGTTTTTCCCAAACCCGCGACCGCTTGGCGAATCAGCGTTTGCAGTTCGCGATCGGCGTGCTCAGCTTCAGGACTTTGCCACCTGCTTTCGAGCCCCGCTGCTTCCGCATCGCTTAATCCGACCGATTTCATCCGGGTGCGACTCCGCATTAGATCAAGCGACGCATTGATCGCGGCGCGCGCCAGGTAAGCGGCCGCGTTTTCGGAAAGGTCGTAAGCCTCTCGCCCTTTGGCGAGCCGCAGGAAAACAGTTTGCAGCACGTCTTCGGCGTCGGCCGGACTCCCGGTGATGCGATGCGCCGTGCGGAACACGCGTTCGTGATGCGCTCGGAAGAGCGCTTCCAGCTCCGTCGGTTTGGAGTTGGGGGGTTCTGCGGTAACTAATCTCAATGTTTTGGCGGTTGCCTGCACTGCGTCCTCCTGAAATCGTCTGCCACTCTTACAAACGACAGGGAGGGAGGATTTATTAACAACCCTGAAACAAAATTGGTCGAAACTGCGCTGTATCTTAGACAAAGCAGCCGCCGCGTGACTACGTTTGGCGCGAGGGACGATAAATATTCGTCTTGCTGCACCGCGTTCGCGATCAAAATGTTGCCCCCGCTGAGTGGTAAATCCAGCTAATATGGATCGTTAATTCTGCATCGTTCTGGGGAAGGGTTAAGAGCCATGTTAAGCAACGCCGCGCCGGCAAGAGGTTTGCTTCGTAAAGAATCTGCCGTAGAGGTGAGAGACAATGACAGTTATAAGGGCGTCTTTGCCACTGAAGACATCGAAAGGGGTTCGGTCATCTTTCAACTGCAGGGGACGATCTCGACTCGGCCATCAAAATACACCATCGAACTGGGCGAGGAGCGGCACCTCGGGTCTCCCAATATCACCAAGCCCAAAGATAAACTCGAGTATGGCTGGAAGTATCTAAACCATAGCTGCGAGCCAAACGGCTATATCGATGCCGAAGGGCTTACCTTCGTCGCTTTGCGGGACATAGCGAGAGGAGAAGAGATCACTTTCAACTATCTCACCACCGAGTCTGCAATGGATGACCCCTTCACGTGTGAGTGCGGAGCACCAAATTGCTTCGGACTAATACGCGGGCGCAACTTCCTCACGCTGGAGCAGATCGATAAACTCGCTTCAGAGTTCAACAAGGAATACGTTCAGTAAGGAAGGCGGGCTTTCCCGCTCTGCCTCGGAACAAACTCATTTAGAACAGCGATCCCTTGTCGCCCGGCAGCATCGCCTTTCTCACCAACGGAATCGGCGGTCCGCCGTATTTCAGAAACTCATCATGAAAGGCCTGCCACGCTTGCTTTCCGCCGCGTGAGGCGGTCCAGTCCTCGCGCAGTTTGCGGATCATCAGTTTGCCCATAGTGTAATTCAGATAAGCGGGATCAAAAGTGCCGCGCGCTGCCTGCTGCCGAGCATTTGCGGCATCCTGATAACCCTGTTCGAGAAACATCTTTTCAGACTCCGCCACTGTCATCCTGCCAAGGTGCATCTCGATCGCTGAGACGAAGCGTACGTTCCGCAGCAGCGCTTCCAATAATTGTCCAATGTGCATCTCCGGCTCGTTGTTTCCCAGCCCGGCGTCCCACATCATCTCCTCGGTGTAGTGGGCCCAGCCTTCGGAGAAAGCATAACCAACAAATAACTGGCCGAGTTTGGAGGGCGAGCGGTTGGCATGCAGAAACTGCAAGAAGTGGCCCGGCCAAACCTCGTGCACGGAAGTGAAGAGCAGGCTGCCAATCCCCGGTACGTAGTTGTCCTTTTCCTTTTGCGACCACGACGGATCGGGCGGGGCGATGTAGTAAACCGATGGCAACCCTTTCTCATAGGGACCGGGGATGTTGATGTATGCAAAATTCCAACGACGATATGCCGGCGCTTCGTTAACGCGAGCTTCTTCCGGACCTGGAATCGTCACCACTTTCTTTTCCAGGATAAACGCCTTGAGATCGCCGAGTTGTTTGCGCGCCATCTCAACAGCTCCACCAGTAGGTTTGTGCGACTGTGCCTTGGCGACGCACTCCGTGATCGAAAGGCCGGGCGCATAGGTTGCACAAGCTTCTTTCAAGGCAGCCAGATTGCGATCCAAATCGCGACGGCCGATCTCCGCGAGTTCTTCAACTGGAATGTCAACGCGTTCGGTGGCCTTGAGCATTTCGCTAAACTTCATCGCGCCCAGCGCGAAATTATCGGTGGCAGCGGGCGCGAGCGACTTAAACCACTCATCCATCTCCTTCATCGCCTTGATCGCGCCGGCGTTTGCTACAGCGAAATCTTTTTGCAGTTGCTCGTCCTTGGCTGCGGCGAAGATAGCCGGCACGTCCTTTTCGTAAAAAGAGATCAGCCCGCCAAAACTTGTCTGACCAATAGCGACGAAGGTCTTCGGTAAAGGCGTGCGCAGGTTCCTGCGAATTTGCTCAAGAGCGATGGGAATTGCTTTGGCGTATGCGGTGTAAGCCTTGAGACGTTGATCGAGCGGGGCATATTCGCGTGAAACATAAACGTCTGGGTCGATACTGTCGGCATAAAACTGCGGGCAGCGAAATGGCCATTCGGCAGATTCGATCCAGAACAGATCTGCGTCGATCACCGAAGCAATGTAATCCCGCTCGAAACGCTGACGCTCGCTGAGCGCTGAATCCTGAAAGCCCGTTACGCGTGCCTTTTCTGAGTGGAGGCGCTTGCGTTCTGCGGCAAAGCCTTCGGTGCTCCAGTCCGGCAGCTTGCCGTCAAACTCGTGCCTTCCCTGCCGCACGGCAAAATCGGGGTGCGCCTTGAAGTAGGCTTCGAAAAAGTCGTTGACGTAGGAATCCCACGCTGCGGAATCGCTAGCAGGCATTGCCGGTTGGTGGTTGGACACGGTCTGCTGTTGACAGGCGACGGAGGCCAGCAGCAGCGCACAGATCCCCGCCGCAATGAGCCGACAAAAATATTTGGCAAACATTCACTTCAATTCCCTTCAAGCGGTTTAAGACTGAAGCGTCAGTGTATGAAAGAGCGAACGCCCGGGGCAAGCTCATGTCAGAACCACCTGCGTCGCGGGTGGCGTTCGTCTGCTTCGTCAGCAACGGCCGGCCTTAACTAACGCGGTAATCAAAATCCTATCGTTCGGCCATTGTTGCCAGTCGCTTGCGCGCCTCTGCAGCCTCGGGACTGCGCGGATAACGATGAACCAATTCCTGCCAACCCTCGCCGTCATAACGCAAAGTTTTTTCGCGAACGTCGTAGACGAACGTGACTCCCTGGCGGTTGTAGCGATCGAGACCATTGTAATTCAGGAAGTAGCTGAGGATGGGCGCTCCACCAGCACTCATCTCCTGTGGATCAAGCCGGCGCATAGCCTCGCGCGAAAGGTGGCCGGCAGTGTCCTCGGCAGCTTGCGAATAAATTAGTAACACCTCGGGGCGAAATACCGAGCTCGTAAAGTGGTCGAGAAAGATGCGAGCGCGCACGATGCGATCGAAATCTTCCGACCCTTTGATAAGACGCAGCAGTCGAACGTCGTCTCCTGAGACCGACGGTGAGGCGACTGCGTCGCGCTGTATCCAGCCACTCGTTCGGCTCGTTACGTTGACGCGGTAAAAGCCAACGCCATCTCGACTACGCTTCTCGCCTCTAATAGCGACCAGGCTCCCCCGCCCCATCCTTCGTAATAATCTCCCGGCAAATTCCGGCGTCGCGCGCAACGCAGACAATCGCTCATCAATCACGACAGCCATCCGGCCACCTGCGGGCGGTCGTTTCCGGGCCAAGATGTTGGCTGGGAAAACAAGAACCAGGCAAACGCAGAGTATTAGGAGCACAGACTTCCGCAGGCATTGACTGATCACGGTTCAGCCTCCTCGCAGTTTGAGGTAGTCAAGAGTGAGAGTTTCTCGAAGCGGTGTCGGTTTTAGCGGGAGGCGCGGCGGCGCGCTGAAGTGCGAATGGAATTACGATTCAAATCTGGATTTACCGGGATTGTTCCTGGGTGTACCGGAACTAATCGCTGCGCAGAGCGAGCGTGTTGATAGTGACAAATTGCTACCGCCAGCGCATCTGCCGCATCGTGGGGTTCCGGGACGCTGGTAAGCGAAAGCAGCGTCTTAACCATTTGCTGCACTTGAAACTTCTCGGCGTTGCCGTGGCCAACAACTGTTTGCTTAACGAGTCTGGGTGAGTACTCGTGAATCCGCAGCGCCGCACGTTCAGCAACCAGCATTGCCACTCCGCGCACTTGACCCAACTTCAGAGTGACTTTAACGTTCGTGGCGAGAAAGCCATCTTCGATGGCACAAGCATCAGGCTGATGACGTTCGATGATTTCTTCAAGCGCATTGGCAATGCGCAGCAGCCGCGCCGGAAACTTCTGGGCCGCGAGAGCGCGGACCGTGCCACATTCGATCAGGCGGCAGTGACGGCCGTCATCCTCGATGACGCCCCACCCCGTCGTCTCACTACCCGGATCAATTCCCAGAATGCGCATACAAATTCACCGAGCAAAATCTTGCGAACGGTCGGCAGTATACTACATCGCTATTTGTAGCCACGGACTTTCTTTGCTTGCGTGTGCGCAGAGTTCTTACCAGACGTTTTGCATTCGCTACTTCACCTGATCAGTCGTGCAGGCTTTCGGTTTCTTATCCGGCCGCCAGCGCAGGAACCTGGTGCCGTGACGAAAACGCCCGCCGGAAAAGTGATCATACTGAACTTCAACGACCAGCTTTGTCTTTAACGGTTCCCATTCGCTCGTCTTCTTCGTACTCCACCGACTCGGTCCTCCGGGTCGGTTGCCAGTGAATCCGGGCTGTGCAATCAGCGGTTCGAGTTTCGTGGTCAACTCCTTCTTTTCCGCCTCATTGAAGCTGGACGTGTAGCCGATGTGGTGAAGCAGTCCGGCCTTGTCATACAAACCGAGCAGCAATGATCCAACAACCTTTCCTTTCGTCGCATAACGGAAGCCACCGACCACACAATCGGCGGTGCGCATTCGCTTCACCTTCTGCATCCCATCGCGCTCGCCGGACCGGTAAGGTAGATCCAAACGCTTCGCAATCACCCCGTCGAGCTTCACGCCGGTAGTGGAGAGCCATTCGCGCGCGATGGCGATGTCTTTCGTTTCCGGTGAGAGCTCGATGCTCTGGTTTTTGGGCAGGTGTTTTTTGGCGAAGCTATCGAGCTTTGCGCGACGCTTCCCGAGCGGTAGGTCGTGAATTGGTTTGCCTGCCTCATCAACCAGCAAGTCAAAGACGATGAAGTGTGCGGGTGTGGCCAGTGAAAGCTTGGTCACGCGGCTGGCCGCGGGGTGAATACGCTGCAACAGATCATCGAATGAGAGTCCGCCTTTCACGGGGATCACCAGCTCGCCATCCAACACAAATTTCGTCGCCTTCAGTTTCAGAAGTGCGGCAACAATTTCGGGGAAATAACGCCCGAGCGCTTGCCCTGACTTCGATTGCAACTCAATGCTCTTCCCGTCGCGGAAAGCGAGGCAACGAAAGCCGTCCCACTTCGGCTCATACTGCCAATCATCGCCGGTGGGTATGTCGCTGACAAGCAGCGCGTCCATTGGCGGATAGGGTGTTTTGATCGGCAGGGTCATAGTAAGTAAGTAGTAAACAGCAAACAGTAAACAGTCAGCAAGCAGTCACTAGCATCGGCGACACCGGGCTCGCACGTGGAACGAATTCCTGCTGTCTTACTGTCTCAAAAAATTTGTGAGCAGTTTTTTCCCTTCCGGCGTCAGAATCGACTCCGGATGAAATTGCACGCCTTCGACTTGTTGCTCGCGATGACGCAATCCCATGATCACGCCATCACTCGTCTCGGCGGAAATTTCCAGGCAAGCGGGCAGGCTTCCGCGTTCGATAATCAACGAATGATAGCGACCCACTTTGAAAGACGTTGGCAGACCATGAAAGATCGACTTGCCGTCATGGTTGATTTCTGAAGCTTTGCCATGCACGACTGTTAAGGCCCGAACCACTCGTCCACCGAAGGCCTGACCGATGGCTTGATGTCCCAGACAAACTCCCAGGATCGGGACACGTCCGGCAAACTGACTTATCAGATCCAAAGTTATCCCAGCACCCGACGGAGTGCCCGGTCCCGGCGAGATCAAAATACGCTTGGGAGGATTGGCTTCGATCTCGGCGAGAGTTATCTCGTCGTTGCGGCGCACTACAATTTCCTCGCCAAGCTCGCCCAGATATTGGACGAGGTTGTAAGTAAACGAATCGTAATTGTCGATTACTAAAATCATGTTCTATTTGTCGCGGATTTCCGCGAATACGCGCGAATCTGAAGAGACAAATCAGCTACGTCGGAGAGTCTTGAGCCCAGTTGATATCATTCACGTTTATCCGGGTGAAACTGCGGCCAAATTTTCCTCTTCCGCCAACTCGATTGCGCGCAAAAGCGCGTGCGCTTTGTGGACCGTCTCTTCGTATTCGCGTTCGGGCACAGAGTCGGCAACGATCCCGGCGCCTGCCTGCACCGATGCCTCGCCGTCTCGCAAGACAATGGTGCGGATGGCAATACACGAATCGAGATTGCCGGCGTAATCCATGTAGAGTACCGCGCCTGCGTAAACGCCACGATCATCGGGCTCAAGTTCGCGAATAATTTCCATCGCCCTCACTTTCGGGGCTCCGGTTACGGTACCGGCAGGAAAGCACGCGGCCAGCGCGTCGAAGCGATCGGAGCCTTCGCGCAGGCGCGCACTCAAACTCGAAACCAGATGCTGTACCTTCGAGTACCGCTCGACCGACAGCAACTCCTCAACCTTCACCGAACCAAACTCTGCCACTCGTCCGAGATCGTTTCGTCCCAGATCAACAAGCATCATGTGTTCGGCAACTTCCTTCTCATCAACACGCATTTCTTCGGCGAGCATTTTGTCTTCAGTCTCTGTGGCGCCCCGCGGACGCGTGCCGGCAATCGGCCGGTAGTCCAACTGCCGGCCGCGGCAACGCACCAGCATTTCCGGAGAAGCGCCGATGATCGCTTCATCGTCACTTTGTAGCAGATAAGTGTAAGGAGCCGGATTGCTGCGTCGCAGCGCCCGATAAATTGGAACGGCTCCGACTGTCACATCTCTGGTGAAGCGTTGCGAAATAACCGCCTGATAACAGTCGCCGGCGAAGATGTGTTCCTGAACCTGGCGCACCGCTTCGTGAAAATCGTTCTCGGTCCAGTTCGAACGGACGGTTGCGCGCGTGGCAGCCGGGATTTGTTCCTCGTTTCTTCGCTCTGATTCGCCACCTCCTTCCGCCAGCAGAGATTCGATTCGCTCCGTTTCGCGTACCGCCGCTTCATAGAGTTCGCGCAAACGGCTTTCGTTCTCTTCCGCCTCGTCCGTGAACACGACCGAAACGATGCGCATCAAACTTTGAACACGGTCGAATATTACGAGCGTGCGGTAAAACATCAGGACCCCATCATCGCTTTGCGAATCCGGCGAGTTAGCTCCAGCCGCGCCTCCGGAAGCGCGGCGCTGCAATGCTGGTTCAAACCACTTTGCCGCTCCGTAACCCAGGTGGCCGACTGCACCGCCGGCAAGCGGCCCGAGCTGATCGGAGTTCGCCAGTGTGTGTTCGTGAAAGTGTCGCCGGAGATAATCCGTCACCCGCTCGTGACGCGTCTCAGTCTTGCCATCTCTCTCGATAATTGTCTCGTTGCCGCGGCCGCGAACAACCTTATAAGGATTTGCTCCCAGAAAGGAATATTTAGCTACTCCCTCTCCGCCTTCCACCGATTCGAACAGAAAAGCGTAACGGGCCGCGCCCGCGACACTGACAAACGCATCAACCGGATTCATTGTTTGCGATGAGACTGTTCGCGCCACCGCGACAACGTTGCCGCGTTTCGTCTCCCGCGCAAACTCCGCGAAGGTTGCAGGCTGAAGTTGAGAAGTTGAAGGCTTCATTTAGGCTTAGGCTGGCACATGACTAAAACACAATCTAAATTTGCGAACTCAGCCAGGCCACTCATTCAAGAATTTCTGCAGCGAATGGTACATCGTCTCAAAGGAATCCGCGCAGAACAAGACAGGCTGAAAGCGTGTCGGGTCATACTCCTGCCGCGAGGCGACTTTCAGGTCGAGCGGACGCAGTTTGACGTTGTGCATCTCTTCCATTTCCGCTGCCGATGACAATAGCCCGGTGCCGTAGGCTTTCAAAGCCCCATTCTCGCGCAGCACCCCAAACTCGATCGTAAACCAGTAGACGCGCGACAGCCGGTTCAAGTCGTCCAGCGATGAAGTACGTTTCACCGCCTGACCAAAAAAGCGATTCAGTTCGGCGAGTCGGCTGCTTGCAAGCGTCACGGCGTGACCCACGATCTCATGCACGACATCCGGTTCCGGCGTGTAGAGTGGCGTCGAGTGATGCCGGATATACTGCGTACAGAGAAACGTGCCCGAAGCCAGTGACTCGAGAAATACGCGAGGCTCAACCAGACCGGCAACTGGTTCAAGCCGGAAGCCGCTGATTGCGTTAACCTTTTGGTTAACCTCGCGCAACTGTGGAATGCGATCTAGTGCAAACCCCAGGCGCCGAACGCATGTCAGGTATTCCGCGCAAGCATGGGCCTGATGTGCCGGCCCCAGCGCCTGCCAAACAGCTCGCCAAACCTCATGCTCCTGAGGCGTGTAAGGCGCGTCGGGAATCTCCTCTCCGGGGCGATAGCTGAGCGCAAGCTGCGCGATGCGGTTGCGGCGCGCGCGATACTCCAGATCACGAAAGCCTGGATGATCCGGACTCAGTTGAACAATTCGATTTCGATCAGCGGGCGTCTCGTCCGCGTCCAGAGGGACCACGCGCATATCGGTGTGGTCAGCTAGTAGTGATTCAAGTGGGTCGGCCTGCATATGAAAACCTCGTTTGCGTGCGCACAAAAAAAACCAGCCACCCTCCGCGTCGGAGAAAGTGGCCGGTTCAGAAATTCTGTTCTCAGTCGCTTTACGTCATCTCACGCCGAACAGCCTTCTCCCTGCCCCTCCCTCCGGAGAGCCACCAATAAGAATAAGCGTAGATGTTTTTGGTTGGTTTCATGACCATTAACCGCAGCGACGTTCTGTATGGCACGTTAGCCCCTCCACGTTTCTCCTGTCAACTCAAATTCGCTCGGTGCTGACTGCACGCCGAACTACGACGCTGCCAACGGCCTCTCGGTTGCTAGTAATGAAGTGTCCCCAACCAGTTGCCCAGACAACCCAGGGCCACGGGTACGTAAAGAGACCACACGCGTTCTGCGGTCGTACCATATGGCTACACCGAATGAAGGAGTTCTCCAATGAAAAAGAGTTTTGAGCAAAGCAGATCCGTGTGGATGGACACAGCTGAAGTGCCGCTGGAGTCAGCTCTTACAGAACGAATAACTGCGGACGTGTGCATAGTCGGCGCGGGAATCGCCGGCATGACGACGGCGTATCTGCTGGCTAATGAAGGTAAGTCAGTAGTCGTATTAGACGACGGTGCGATCGGCGGCGGCATGACTGCACGCACAACAGCGCATCTGGTCAATGCCCTTGACGATCGCTATTTCGAGCTTGAGCGACTTCACGGAGAGGAGGGTGCGCGTCTGGCCGCTGAAAGTCATACCGCGGCTATCAATGCGATTGAGGCCATCGTTACGCAGGAAGCCATTAGCTGTGAATTTGAAAGGCTCGACGGCTACCTGTTTGTGCCACCGCGCGAGTCTCAGAAAATTCTTGATGAAGAGTTGGTGGCGGTGCATAAAGCGGGATTAACTGACATTGAAAAGGTCGAGAGAGTTCCCTGGGACTCGTACGACACTGGACCGGCGTTACGTTTCCCACGGCAGGGCCAGTTTCATCCGCTGATGTATTTGACGGGGCTCGCAAAAGCTATCAAGCAAAAAGGTGGTCGAATCTACACCGGCACTCACGCCAAGGAGATCGAAGGTGGCAAGCAGGCGCGGGTGGAGACGAGCAATGGCGGCGTGGTCACTGCCAGCGCAGTGGTGGTGGCTACCAATACGCCGGTCAACGATCTGATTGCGATACATACCAAGCAGGTGGCCTATCAAACTTATGTGATTGGGGCGCGCGTCCCGAAAGGGTCAGTCACGCGCGGGCTCTACTGGGACACGCCTGATCCCTATCACTACCTGAGAATAGAAACCGTCGGCAAGGGCGCTGCGGCGTATGACGTTTTGATCGTTGGCGGCGAGGATCATAAAACGGGCCAGCAGGACGACGCCAACAAGCGCTTCGGCGCGCTCGAACGCTGGACGCGTCATCGCTTCCCAATGGTGGAAGGCATTGAATATCGCTGGTCTGGAGAGGTTATGGAACCGATAGACGGCTTGGCGTTCATCGGCCGCAACCCCATGGACAAAGACAATGTATTTATTGCAACCGGCGACTCAGGCAACGGGATGACGCATGGCACTATTGCGGGACTTCTGCTCACGGACTTGATCATGGGTCGCAAGAATCCCTGGGAGAAGATTTATGATCCGTCGCGCATCACGTTGAAAGCCCTCCCCGAGTATGCCAAACAGAGTTTGAATGTGGCGATGCAGTATACGGATCTCGTCGTGGCCGGAGATGTAGATTCTGTAGATGAAGTGAAGGCGGGCGCTGGCGCGATCATCTCGCGCGGGCTAAGCAAGGTCGCTGTTTATCGAGATCCCCAGGGCGAAGTCCACGAGTTCTCTGCCGTCTGCAGACATCTCGGTTGTATCGTCAAGTGGAATACGCTGGAAAACACCTGGGACTGCCCCTGCCATGGCTCGCGCTACGATGCCCTGGGTAAAGTCATTCAAGGTCCGGCTAATGGCGATCTGCAGGAGCAAACAGCAGGAAGATCGTAGGGTTATCCGGCAGGACGAGCTGCTTGCTCATCACTCATCACTCACCACTTTTCCTACGCCGCTGCCATGTCGGCTTCACTAATGTCGAAGTTTGCTGAGACCTTCTGCACATCGTCGTGGTCTTCCAGCGCTTCCATTAGCTTCAACATTTGTTTGGCTTCAGCGCCTTCGAGCTTCTTGTACTCTTTGGGGACCATCTCGACTTCAGCTACCTGCGGCTCCACGCCGGCTTTCTTCACAGCCTCAAGCACAGCATCAAACTCTGCTGGCGATGTGATGATCTCGAAGTTGTC
>JANLYH010000067.1:0-6013 GCA_031365545.1 Pyrinomonadaceae bacterium | reverse complement strand
ATTGAGCAGACTCCTTCAGTCGTTCCCTACCAGTATGGCTGGCTCTATTCCTACATGGCGATCACCTGGATTCCCCGACTAGTTTGGCCTGACAAACCTTCGATGAGCGAGGCGAACCAGTATTACCAGGTCGCCTACGGTTTATCCTCCGAAGAGGACCTGAGCAGGGTTTCAATTTCCGTGGGACTTTTGACTGAGGGCTTCATCAACTTCGGTTGGGTCGGAGTGATTGCCGTCATGTTTCTGGCTGGCATCTTCTTTGATTTTTATCAAAGGAGTTTCCTGGGACTAACTGCCGGCGCACTGATGACCGGCATCGGCATCATCCTGTTGCCGCAATTTCTCGCGGTCGAATCACAGATGGCGCAATATGTCGGCGGGATAATGCAACAAGTGGTCGTCACCTTGATTGTGATGCTTCCGATCATTCGCATCCAGGGATTGCGCTCACGCAGTTTTGGTCGCGCTGCTGGGACGGTGAACCGCGCAGCCCTGCTCGCCCCGAAATGAATTCCCTGAATGCAAGAGTGTTGGGCCTGTTTCCTTATTTTGGGGCCGACGCCGTCGGCGGAGTTCAGGCGAGTGCACGCATTGCCTGGGACGCGGTGACCGAACATGCGAAGATCGCACCAACTTTACTTGTCTATGCGAACGAGAACCACGGCGCGTCAGCAAAGAATGGGAACGAAGCGCTGGTCTTCAATTCGAAGAGAAAAGCTATCTACCACGCGCTGACTCGAAGCTGGTCCCATGATTTTGTTTTCGTTTGGCATCTGGGCCTGTTGCGACTGCTTCCGTTTTTCCGTTTTTCTAAAGTTCGCGTGGTGGTGATGTTGCTCGGCATTGAAGCGTGGAAAGCACAACGCGGCCTTACTCGCAAACAGTTGGATAAAGTCGATCTGTTTCTCAGCATCAGCGATCATACCTGGCAAAACTTTCTTAAGTTCAATGGCCAGTATGCAGACAAGCCACATCTGACGGTGCCCCTCGGAATCGGAGGGCCGCTGTGCGGCGAAACGCCCGTTCCAGCTACCAGGCCGGCTGCGTTGATGTTGAGCCGTCTATCGAAGGACGAGGACTACAAGGGACATCGTGAAGTGATCAAGGCCTGGCCTCGCGTGCTCAGAACCGTGCCAGACGCGGAACTTTGGATTGTGGGCGACGGCGACCTGCGAAGCGACCTCGAACAATTAGTAAACGAGCTAAATCTGAGACAGCAGGTGCGATTCTGGGGACTCGTTTCAGAGGAGACAAAGGAAAAGCTCCTGCGCGACTGTCGTTGTTTGGTGATGCCCAGCCGTGCCGAAGGTTTTGGGCTAGTTTACCTTGAGGCAATGCGCGACGGGCGACCCTGCCTCGTCAGCACTTTGGATGCCGGACGCGAAGTCGTAAACCCACCTGAAGCGGGCTTGGCCGCCAATCCGGTTAGCGAAGACGAAGTGGCCAGTTCGATTTGCCGGCTGCTTGGAGAAAGCTCGGAGTGGGAGCAATGGTCGCAACAGGCGCGCCGGCGTTACGAAGAGCATTATACGGCGAAGCATTTTCAGGAGCGATTGGCTGCGGCGTTGTTTCCGGGTGAAGTTCGCTCGATCTCCGATAAGCCTTAGCTTCTCGTTACGCGGCGTTGACACCAGGGTCTATTGTTGATGCTGGTCGAGAATTCGAGGAACTGAAGGATATCGCAAATAGCGGATGAAAGTTCTCCACGTCATTCCCTCCATCTCGGAGCGTTCCGGAGGACCAGGCCAGGCAATTATTTCGATGTGTCGCTCCTTGCAAGCCCAAGGGACTGAAGTCTTGATTGCGACCACTGACGACGGAGTTTCGGGTTCCGAGTTTCAAGTTTCAAGTTCCCGGGACCTAACTCATGACTCGAAACTTGAAACTCGAAACTATTACAGGGGCATCGCAACTGTTTTGTTCCCGGTACAGTGGGGCGACTCGTTCAAGTATTCCAAACCGCTGGCTGCCTGGCTGGATGCAAACGTCGCGAGGTTTGACGTAGTTCATATTCACGCAGTCTTCAATCACGCCTGCATTGCCGCCGCCAGCGCCTGCCGCAAACACAAAGTTCCATATGTTGTCAGGCCGTTAGGCACGCTCGATCCCTGGAGCATGAAGCAGAAACCGCTGCGCAAATTCCTGTTCTGGCAACTTGCCGGCAAACGCATGCTGCGAGGGGCAGCAGGCGTACACTATACCGCGCTCGCCGAAAAGTTAGCCGCCGAAAAATCTCTCGGTCTAGGTCGCGGCCAAGTGATACCTTTAGGAGTTGAAACCGACCTGGACGCACGACAGAACGGTACTCATCTACTTCTGCACAAGCTTCCCAAACTCGTTGGACATCCATACGTGTTAGTGCTTTCAAGGCTCCATCCAAAGAAGGGCCTGGATATTTTCGTTGATGCCTTCATATCGCTCATTGCCAGGCAAGATTTTCAAGAATGGAGACTCGTGCTCGCGGGTGAAGGCTCGGAAGAATATGTGCAAGCAATTAAGCTAAAGGTTTCCGCCCGCCAGGCTGAAGACGTCGTATTTTTTCCGGGTTGGCTTGAAGGTGACGAAAAGGATGCGTTCTTGCGGCGGGCTTCGTTGTTGGCCCTGCCTTCGTATCACGAAAACTTCGGGCTTTGTGTGATGGAGTCGCTCGCGGTGGGCGTGCCGGTGTTAGTGAGCCCGCACGTCAACCTGGCGAACGAGATCGAGGCCGCCGGCGCCGGCTGGATATCGCCGGTAAGAACCTCGGCGATAGAAGATACTCTGGCAGAAGCACTGGGCAGCGAAACCGAACGCGCAAGACGCGGGAAGGCCGGAAAAAATCTGGCGCGTGAGTTTTCATGTGAACGAGTGGCTTTGCGGTTGAATGAAATGTATAGCTCAATTGCGGCAAGTGGAAACTAGCCGGAGCGCGATAGTTCATGACGAGAGCCGAAAGTCTAGTTACTGGGGGTTAAATTGTTCGTTCATCGCGCCGCCAGAATATTCAAGAAGTGTCTTCCGCCGCCGCTCTTCAGGGCTCTTCGCGCAGTGAGCACGGGTGCGCTAACACCAATTGCCTTCAGTTACCAGTCCGGGCATTTTCGGAGTTCTCTTCGATCAAAGGCAGTAGATAAGTCGGGTAAAGCGGTGCCGTGGTACACCTACCCGGCGATTGACTTCCTGCGACAGAAACAGCTGACGGATAGATCGGTGCTGGAGTTTGGTTCAGGCCAGTCAACTCTTTGGTGGGCAGAGCAGGCTAAGAGCGTCGTCTCATTTGAAAGCGACGCCAACTGGTACAACTATGTTCTACAACAAGTGCCCGCTAACGTGCGCTTGGTCTTGACTGACGATGGGGCGGCTGATGTTCCGAGCCAACTCGAGCAATCCAAGTTTGACGTCATTGTGATCGACGGTCTCGATAGGTTGATATGCGCCAGGATGTCCATTTCATTTCTGCGCCAAAGCGGCGCTGTCATCTTGGATAACTCCGAGGGTTACTGGGGACGTGATGGAGAATATCCGATAATTGATTTGTTTCGCGCCAACGGGTTCTCGCGCGTAGATTTTTATGGCTACTCTCCTGGAGTGATATTACCTTCCTGTACCTCGCTTTTTTTCAAAGACGCTTGCTTCTTATTGTCCGGCTGCGAGAGTCCGGCGAGACTAGTGAATTGAGCATTTTCGATGCAACAAGTCTCTGTTGGATAACTTGATGCTCAATAAAATCACGCCGCTTATTCTGACTTACAACGAAGCTGCGAACATCCGTCGCACGCTGGAGCAATTGCGCTGGGCGCGCGACATAGTTGTGGTCGACAGTTTCAGCGATGACGAGACGCTCGAGATCGTAAAGGGTTTTCCGCAAGTGCGTGTTTACCAGCGCAAGTTTGATTCCCACGAGAACCAATGGAATTTTGGTTTGCAGGAAACAGGCATTGATTCGGAGTGGGTGTTGGGGCTGGATGCCGATTACGTTTTGACGGAAGACTTGTCAGCCGAACTGCAAACCTTCAGCCCTAGGTCGGGGGTTGACGGGTATCGCGCGAAGTTTATCTACTGCATTGAGGGCAAACGAATCCGAAGCGGAGTTTATCCGCCAGTGACGGTGCTCTACCGCAGGGACAACGCTTCTTATATTCAGGACGGCCACACGCACCGACTGGCAGTCGACGGCCGCGTTGAGAATTTGCGCGCGCCGATTCTTCATGACGATCGCAAGTCGCTCAGTCGCTGGTTGGAAGCGCAGTCGCGCTACACGAAGTTGGAGGCGGACAAGCTTCTCTCGGCGGACAAAGGGAGTTTGAGTTGGACTAATCGCGTCAGGCGCTGGCGAGTGGTGGCGCCGGCGGCTATGCTCTTTTACTGTCTCATCATTCGCGGGGGCGTCACGGACGGCTGGGCGGGATTCTATTACGCATTTCAGCGGGCCCTGGCAGAATTGTTGTTGTCTCTGCATTTAATCGATCACGACGTTCAAGGGCATGCGCCTGAGAAAGACGCAGCCAGCTACCGCAAGTTACACCGCCTGCATTAGAAGACGCGAGCAGAAGGCTCTGAGAGAAATGGCAACGTCTCGCCGCATTGAATCACTAGACGCCCTGCGCGGGCTGGCCGCCCTCTCGGTCTGCTGGTTTCATTTTACGAATGGCAACCCGGAATTTCTTGCGAGCGGTTGGCTCAGGGCGTCTGGGATTTACGGTTGGATGGGCGTTGACGTTTTCTTCGTAATCTCTGGCTTTGTTATTCCCTATTCCCTTCATAATTCAGGATACAAACTGGGACACTATTTCACCTTCGTGTTGAAGAGAATTGTGCGTCTCGACCCGCCGTACCTTGCGGCAATCGCAATCACAATTGTGCTGGGCTATCTATCAGCGATGTCTCCATCGTTTCGCGGTCAAACGCCCCATCTTTCCATTCCGCAGGTGCTACTTCATTTCGCCTACCTGAATGTCTTCTTTGGATATCAGTGGCTCAATCCCGTTTTCTGGACCTTGGCGATCGAGTTTCAATACTACTTAGCTGTCGGATTTGTGTTTCCCTTGCTCTCAAGTTCGCGGCTCGAAATAAGAATGCTCAGTTTCATCGCGCTGGGAATACTGGCGTTCCTGGTACCCTCGATTTCGTTCATCTTTCACTATCTCTTTCTCTTCATGTTGGGAATCGCAACCTTCCAGTATTGGACCAGGCTGGTTGGCCTCAAGGGTTACCTGGCGATGCTGTTGGCTCTTGGAGCAGGAGCCGCGCTAACCCTCGGTTTTGGAGTGGGCGCCCTTGGGCTCGGAACCGCCTGTGTGATCGCATTCGTGAGATTAAAGAAGTTTGCGCTGCTTAAGTTTCTTGGAGCAATTTCTTACTCACTCTACTTGTTGCACGTTCCCGTGGGCGGAAGGGTGGTCGGGCTGAGCCTGCGGTTTGTTCATACCATGGGAGGAAAAGTTCTGACTGTGTTGCTGGCTTTGGGAGTTGCAATAGTTGCTGCCTACTTGCTGTATTGGTTTGTCGAAAGACCGGCGCAGCGATGGTCTTCATCTATTAGCTATCCCAATGAACGCTCGCCGATCAACACGCATTTGGATCCGTTGTCAGAGACGACACGTGATTCCCGCAGCGCTGGTTCCGAGGTCGTAGTGTCTTAGGCCGTGAAAGATTTTGTGCAACTAAGATGTGTGGAATTTGTGGAGTAGTTGATTTGAGCGGATCGGGTCACCCGGCGGCGCTGGTGCGGCGGATGAACCCGACTATGCTTCATCGTGGGCCGGATGACTCTGGAATTGCGGAATTCGGATTTCGGAATTCGGATTTAGAAGACAGTGGCGTTTCCGGCAAACATGACACAAAGGGAGTGGACGGCCGGCATGGTTCGTTAGTTATCGGGATGCGCCGGCTCAGCATCATCGATATCGAAGGCGGACATCAACCAATTTTCAATGAAGACGGCACGGTGGGTGTCGTCCTCAACGGTGAGATCTACAACTTCCAGGAGTTACAGCTGCAGCTCAAGGCGCTTGGTCACAGTTTTCGCACGCGT